>CAZEQO010000184.1:0-3198 GCA_964514365.1 uncultured Robiginitalea sp. | reverse complement strand
TCGAGTCTTCCGATCAACAAGGGATGGAGTTTCCGGGAGGGTAGGGGGTGTGTTCCGTGTTGTTTTTTCGCCCCTTGCGGCATCGGTGACCCTATGAAAGCTTTTGATTGTTTTGGATTCGGGTCTTACATTTTGCAGACACGCGGCCAGGGTAAGCTTTCCGGAAACCGAACTGAGTGACTTTTTGCGGTTGGCATCTACCACCAGCCATGGCTCAGAGGGAAAACGAGACCTGCAGTATCTCGACAAAAGAGGAAGTATATCGTGTTTTGGTCGAATCTCACTGTACCATAATCCATCCGTATCCGCCTTAAAGATTAACGCCCGCTCTTGTGCGTCCCGTTCCCGGGAAACATGTCTAACGGCTATATCCACTTTTTTTCCGGCTTGAATACCCAAGTATTGAATTCCCTCTATATCCTGACAAAACAGGTGGGCTATATACGGGTAAATCTCAGATCGGAGTTTTACATTTTCGTGCAGGAAGCAGTAGTACACCCGCTTTTGGAACTCTGTCCCCAGAAGCCCTAAATCTTCCCACAGGCGCTTGGCTTCTTGAGTTTTCGTTTCAATTTTTATCCCCGACCCGAAAAGGGGGAGGGTATCTGCATTGTCTAAAGAATTCAAGGCAATCCTGGGATGGGATTCCTCTAAACCCTTTTGAATGGCATTTAAGAATCCAGCGAAACTACCGTCGAAGAAAAAATAATGATGTGGTTTCATTAAATAGGAATATATCCAAATATATGGAAATAAGCCATAATTAGGAAATATTCCATATAATATTTAGGAATATTTCCATTTTTTAATACATTTGATTCCCCCGGGATTCTTCAACTCACAGATTTACCGTATAAATGGAAAACGAAATAGTAATCAAGAGATTCACCGAAGTGCGCAGGGATTTGGGGTTTACCCAGGCCGAATTTGCCCAAAACCTTGGGATACCCAGCACTACTGCAGATATCGAACGCGGGCGTACCCGCTTGACCGGAAAGGTGGTGACCGAGTTACTGCGCCTGTATCGGATCAATCCACTTTGGCTTTACGGGGAGAGTAATAAACGCTATCTGGATACGGATTCAGTGAGTGTGATGCCCAAGGTGGTAAGCGTTGATTCTGCGGAAAAGGAAAATATTCTTCTCGTAAATGCAAAAGCGGCAGCCGGTTACCCTCAAAACATTCAGGATACGAGCTGGTATCGCAAACTCCCGGCTTTTGACCTGCCCCTTCCACAGTTCCGGAATGCCTCATACCGGGGGTTTCAAGTAGAAGGAGACAGTATGCTCCCCAATTTGAAGCCCGAAGACTGGGTCCTCGCCCGGGGTATTGAAAACTGGGACGACATTAATCCAAACCGGTTTTATGTCATTGTACTGAAGGATGCCGTGGTGGTCAAGAAGATGGAAAAAATTCCCGGATCGGATCGCGTACGCCTGATTTCGCTCAATGCTTCTTACTCGCCCTATGAAATACACACGGAGGAAATTCAGGAGGTCTGGCTCGTCAGCAGTAAAATTACCTTTGGCATTGAAACAAATACTGAAAATGGACTGCTGAGGGAGTTGAAGCAATCTATGGAGGAACTCAAAGAAAAGCTGGGCGTTTCATGAAAACCTTGTTTTGTCTTGTGCTCAGCGGGTTGTTTTATACTTCCCTGTTCGGAATTACCCCAAAAGACACCCTGGTAGTGGGTTACACAGAGGCTCCTCCTTTCATATTTGCCTCTGAAGGCAGGCTGGACGGGCTGAACTACAGGATCTGGGAAGAATTAATGAGGGGTGAGCCGTACGCTTACAAATATACTTCCTACCCATATATGGATCTTCTGCAGGCCCTTGAAAACGGTACTGTGGACGTTGCGATTACCCCATTGAGCCTCACTGCTGACCGTTCATCAAAATTTCAATTTACCACCCCTTACTACGCTTCCCATGGGGCAGTGGCAGTCGCTATACCTTCGGCCTGGCAAAAAGTGAGGAATACCTTCAGGGGACTGTTCAATTCAAATTTCCTCAAGGGCATTTTTATTCTCATCCTGGTCATTTTTATTTTCGGGGTATTGGGTTGGTACTTTGAATGGCGCCACAATACCGAACACTTCCGAAAAGGTCTTGCCGGAATTTGGGATGGGGTATGGTGGTCGGCAGTTACACTCACAACAGTAGGATATGGCGACAAGGCCCCCAAAACGGTGTGGGGAAAAATCGCCGCCCTCTTACTCATGTTCGGGGGGCTTCTTTTTGTTTCTGGCCTTACAGCGGGTATTGCTTCCAATATAGCTGTGAATGAAATTTCCAATGACGTCTCCGCCCTGGATAACTTCAAAATGCATAAAGTTGGGACCATTGCAAATTCCCAGATTCACGACTACCTCCAAACCCATTTTTTTCGGGATGTCAACGCCTATACGAGTCTTGAAGAGGGTTTGAACGCCTTGAAGCGTGAGGAGATTAAAGGCTTTATGTTTGATGAAGAGATTCTAAGAGCAGAAATATCAGTCCTATCGTTGGATCAGGAAATACAGGTTTTACCCATTAAATACGACGCAAAGTTTTACGGTTTTGGAATTTCAAAAGTCCACGATAGCCTGCCAGGAATACTATCCAGAGGAATTATGCAAATACGGGATGATTCGGACTGGCAAATGTTATTACACGAATACGGACTTTCAGACTTCAGTCAATAACCAACGGCCTGATCATCGCCCCTTGGGTCAGCACCACCTTCAAGCCCACCCCCTTTGATTACCCGGATCGCATCTACCTTTCCGATGATAGGGGTTCGCCCCTCATTTATTTGGTACCCTTTAGCCCTTAAACTATCCTTCAGGGATTGAGAAAAGCCCTCATTTTCGAAAGTTATGACATCAGGGAGCCATTGGTGATGAAATCTGGGGGCATTTACAGCTTCCTGCATGGACAGCCCGAATTCGTATACATTGAGAATGGTCTGTGTGACAGCTGTTATAATCGTCGAGCCTCCCGGAGTACCCACAACCATCCAGAGATTCCCATCCCTTTCGACAATAGTCGGGGTCATACTGCTCAACATTCTTTTTTCAGGGGCAATGCTGTTTGCTTCTGCCCCGATAAGCCCAAACATATTTGGGGTTCCGGGCTTTGAGCTGAAATCATCCATTTCATTATTCAGAAAAAAACCAAGTTCATCACAATAGAGTTTAGATCCGTAGGCTCC
>CAZEQO010000183.1:0-5189 GCA_964514365.1 uncultured Robiginitalea sp. | reverse complement strand
GCAGCCAGAATTTCGTGAAGAGGGGTACTGTTTGTGCTTTGGGTGGGGTAGTTCTACCTCACCTCAAAGCCCGCATCCTCAAAAACTTTTTTGAGGACAGAATGATCTGCAACTCTTTTCATTTGAGGCAGATCCCGGGTTTTGCCGTTTTTGAGTTGTAGTTGCAGTTTCTTTTTTCCCAGGACCTTTTTTTCTGAAACCCTGAGTATTTGATCATACGGGACTTTGCTTAAAGTGGATTTGCGGAAAATAAAAAACCACAACAAAACCAGCGATGCCAGGCCAATAATAATCCACATATAATGGAGAAACCCAAAAGGGGGAACGCGATTGCCTATAAAGTAGAGAGTCCCGTTCAGGATATTCATCAGGCATAATACCTTAAGGATTATATATACCGTCCTCAGGCCGTCCTTGATTTCAAAGGTTTTGGTTCCGGGAATGTACTTTACTTCCATAATGTCTGTCGATAAATACTTGATGCGTATAAAATTAGTAACCCTATTGGACTCCAGTAGAACTACCGACTTCCAGGGGAATGCTCAATTTTAAATCCCTGGAAGAAGGGCCTGCTTCCAGGATATAGGTGCCCGCTTCCAGTTCCCAATCGGATCTGTCCTCATTCCAGTACGACAATTCTGAAACCGGCACGCTCAGCTCGATCCGTGTGGAATCCCCCGGTAGGAGGAGGGGGGTTTTGGCAAAAGCGCGCAGCTCCCGCCTGGGCCGGTCTATGCCTGTGTCGGGTTTGGAACTATAGATCTGGATCACCTCTTTCCCGGCAACTTCCCCAATATTCTTAACCGTTATTCCAACCTCTATAGCGGAATCATCCGTAGTGATTTCCATCGCACCCATATCAAAATC
Organism: uncultured Robiginitalea sp.; assembly: GCA_964514365.1. Lineage (GTDB taxonomy): Bacteria > Bacteroidota > Bacteroidia > Flavobacteriales > Flavobacteriaceae > Robiginitalea. The sequence goes on along the minus strand of CAZEQO010000183.1, from coordinate 4,322 downwards.
AGTATAGGAAAGTCCGTATCCGAAAGGATAGGAAACGACCAGATCATTTTTATCAAAATGCCGGTATCCTACATAGATCCCTTCTTCATATTTTGTAAAATCATTATTGGGGATTTTTTCGCTTTCTGCTTTGTCTTCGACCCCGAAAAGGGCGTCCGTAAAACTAATAGGCTCTCCATCCATAGGAAAATTTGCGGAAGAGGCGTGATCGGCCAATCGGACAGGAAAGGTCATCGGTAATTTTCCGCTTGGGTTTACCTTCCCGCTGAGAATATCTGCAACGGCATTCCCGCCTTCCTGCCCGCCCTGCCAGGCCAGCAGGATGGCATCCGGAAGGGCCTTCCAGGAAGATGTTTCGATAACACCTCCTATATTCATCACAACAACGCACTTTTTTCCCGCCTTGTGGAAAGCTTCACTGACATCCTGAATAAGGGTTTTTTCCATATCCGTCAGGAGGAAATCATCATTTTCCACCCGGTCTCCACCTTCCCCGGCATTGCGCCCAAGGGTTACTATGGCAATATCTGCTTCCCCGACCGCCCGTTTCAAAACATCGGGACCAGGAACGAACTGGGGAGGGGAATAAGGATTGGTCATGGCTTCAAAGCCTTCGGGTCTGATAAACGCCTCAGGATTACTTTTTTTATGAGTTTCAAAGGCCGCGGCCGTATTCGGATCCATGTCGAAACCGGCATTTATAAGGCCTTCCTGCAAGGAAACCGTATAGGCTTCATTCACATCCCCCGAACCTGTACCCCCGGCGATAAACTCAAAAGAAGAAACCCCAAAAAGTGCTATTTTTTCTGAGCCCTTCAAGGGGAGTACCTGCTCATTCTTTAAGAGTACCATGCCCTCTGAGGCGGATTCACGGGTAATTCGGGCATGGTTTTTAAGGTCAGGGGCATTGCTGTAGGCGTAGTTATCCATTTTTTTAGACCCGAGAATCAGTTTTAATATACGCCTGACGGATGTATTGATATCTTCCTCACTTAATGTGCCTTCCTCAGCCGCTTCTATTAAGGCCTTCCACTGGTTTTTCGTACCAGGCTCCAAAAGATCGTTACCAGCCTGAATTTGTGCAACAGCATCCGTACCCCCAAACCAGTCTGTAACGACGACTCCTTCAAAGCCCCACTGATCTCTCAAAATATCGGTGAGTAGCCTGTGACTCTGGGAAGTATAAGTGCCATTAACTTTGTTATAAGATGACATGACCGTCCAGGGCTGGGATTCTTTGACGATAATCTCAAAACCCTTGAGGTAAATTTCCCGAAGGGCGCGCTCTGAGACAAGGACATCGTTGCTGTATCGACTCGTTTCCTGGTTGTTTGCCACAAAATGCTTTACCGAAGTACCCACCCCATTGGATTCAATCCCGTTGACCATCGCTGTCCCCATATAACCTGACAGGAGCGGGTCCTCTGAGTAGTATTCAAAATTCCTGCCACACAGCGGATTTCGGTGAATATTGGCACCTGGTGCCAGAATTACATCTACCCCGTATTCCAGGGCTTCATTACCCATAGCCTGCCCTACACGCTCTACCAGGTCTACATTCCAGGTGGAAGCCAGTAAGGTAGCGATCGGAAAGGCGGTCGCATAGAATGTTTTATCCGAGTCTTTGCGCACTGGGGTTATCCGGAGCCCGGCGGGCCCATCTGCCAGGTATACCCTTGGAATACCCAGTCGATGAATAGGTTCAATGGTTCCGGCCGCCCCGGGGACCAGAAGCTCCGGATCTTCCATCGAGACCATGGACTTTAGTCCGGACCCTTTGAGCAGGTTCACTTTCTCTTCCAAACTCAGACGCGTGAGCAGATCCTCCGCACGGTCTGCGATAGACAGACGGGTATCCTCGTAGGCATCGAGGGAACCGTTGCGGTTCAGGTCCCGGAAATAGAATCCATCAGCCTGGATTTCTACAGTATCGGAATCTGGTGGAGATTGTTTCAGGCCAAAACTGAATAAGGCCCCATTGATGTAAAAGGCCCCGACCAGGACCACTACAAGCAGGATACCAAGAACGATCAGGGATATTTTCAGAACGCGTTTAAGTACTTTATTCATGGAGGGAAATTTCTGTGAGGCACAAAAATATAAAAGCCCAGGCGATTGTATGCAGATCTGTTGTATGATTTAAGGATAGGAGGGGTGGCGTTTATGATTGTGTTTTGCAGGAAAGGTTCTTACCTTAAGAATAGGGGTGGGGGGAGTACCCCCACACGGCCTCTTTTCAGTCTTCCACCCTTATAGAAATGAAGAAACCAATCGGGCTGTAGCATAGCCCAGTTTTTTATGAATAGGTTGCTGCTTCCAAAAACTGCCTTCGACCTCCCTGCTTAATTTCAAATCTTCAAAAAACACTGTTTCCAGTTTTTTTCCCAGGCCTTCCCCATAGACCACGGACATAACCTCGAAGTTGAGATCAAAACTGCGAATATCCATGTTTGCGGTTCCTACGACACTCACTGAAGCATCTGCAACAACCGTTTTTGCATGTACAAACCCTTTGGTATACAGGAATATACGTACCCCTGCATCCAGTAGCTCTTCAAAATAAAACCGTGAAGCCGCCCCTACCAACCAGGAATCAGAAGTATCCGGAAGTAACAGCCGCACATCTACACCACTCATTGCTGCCTGCTTAAGGGCATTGAGTATGCTGCTGCTGGGGATGAAATACGGGTTGGTAATATACAGGGATTCACGGGCGAGGTTAAAGATCTTTAAATAGGAAAGCATGATGTTGGAAAAGGGATAATAAGGCCCTCCGGGAATAATTTGCGCCAGGCCTTTATACGGCAGGCTTACCGGGTTTTCCTCAGAAGGCAGAAGGTCTTTTGAAAAAAGGACTTTCTCATCCTGGGCAGCGTTCCAACTCGCTAAAAAGTGCCGTTGTAAATCATGCACCAATGGACCTGTAAATTTAACATGGGTATCCCTCCAGTAGAGATGTGTATCGATGGTGTTGTCATACCGGTCCGAAATATTGATTCCCCCCACAAAACCGAACAGGCCATCGACCAGAATCACTTTTCGATGGTCCCTGTGGTTCAGGCGATTGGCGAACTGCCGGAGTTTGATTTTTATTTTGGGGTGTATTTGAACTCCTGCTGCCTGGAGTTCTTTGACAATATTCTTGCGAATGCCCATACTGGCGTAGTCGTCATAGAGGATCCGAATCATAAGGCCTTCCTTTGCTTTTTGAATCAGCACATCTTTAATCTGATTTCCTCTGACATCATTTTCCCAGGCGTAATATTCCATGTGGATAAATTGCCTGGCCCCGGAAAGTGTTTTTAGAACATTTGGGAATTTATCCTCTCCATTTATCAGCAACTGAAAACTATTTTCACTCAAATATGCATTCATGGTTTGGTGGAGGAAGCCCACAAGGCTTTTAAAGTGCCCGGGAACCTCATTTTCGGTATCTAAAAAGTGTTCGGTGGCATCTGGAATCTGTGCTTCATAGGACTTCGTGACTTCAATATGGGCGGAATTGGCTTCCAGATTGTAGCTCCGGTGCCTGTAATTCACCCCGAAAGAGAAATAGAAAATAATACCAAAAACGGGGACCGCCAGAACAAGCAAGACATAAGCCAGCGACTTGGAGGAGGTAGAAGTATCGAGCAATATCCTCACAATCGTAAAAACAACGATGGTGATGTAGACCAGGATTAAAATAAGGTTAATACTCATATTTCAGGATGATTTGTAGCATATAGTGTGCGGGAGTGCTCTCATTTGTGGGTTTACCTGTCAGGAAGGAATTTTTTAAAAAAAAGAATCCCAGAGGGAGGACCCGGCATTGCAATGTATAAAGTTAATCAAACCCCGGAAAGTTCATTCATTAATAAAGATATCGTTTTTGCCCCCTTCTATTAGATTGATATACCCGGTAGCTGTGGCAATTTAGTGTATATTTACACGGCTTTTAAGAGCATTTTTTATGGGTAATGCCATCGGATGTGATCAGAAAGGCGAAATAAAATAAGAATACTAAAGAATAAACTGAAAATTTTAATTTATGAGAACGTTTTTGATTTTTCTAACACTAGTGGCTCTGAGTTTCCAGGGCTGTGGCACTGTTAAGGTTGTCAATACCTGGACTGCCGAAGGAGATGCTGTCGCCAACTTTAAGCAAAAGAATATTTTGGTGATCGCACGTACAAACAACAATACCGCACGGACGGCTTTTGAAATAGCAATTGCCAAACAACTCGGCAATGCCGTACCACCACTCCTTGCCGCAAGAGTTGCGGACGTAGTGAGGCTACTACTTGATCAAAGATATGGGCAATGGACGTCTTCTCACAAAA
>CAZEQO010000182.1:0-5224 GCA_964514365.1 uncultured Robiginitalea sp. | reverse complement strand
CCGAAGGAAGGATTGCGAGTAAACCCCCTTCTCCATACGCGCGAATTCGCTCCTGAATCTGAAAAGATTTAGAAGCTACTCCCGCTCTCAGGGTCAGGTAGGAGGCCGGGGCAAAGGAATTGCCGTCCGGTATTTCCTGCCATTGCCAGGTTCCCGCCAAACGTATGGTTGGCCAGTATTGGGGAGTCGGGAGATCGACGTTCAGGCCCAATCCAAAGTCCCCTGAGAGCTCTCTCAGGTGAAATCCAATCCGAAAAGACCCGGAGTCCTGGGTTTGGGAATGTACCGTCCCTGAAATGAGGGTAAAGAAAACAATTATGATGTGTGTTTTTTTCATGGCTGATGATTTTAATGGTGATTCTATATCGAAGTGTCGGGTAAAAGGTGTTTCCAGAAGTTCTTAGGGATTTTCAGGCAGAGCTTTCATAAATCGTCCTATCAGGAAACCAATGAGAAAAAAGAATACTACGCCAATCCCTACTGCAATGCCGATAATCTGGGAGGGATTCAGAAATCCCGGAAGCACGCGGATGGTGAGTTCTGCCAGCCCGGCGGCCCATACCCCTAGTGCTGCCCCAGTCATCCCGCTAATATGGCGTCTGAGCCAATTTGGGGACTCCCGGCGAATCGCCGGGATCATTCCGTAGATGAGGGACCCCAGGGAAATCATGGCAAAAACATGAAGGAAATTAAAACGACCTGTGAGATTATACATCAAAACTGCACTGCCGTTTACAAGGAGCAGGGTAATAGCAAATGCATACCCCATACGTTTGTGAAAGTGGGTACCCTTGGGCGCAATCAGAACAACCAGGGCCAAAAGGAGGGCCAAAAGGGCTGAACCGACGTGAAGTAGTGAAATTGTGTTTCCTGTTTCCATAAGATGTGTATAAAGTAATTTATATTATAAACTTAATTGATAAAAAAACTATTCGATGATTTTGCGAATGGCCTTTACATATTTCTCAAATGCAGCAATTCCCTCTCTGGTAATTCGGCATGTGGTCAGGGGAAAATTATTTCGAAAAGACTTTTCAACCTTCAGATACCCCGCATCTCCAAGCTTGTGGATCTGGACACTTAAATTTCCCGAAGTAGCCCCTGTTTTTTCCTTCAGGTAATTAAACTCTGCCTCCTTCGCTCCTATCAGAATAGACATAATAGAGAGACGCAACGGAGAATGGATGAGAGGTTCAAGGTCTTCAGTCATTGTCCCTCTCAGTTTTGGCGGACAACATATGCCCGGGAATGATGTAGCCCAGAACCACTGAAAGGGCCAGGACGAGCAGTTGGTTTTGAACCGTGAGGAGGAAGGCCACCGCTCCCCCAGCCCAACAAAATACTGCTCCCCATTTATAGGGATTAAAACGAATGAGGGATCCCTGCATCCACATACAAATACCGTATAATAACAATATCACAGGCAGGAATTCGGGTGTGTTTGGCTGCATAAATATGTATAAAATCACAAAGGCAACAGTAAAAGTGAGCCAGACCTGTGCGGAGAGATCATCAACATAGGTGCGGACCCGATTCTGCTTTTGCATCTTAATCCGCATGACGATAGTAGCAACGACACCCGGAATCATCAGTAACCATGCCAGGGGAGCATACTTCCAGCTGACAAACGCATCCAAAGCCCAATGCAAAAGTGCCGCAAACATCACCAGGTAGCCCCATAGCATGGTAATGGTACTTTCCGCTTTGGAGGGTCGATACCGGGCCTCAGCGATCATTCGATCGATGATTTTCAGACTCTCCTCTGCATTGAATTTTGTTTCCATAGCTCTTATTTAGTTTATAAAATAAAGTAATTTATAACAAACATCAAAATGAATAATGCAAAAACAACCCTCCTTTTGAATATCTCGCCTCAATTGCTTAGAAACAATTACCTTTCAAATAGCCAATTGCCCTTTGTATGATCACCTATGCCCTCGAAAAAACATTGACGCCTGAAGCCTTCCTGGGAATCCTTAAAGACTCCGGTTTGGGAGCTCGCAGGCCCATAGACGATCTGGAGCGCCTGCGCGCCATGATCGAAAATGCCAACCTCGTGCTCACGGCCAGGGATGCAGGCAAACTCATCGGGATCGCGCGCAGTATCACAGACTTTGTCTACTGCACGTATCTCTCGGATCTGGCCGTTCACCGAAAGTACCAGGGTATGGGCATCGGCACTGAGCTTATTCGTTGCACAAAACTTCAGACCCCTCAGGCGAAACTCATTTTGTTATCAGCCCCGAATGCGATCACCTATTATCCGAAAATCGGGATGGACCGTCATGACTTCTGTTTTTATTTAGACGATGCACAGCAGTTGAAATAACCAATATCCCAAAATTATCTCTACTTTAAAGAGTCGCTGTTATTTAGAGTGGAAGGTTATAAGACCTTCAAAACCCGATTAGAATTGGTTAATTTTGGTGTTTTCCGAATTGCTGTTCTTTTCGGCTTTTAAGAAATCCTACAAGTCAACATATTTCCAATGACAAATCATTTCAATGGCAGGCGGTCTTTACCCCTATACTCTTCAAAGCCTCTTTTAACTTCCCTAGGGGCCCGTCACCTTCTTTTCACCGTATTGGCCCTCAGCTTGCTTGGCTGGAATCCGACTTACGGGCAATCGCTGGGGCCCAAAGATCCTTATACCTTTAAAAAAGGAGATCCCAACGGAATCGGAAAATGGTATATGGGCCGTGAAATTGCATATGTAATGGGATATCAGGGGATAGGATGGCTGGAACGTCCGGAGCGCGAAGCGGAAGAGAAAACTTCCACCCTGATCGAAAATCTCGAAATCGGCCCCGAAGACCGGATTGCAGATATCGGAGCGGGGTCCGGGTACCACGTTTTCCGTATGGCGCCCCTGGCCAGTAAAGGGAAGATATACGCCGTGGACATCCAACCTGAAATGCTGGAGGTGATTGAACGTCGTAAAAAAACCATGGATATTGACAATATCGAACTGATCCCGGGGGATGAAAAAAATGTGAACCTGCCGGAGGACTCCGTGGATAAAGTACTGATGGTTGATGTATACCACGAATTCAGTTTTCCCGCCGAAATCATGCGATCCATTAAAAGGGCCCTCAGGCCGGGAGGAAAGGTCTACTTGATTGAATACCGGGGGGAAGATGAATCTATCCCTATAAAGAAACTACACAAAATGACTGAAAACCAGGCTGTAAAAGAAATGAAGGCGCTCGGGTTTAAACTGGAATCCAACCTTTCAAATCTTCCCAGGCAACACTGTATGGTCTTTGTTAAGGAGTAAACGAAACAACGGGTTCGGGGATATAAAGATCTTTCCAATGGCCGATGGCGTATCCCTAACCCATATTAAAGTCCAGTTGAACATTCCAAATTAAGTGGCTGATTCAAAGGCCTAAAAATATAAATCAGCTACTTTTGTCGGAATTGTAAAATTCCCCTGGAGTTCCGCAGTGATCCTTCGGGCTTCCGCTTCCACAGACCTCTACGGGTCGCCCGGGCAGAAACCTTAATATCACGGCAGGTCACAGGCCTAAAACAGCAACCTCAACGGTTTTTAATGAACACCCATATTAACAGTGTAATTACCGGTACCGGAAGTTATATTCCCCAACGACGCATAGATAATGAAGCGTTTCTCACAGCCGAATTTCACGATTCGAGCGGAGTCAAACTTGACAAATCCAATCGGGAAATCATCGATAAATTCCTCGAGATCACGACCATATCCGAAAGGCGGTATGCCAAAAAGAGCACGATGACCTCTCATATGGCCACCTGGGCCGCAGAGAGGGCTATTGAGGCTTCGGGAATCGACAAGGAAACCCTGGATTATATTATTGTAGCCCACAATTTTGGGGACCTGCACTCCGGGGAAACGCATACAGACATGGTTCCCAGTATTGCGGCCCGGGTCAAGCACAAGCTGCAGATTAAAAATCCGGAAACCGTTGCTTACGATATGATCTTCGGTTGTCCCGGATGGTTGGAATCCCTGATACAGGCTAATTACTACATACAGTCGGGCGATGCGCAGAGGGTATTGGTTATCGGAGCAGAAACGCTCTCCAGGATCTATGATCCACACGACAGGGACGGTATGATCTATGCAGACGGAGCGGGAGCCGTAATTCTCGAAGCCCGGGAGGGCGAAACAAAAATGGGCGTACTCGCCCATAAAACCCGTTCGGATACCCTGGTCTATTCCGAGATGCTTTACATGGGTAAATCGTTCAAAAAAGATGATAACAACGGGAGCGATCGTTATTTAAAGATGCATGGACGCAAACTCTATCAATATGCCCTTGAACACGTCCCCCAAGCCATAAAAACCTGCCTCGAAAAAAGTAACATCCCCATAACATCGGTTAAAAAACTACTGATTCATCAGGCGAATGGTAAGATGGACGACGCTATTTTAAAACGGCTGTATGCCCTCTACGGCATTGACAAAGCCCCGGACTGTGTCATGCCTATGACCATTTCCTGGCTCGGTAATTCCTCTGTAGCGACGATCCCAACCCTGATGGACCTCATCGCCAAAGGGGAAATGCCCGGTCACGAAATAAACCCCGGGGATGTCATCGTCTTTGCCTCAGTAGGAGCGGGTATGAATATCAACGCCATGGTATATCGGGCGTAAATTTCAGCGCCAGGTATTCGGTTCTATTGCCTATCTTTAATACATGGAAAAAGACGTAAATAAAGATGGGTATGTACACCTGTATTCCGGATCTGAAGTCCGGGTGATCCTTTTAAAAGGACTGTTGGAGGATAAGGGTATTCAGACCATGGTCCAGAATGATTATCAATCGGGGATTTCCGCAGGCTTTGCCGGAGGTACAGTCAATACAATTCGTCTCAAAGTTCATGCTACAGACCTGGAATTAGCCAAACCTATTCTGGAAGACTTTATCCAAAATCAGCAATAACCCGGAGGTTTGTTATTTAGCCATCCCTACAAATCTCCCTTTCTTCTCCGGGTGAAGTTCGCCTTGTTTTTCTTTTTAACCCTGTGGTCGGGCTATACCGCTGCGGCCCAGGGAACCGAAGCAGCTCCTGAGGGGCTTTTTATCGATACGCACGAGATTATATCTCTTTCAGACTCCAGACAGTACATCAGGATAAAGGGATCAGCGGCGAACCCGGTACTCCTTTTTTTAGCTGGAGGGCCCGCAGATTCAGTGACCGGGAGAATGAAACAGCTATTTTCTAAACTCTCCGCGGAATT
>CAZEQO010000181.1:3273-5236 GCA_964514365.1 uncultured Robiginitalea sp. | reverse complement strand
CCTTGGGAAACAGGCCCTTATCGATATTTTTAATGGCTTTGTGAACCTCCTCTTTGGTTGGGGAAACCCCTCTTTGCTCGTAGCGACCGGGTGTTTTAGACTCCATGTTTATTTTTTGCAGTAGGACAAAAGTAAGAGAATCCCCGGGATTACCTCAAAGACAAGAGTTCCCGATACTTCGCCAGGGGCCAGTGGGCATCGCCCACCAATCGCTCGAGGCGATCGCTGTGATAACGGATCTCTTCGAAAAAAGGCAATACGGTCTCGCAATACGCCCGGGCTTTTTGAGAAGCGCCCGAAATGGCGTTGGCCTGCTTTCGGGCTTCGATCATAGCATCGGTTTTGGTCTGAAGTTCCTGTAAATGCGTCGAGAGGGTTTGCAAAATATCGAGTTGGGCGGCACCCATTTTCTTATGGGCAACACCGAAAACCTCTTTTAACCCTGAGACATTTTGCAACAACTGATTTTGGTACTCCACCACTGCAGGAATCACATAGTTATAGACGAGTTCACCGATAACCCGCCCTTCAATCTGTACATTCAGGCTATAGGTTTCCAGTTCTACTTCCTGCCGGGCGCGAATCTCGGTTTCTGTGAGCACTCCCATGGAATTAAAAAGTTCCAGGGTATCCGGGGCCGTTAAGACTTCCAGGGCCCTGGGTGTATTGGTATTGTTACTCAGTTTTCGCCTGGCCGCTTCTTTTTTCCACTCTGCACTATACCCATCCCCATCAAAGCGAATACGCTTGCTGGCTTTGATATATTCCCGCAGGACATTGAAAATGGCTTCATCCTTCCGAAGCTTTTTCTTTTCAATCAGCGTATCCACCTCCACTTTGAATTCCTCCAGTTGCCGCGCCATTATGGTATTGAGCACCGTCATGGGCTTGGCGCAATTGGTTTTGGACCCCACCCCCCGCATTTCAAATTTATTGCCCGTAAATGCAAAAGGAGAGGTGCGGTTCCGGTCTGTATTATCCATGAGGATTTCCGGAATTTTACCGACCACGTTGAGCTTGAGCTCAGTTTTTTCCTCAGGGGATAACCGGCCTTTAGAGACCCCTTCCAGTTCATCGAGAACCCCCGTAAGCTGGGTACCTATAAAAATTGAAAATATGGCCGGGGGCGCCTCATTGGCACCCAGGCGATGGTCATTACTCGCTGAAGCGATGGAGGACCTCAGCAATTCTTCATACCGGTTTACAGCCATAAGGGTGGTGATAAAAAAGGTGAGGAATTGCAGGTTCTTCATCGGTGTGGAACCCGGGCTGAGGAGGTTTGTACCCGTATCGGTACTCAGGGACCAGTTGTTGTGCTTGCCCGAACCATTAATACCTGAAAAAGGTTTTTCGTGGAAGAGCACCATCAGGCCATGCCTTTCGCCTACCTTGTCCATAACATCCATCAAAAGCAGGTTGTGGTCTACCGCCAGATTGGCCTCTTCAAAAACCGGGGCAAGTTCAAACTGGTTGGGCGCAACTTCATTGTGACGGGTCTTCACCGGAATACCCAGGAGCATGCATTCCTGTTCCAGGTCCCGCATAAACTGAAAGGCGCGCCGGGGGATGACCCCAAAGTAATGATCGTCGAGCTGCTGGCCTTTAGCTGCAGCCTGCCCAAGGAGGGTTCGCCCGGCGAGGCTCAGGTCCGGGCGTGATTGCGCCAGTTCCCTGTCCACCAGGAAATACTCCTGTTCCCAGCCCAGGGTGGCAATCACCTTATTGACATTTTTATCGAAATACCGCGCCACAGCCGTTGCGGCCACATCCACTGCATTCAGGGCCCTGAGCAAAGGCGCTTTATTATCCAGCGCCTCCCCGGTATAGGAGACAAAAACGGTTGGGATGCAAAGGGTACTACCGTAAATAAAGGCAGGCGAAGTAGGATCCCAGGCGGTATATCCCCGGGCCTCAAAAGTATTGCGAATCCCCCCGCTGGGAAAACTGGAAGCATCGGGTTCCT
>CAZEQO010000181.1:0-3178 GCA_964514365.1 uncultured Robiginitalea sp. | reverse complement strand
CCGGAATAGCTAGCTTCCTTCACGCTGTTAAAAGCGAGCCCCGTCAGGTATCTGCGCATGCGGTCCTCGTTAAATACGGACTGCCCGAAACGCTCGGACTGCAATACAGTTTGGGGTATTTCTAAACGATGGGCGGGGTCTGCGGCCGCGGCCTTTTGTCTCTGTGGATTCATATGCGATACAATAGGAATAAGGTGAAGGTGTATTGGCCGACAAAATTATTATAAATTACCGAGTTTGGGACTATACCCCCACAAAATAAAGGGGGTGTTGATAATTACATCGATTTTTTTGATAATTACCCCCTCATTTAGGTATAACGAATACATAATTATTCTATTTTTGACGGTCACAAAAAAAATCAATTAAATCCTGTACGCATGAATAAATCGAAGTTAGAGTATATCTGGTTAGACGGATATCACCCCACTGCAAACCTGAGAAGCAAGACCAAAGTTGAAACGGACTTCAGCGGAAAACTGGAGGACTGCCCGGTATGGTCTTTTGACGGGAGCTCTACCAAGCAAGCCGAAGGCGGATCCTCGGATCTTCTATTGAAGCCAGTAGCTATTTATCCGGACCCCGCCCGTGAAGACGGGTACCTGGTAATGACTGAAGTTTTGAATGCCGATGGAACGGAACATGTCACAAACTCCAGGGCTACCATTGACGGGGATGCCAACGATGATTTTTGGTTCGGTTTTGAGCAGGAGTATTTTATTATGGACTCCCATACCCAATTGCCCCTGGGCTTCCCAATCGGTGGATATCCCGGGCCACAGGGTCTGTACTACTGTTCTGTAGGCGGGCGCAATACCCATGGACGGGAGCTTGTAGAACGCCATGCCGACTACTGCCTGCAGGCCGGGCTCAATTTTGAAGGTATCAGGAAGTGGCCTGTGGACAATGGGAATTCCAGATTTTTGCCAAAGGAGCCAAGAACGCCGGAGACCAGGTATGGGTGGCCCGTTATTTACTGGATCGCCTGACGGAAGACTACGGATACTATATCGAATACCACCCAAAACCGGTCAAAGGGGATTGGAATGGTAGTGGGATGCACGCCAATTTCTCGAATAACCTGTTGAGAACCTGTGGTTCCCGGGAGATCTACGAAAAAGTTTGTGAGGCTTTCCGACCTGTTACCAAAGAACACATCGAGGTTTATGGGGAGTTTAACGACGAGCGCCTTACAGGACTTCACGAAACACAGTCCATTGAGGAATTCAGCTTTGGGATTTCCGACCGGGGAGCTTCCATCCGTATTCCGATCTTAACGGTGGAGAAAGGATGGAAAGGATGGTTGGAGGACAGACGTCCGGCATCCAACGCAGATCCGTACAAGGTAGCGGCACGGATTATCAAAACAGTCCAGAGCGCCAATATCCAGGTAGAGGCCTGAGGGACCTGTAGCGAATAAGTACTGAAACCGTCGGGAAGGACAAAGACTTCCCGACGGTTTTTTTTATGAAAAAGTAGTGAGTATAAAAGTGGCGTAGACCGCCAGGAGGATCAGGCCGTCACGCCATCCCAGACGCTGACCCTTGGGAAAAAACACCAGCGGCAACACCAGAAAAGAGATCCCGAGCATCCAGAGCAGGTCTACAGAGACCAGGTGTTCGTCGATCACATGAATCGGGTGTATGATGGCAGTGATGCCCAGGACAGCGAGAAGGTTAAAGATATTGGAACCGATCAGATTCCCGACAGAGATTGCCTTTTCCTGACGAATCATAGCCAAAACCGAAGCTGACAACTCCGGTATACTCGTCCCTACGGATACCAGGGAAATCCCAATGATCCGCTCGCTGATATTCAGACGAGTCGCCAGGCCTACGGCTCCGGAAATCAATATCTCAGACCCTCCCCAAAGGGCTACAGCCCCGACAACCAAAAAAAATACGGTTTTATACACCGGCAAAATGTTCACAAATTCCCGGGGGACTTCTGTGACGGCCGGCTTTTGATAACGCAACAGGTAGATCAGGAAAATGAACAAGGCCACAATCATTATAATGCCTTCGGTACGGCCGAGTATCCTGTCTGAAAGGATAAAAAAGTAAGAGAGCAGTGAGGCGAGCATCATCACTGGCCAATCGACAAAGTAGAAACTTCTTCTAATGTCCAACGCCCCAATCAGGAGTGTGATTCCCAAAACAAGCCCCAGGTTGGCCAGGTTAGACCCGACCACATTGCCCAGGGCCAGATCGGGAAATCCGCTAATGGCCGCTTGCAAACTCACGATGAGTTCCGGGGCAGAGGTTGCGAAGGAAACCACAGTCATCCCCACCACGATCTTGGGGATGGACAGGCGCAGGGACAGATCCACAGCCCCTTTCAGCAGAAAGTCCCCTCCGGCAATAAGTAATACAAGTCCGAGAAGTATAAAAAGGGCGTCCATCCTTCCAAATTGATTGGCAAATATACTATAGGTGGGGACATTAGGAATTTTAAGAATAACTATTTTTATAGTTTTTTAACTATTTTTTTAGTTTGCAAACTAATATTTTAGTTATGTTTGCTCAACCAATGTACCCAAACAGTAGAATTCATATGTACCCTAAAATCAGAAAAGGCCTCTTTTTAACGGTACTTGCATTCCTTGTAGTCACCTGCAAGCCATCTGATAAAAAATCAGCCCAGGCTTCCCCCCCTCCTGCCCTTCCCGAATACTTTGCAGATGAGGTAGACCAGGTTCTGAAGGGATACCTGGATTTGGAGATTTTCTCAGGCGTCGTCCTGGTGGCCGCAGAGGGCAGCCCTGTTTACCACAAAGCATTTGGGATAGCCGATCGGGAAAACAACCGGCCGGTAGAGACCTCTACCTTGTTCGATATAGGTTCAATGAACAAAACCTTTACCTCTATTATAGTGCGACAACTGGCCAGTGAAGGTAAATTGAACCTCTCTGACCCCCTCTCCGGGTACGTGAACGGGTTTACGGACCCCAGGGCTGCAGACATCACCCTGACGCACCTTTTGGAACACAGGTCCGGTTTCGGGGACTACCATAATGATGGATATTTTGAGCTACCGGAATCCGAGCGGCAACTCAATGCTATTGTGGAGCGGGCTAAAACTGAAGTGCTGATGTTTTCTCCCGGAACCGGGGAGGAATATTCGAACCTGGGATATGTGATCCTCGGGGCTGTCATCGAAAAGGCCAGTGGTGCATCCT
>CAZEQO010000180.1:1176-5317 GCA_964514365.1 uncultured Robiginitalea sp. | reverse complement strand
TGCCGTCTGGGAACCAAGCGGGGTCATGAAATGGCCACCCGGGCAATCGACGGGACGTATACGATTGACAGGACCCTTTTTAGCGACCTTCTGACTACCCTGAAAGAAGGCTCCCTATGTGCCCACGGGGGGGGTATACCCCTTCCGATACAGAATATTTTACAGTATTTCGATGCTGAATTAAAAGCGTATTTCAATTAAGTGAGAGCCATGAAGACAGCCTTTATCAATGACGTAGCCCATCCGATCACCCCGGGAGAAACCCTGCTCTCTTTTATTCGTCGGGAAGCAGATGCCAGCCTGGTCCCCACCCTCTGCGATGCCCCGAACCTCGATCCTTTTGGAGCCTGCCGGGTCTGTAGTGTTGAAGTAGCCCTCGAAAAGGACGGCCCGGTCAAAACCATGGCTTCCTGCCATACTCCCGTGGTGGAAGGCCAGTACATATACACAAGTACACCCAGTGTTCAGAAACTCAGGAAAAACATTGTTGAACTCGTCCTCACGGACCATCCCCTGGATTGCCTCACCTGTGAGGTCAACGGGAATTGCGAATTACAAACCGTAGCCGCCCAGGTAGGGATTCGCGAGGTCAGGTATCCGGAAGGTGAAAACCACCTCCATAAAACCAAAGACCTCAGCCATCCGTATATGACCTCAGACCTCAGCAAGTGCATCAACTGCTACAGGTGTGTGCGTGCATGTGATGAGGTGCAGGGTGAATTTGTGCTCAGCATGGCAGGCCGGGGCTTTGATGCCCATATTATCAAAGGCCTGGACCAAACGTTTATGGATTCGGATTGTGTGAGTTGCGGCGCCTGTTCCCAGGCGTGCCCTACTTCTGCCATTTCCGATATCTTCCAGTCCAAGTCCGTTCAGGCGACTGAAAGTACCCGAACGGTTTGTACCTATTGTGGAGTCGGGTGTAATTTGGATATCGCGACCACCAATGGTGAAATCCTGGCCATTACTGCCCCCTATGACGCAGAGGTCAACCAGGGACATACCTGCCTGAAAGGGAGGTTTGCTTTTAAATTCTACGATCACCCCGAACGCCTGGATGCCCCCATGATCAAGCGGGATGGGGTTTTTGAGAAGGTGAGTTGGGATGAGGTGTACGACTATATTACCGACAAGTTCAAATACTTTAAAGAAACGTTTGGCCCGGATAGTATGGCCGGTATTTCATCTTCCCGCTGCACCAACGAGGAGAATTACCTCATGCAGAAATTCTTCAGGGCGGTCATACAGACCAACAATATAGACGGCTGTGCCCGGGTGTGCCATTCGCCCACGGCCCTGGGTATGCAGCGGACTTTCGGAACGGGGGCCGCCACCAATTCCATCGATGATTTAAAAGATACGAATTGTATTCTGGTTATCGGGGCAAACCCTACGGATGCCCATCCGGTTACCGGTGCCAAACTCAAGCAATTCGCCATGAAATCCGATAATGTTTCCATTGTTATCGATCCGCGGCGTACTGAATTGGCCCGATATGCCACCCATCATCTGGCCCTTCGTCCTGGTACCAACGTGGCCGTGCTCAATATGATGATGTATTATATCGTACAGGAAGGCCTTGTCGATATGGATTTTGTCGGCAGGCGTACCGAAGGGTATTCCGACTTTATCGATGAACTTTTGGCGATAGAAATCGACAGACTCGAGGCGGTGAGCGGCGTGCCCAGGGACGAAGTCCGGGCTGCGGCAATAGCCTATGCCACTGCCCCCAATGCCATGTCCTTTCACGGACTGGGCGTTACAGAACACTCCCAGGGAACCTTTACGGTCATGCAGATTGCCGACCTGGCCATGCTTACCGGGAATATTGGTCGCAGGGGGGTTGGCGTCAACCCCTTAAGGGGACAGAACAATGTACAGGGAAGTGCAGATATGGGCGTACAGCCGCATCAGGGCGCGGGATATCTCGATGTGACGAGGCCGGAAGTAAACCAGCGTTATAACGAATTTTACGGCAGTGAACTGCCCCTGCATATCGGATATAAGATCCCGGAAATGTTTCAGGCCGCTTTGGATGGAAACCTGAAGGCCCTTTGGGTTATCGGGGAGGATGTGGTGCAGACCGATCCCAATACCCAAAAAGTGATACGCGCCCTGGAGGCCACAGATTTGGTAATCGTACAGGAACTCTTTATGACTGAGACGGCCAAATACGCCGATGTCATTCTCCCCGGGGCTTCGTTCCTGGAAAAGAGCGGCACCTTTACCAATGGGGAGCGACGGGTACAAGCCGTCCGGCAGGTGGTCGATCCCATACCAGGGAGCAAACCCGACGGGCAAATCATCGTGGATGTTATGAACCGCATGGGATACCCCCAACCCGAATACACCCCGGATGGGATGTTGGACGAAATATCGCAGATCGTGCCGTTTTTTGCCGGAATCCGATGGGAACGTTTGGGGAAAAATGGCCTGCAATGGCCGGTCAGCCCTGATGGAACAGATACTAAGATTTTGCATAAGCAGGAATTTAAGCGGGGTCTGGGCTATTTTGAATTTCACTCCTGGGAGGAGAGTCAGGAGATTCAGCAACACGGCAAAAAGTACCCTTATATCCTGACCACCAATCGGGAGCTGGAACACTACAATTGCGGAGCCATGACCCGGAGAACGGCCAACGAACAAATTCTCAAAAGCGACTACCTGATGATTCACCCGAAAGACGCGGAGGACAATCGGATCGAGGACGGAGATTTCGTCTGTTTGGAATCCCCAAGGGGAAAAGTTGATGTAAAAGCTCGTATTACCGATGAGGTCAAGCCCGGGGTCCTGAGTACAACTTTCCATTTCCCGGACATTATGGTCAATACAATCACCAGCGACATCCACGATTCAGAGGCGATGTGCCCGGAGTACAAGGTAGTGGCCGTTCGAATTCGTAAATCCAAGGGGAAATTCAAACAACTGCTGCAGGATCGTTAATCCGAAATTCGCAGAATGTAGAGGGAAGAGAAAAGAAAGAGTAGGGGATTTATTACATTTGCGAGCTAAGCACCAAACTATCATGAAGGCATATATTTTCCCTGGTCAGGGCGCGCAATTCAGTGGAATGGGTAAGGACCTGTATGAAGGATTTCCCATGGCACAGGAGCTTTTCGAGCAGGCAAACGATGTCCTTGGTTTTTCAATCACAGACATCATGTTCGAGGGTACTGCAGAGGACCTCAGGCAGACCCGGGTAACACAACCCGCAATTTTTCTGCATTCGGTAATCCTGAGCAAGGTCCTGGGAGATTCGTTTGCCCCGGATATGGTGGCCGGCCATTCCCTTGGGGAATTTTCCGCTTTGGTCGCCAATGGAACCCTTTCCTTCTCGGATGGTTTAAAACTGGTGGCCAAGCGGGCCGAGGCCATGCAAAAGGCGTGTGAGGCAAAACCTGGGACCATGGCTGCGGTGCTGGGCCTTGAAGATGCTATAGTGGAATCTATTTGTTCTCAAATCCCGGGTGTGGTAGTCCCCGCCAACTATAATTGTCCGGGCCAACTTGTTATTTCAGGAGAGGTGGAGGCCGTAGACCTCGCCTGTGAGAAACTGAAAGAAGCCGGGGCCCGGAGGGCACTGGTATTGCCCGTAGGAGGAGCTTTCCACTCCCCGTTGATGCAACCCGCACGGGAGGAACTCGCCACTGCGATTGAAGAAACCCAGTTTTCAAACCCCATTTGCCCCATCTACCAAAACGTGTCCACAACGGCCATTTCCAATACGGATACCATCAGGAAAAACCTGATCGCCCAACTCACGGCTCCTGTAAAGTGGACCCAGAGCGTTCGGCAAATGATTGCTGACGGGGCTACGGAATTCATCGAAGTCGGACCGGGCAAGGTGCTTCAGGGGCTGGTGCGGAAGGTGGATGGGGTTGCAGAAGCAAAATCTGCAGTAATTGCTGACTAGTTTGTAGGAAAAGCATTTCATCCTTGAAAAAAAAGCATTCGGCCGGTTAATTGGTGCACCCCTATTATTTTTAGTAATATTGACTCTTATTTTACCCAACCTGGATCATGCTGAATGATAGAGCCAAAGGGCTTCTAAATCTGCGGGCTATGAATTTGATAAACAAAAATGCCTCTCCGAATTGTATAAAAAGGGGGGTTAAAAATTTATTAGGTGCCTTATTGATGT
>CAZEQO010000180.1:0-1102 GCA_964514365.1 uncultured Robiginitalea sp. | reverse complement strand
CGCAGGGCGCGAGGATGACGGAGCGATAACGGTATCTGTAACCCTGGACGTTGAGGTTATCGGTGGCTTTACAGTGGATGTTTCGACCATTGACGGAAGCGCCACAATTGGCGACAGCGATTATACTCAAATTACCTCTCAAACACTTTCCTTTTCGGGAACAGCTGGAGAAACCCAAATATTTTCACTGAATCCTACGGCTGATACACAATTGGAACCTGATGAGGATTTGACGGTATCCTTGTCGAATCTTCAGGGCACGGCGGAACCCGTGGATATTTCGGATTCGGGGACGATCGGTATTCTCAATGACGACACCGCCACCCTGACTATTGCGGATGAATCTGTTCTCGAAGATGCCGGCAACCTTGTTTTTACCGTCACACTGGATAACCCCGTTGCCGGGGGAACTCAGGTGAGCTATTCATTTAGTGATGGCTCGGCTACTGGAGGTGGTTCGGACTACAACGGAGTCGGGGGTACACTTAATTTTTCCGGTATCGCCGGGGAAGAGCAAACCATATCGGCGGCTATCAACGATGATACAGAAGTTGAAGGTTCCGAGGATTTTACAGTAATTATGGGTACCCCCTCCAACGGGGTTGGGGTAAGCGGATCTCCAGCCACAGGGACCATTTTGGACGATGACAGCTTTGGTATAAGTATTAATGACGTTTCCCAACTGGAAGGGAATACCGGTCCGACCAGTTTTATTTTTACTGTCAGCATAGATGGGGGGGGTGTTGCAGTCGACGATATTGATTTCGAGGTAGATACTAATGAAGGGACTGCCACTAGAAACGATGACTACGACCGCATTAACGGGCAGAACTTTACGATCTCTTCAGGTACTTCGAGCACCCAGGTTGTCGTAGTTGTCAACGGAGATACAGATGCCGAGCCGGATGAAACTTTTACGGTGGATTTGAGCAATGCGGTGAATGCATCTATCAACCAGGGGCAGGGTCTGGGAACCATACTAAACGACGATGCCCAGACCATCAGCATTCAGGAAGAAAGTCGAACCGAGCAGGATTCCGGTCCTAGGGATTTTAATTTTCGGGTGGAAATAGAGGGAGGAGATGTTGCGATTGAAGAAATC
>CAZEQO010000179.1:3563-5364 GCA_964514365.1 uncultured Robiginitalea sp. | reverse complement strand
CTCCTCCGAGTGGAAGGTGACCCGCTCGACGGTCCCCTCGAGCAGGCCGCCCGCGGGGGGGGCGCCGGCCGGGGCCTGGGGGCCGGGCGGCTGATCAGCACGATTCTGGACGGTGTCTCTCCCCAATATACCCTGGGGATGGTTCTCGAACTCCTGATGATGGGCTGGGGTATCTACAATTTAAAACACGAAAAGGACCTCACTTAGTTCCCCGGAGTTGTGTATTTTAGGAGTGAGTAGCACGGCCTACGAAGTGCGATAACCCTTTAACCCACCTATAATGAAATACCTCCTCCCTGTTTTCCTCTTACTCCTGATCACCCTCTGCGGATGCACAGAAGAGCCGACCCCAGAAAAGTCAAATCCTTTTGAGGGGCTGTGGCAACTGCAGATTATGGAACAAAAAAATCCGGAAACGGGACTCTGGGGGGAATGGAGAGATGGAATGCAGGGGTATATCCTTTATGATGCCAAAGGTACGATGGCCGTGCACCTGACGATGAAAGGATATCAAGACACAGACTTGCGGTTTCCTAATTTTATAGACACCATTCCAGACGAAGCCCTGAAGCATCTGACAAAGTCTTATGTGTACTTCGCTAAATACACCGTAAATGAGCAGGAAGGGTATGTGGAGCATGCCCGTATCTCCCATTCCAACCCGGAAGACTGGAACAAAGCAGTGCGCCGGAAATACACCTTTAAGGAGGATACCCTGATTTTGCAACCGTATGAAAGTGAAAATGCAGACCTTAAACTTACCTGGGTGCGCAGCAGGGACTAAAGTGTCGTTGACACATCGTAGAAGCCGGGTCGATTAAAGTTTAATAAAAATTCACTGAAGCACAGACTATTTCAGAATGACCCCTGAATTCGGGCCGAGAACCAACTGGTCCCCGTTAAGTTCGGCCTTACCCGTAGCGAATAAGAGCGTGGAAGCCGGGTCGATATCCAGGCGTTGTTCCTTATCCGAAACATTGATCAATACACTTACCGTTTCCTGGAGATAAATACGCTGATATGCGAGTATATCCCCCGAGCTGAATTCTTCGAGCCACTTCAGACTGCCCCACTGCAAGGGCCGGGATTCAGCCCGTATCCCAAGTAATTTGGTGTTGGTGGTTAAAAGGGAATGGGCATCATTCATCTGCTGCTCCACATTCAGCGTCTCATAACCCGGGGTGATGGGTAACCAGGGTACGGCCGTAGCCTCTGTAAAGCCGGCGTTCGGCCCCCCCGACCACTGCATTGGGGTCCTGCAATTGTCCCGGTTAACCACCTGGTCCTTTGCGAAATCAGGTAGCCAGTCAAAAGCTGCGGGCAGTGGGTCCAAAGCCTGGTCTCCCGGGATATTCGCCATGGGCATCCCTATTTCTTCCCCCTGATAGTAAAACGGTACGCCCCTGAGGGTTAGCTGTAAAAGGGCCAGGGATTTTGCCTTCTGCAAATCATTACCCAAAAGGGAGATACTCCTGATCCGGTCGTGGTTGCTAAAGACATAGGTGGGCGTGTACGGATAGGGATAAAATGCCTCAATACGTTGAATTTTATCCCTGAAAAAGTCCGCATTCCACTCCAGGGCGGAAATATCAAAAAGAAAGACCAGATTTAAACCGTCCTGCCGATCGCCCAAAAAGTTGCGCAGGGTTTTATGGTCCCCAAACACCTCCCCGACCATAAACCTGGGGGGATCGTAGGTGTCCAATATGTCCCGAAGTTCTTTTTTCAGAAAAGCAAAAGGATAATAATCGCTGTGACCAACCTTATACCCTCTTTTTTGAGCTTCTTGCAGAGCATATTT
>CAZEQO010000179.1:0-3553 GCA_964514365.1 uncultured Robiginitalea sp. | reverse complement strand
CGGGTGGTTCATAGTGTATTTCTTTTCCTGCCAGAACATTTTGGTAAAATCCTGGGTGGGCACCACCCGCAAACTAAACGGATTGTCCCTGAATTCCGGATCCTCGTAGATATAGTTAAATATATCGAGCCGAAACCCATCCACACCTTTGTCCAGCCAGTGCCGAACTACATCGAACATGGCTTTTTTTACATCGGGGTTCCGCCAGTTCAGGTCCGGCTGGAAAGACAGGAAGGATGAAAAATACCATTGTTGACGGCCGCTGTCAAAATGCCAGCCGTTCATCCCCAGGGCACTATGCCAGTTGGTGGGAGGGTCTTCACCCTGCCCGTCCCGCCAGAGGTACCAGTCGCTTTTGGGGTTGTCCCGGCTCTTGCGAGACTCCTTAAACCACGGGTGTTCTTCAGAGGTGTGGTTCAGGACAAGGTCAAAAACCACCTTCATATCCCGCTTATGGATTTCGCGGATCAGGCTGTCCACCAAGAGCGTATCCCCGTACTCGGGATCGGGGAGGTAATAGTCACTCACATCGTAGCCGAAATCCTTTTGCGGGCTCTTGAAAAAAGGGGAAAACCAAATCGTTTCAAAACCCAAATCGGCAATATAATCCAGGCGGGAGATGATTCCCGCGATATCCCCTACCCCATCCCCATCGGAATCCTGGTAAGACCTGGGATACACCTGGTATACCGTTGTGGCTTCCCACCAGGGCCGGTTGGCGGCAGAGACCTCTGCACCGTGCACGACCTCTGTCTCGGGGATCGGTTCTGTACCATTGGAAAGGTTCACCACAACTAAAACCACTATGGCCGTGATTAGTATCAGGAGAAGCCCAAGGAGTATTTTTCGCAGCATCTGAAGACCATTTTGAAAGCTTTCGTAAAGCTATAAATTATTGGTTGTATTAGTATGAAATGTCACGCCAGAGTCCTACTGAAGCTTCATCCCAAAATCCCGTTCCACAGAGGCGTACCACTCTTCGTCGCTGACGGCATTCCAATCTATCCACTGCTCATCGGTCATGGAAGCGCGCCAGGCGATAAAAGGAAGAGCGTCCGGCCCAACCGGGTACCGCAGGGTCCAGCTGTCGCTTTCGGCTACTTCCAGAATTTTATCGGCAACCAAAGCAGGTGGTGTTGGCGTTTTTAAGGCCGCAGAAAAAAGCGCCGCCTGCCGTTTTGAATTTGGATAAATGGAGGCTCCGTCTACCGTAATATCCTGTGCCATCTGGGTATTGATGATACCGGGCTCCACAATGGCTACCTTAATATTGAAAGGCTTGACCTCCTGCGCCAATGCTTCACTGATCGCCTCGAGGGCGTGCTTACTGGCAGCATAGCCGCCCAGGGGACTGTTGGCGATATGGCCCGAGACGGAAGCTATATTGATAATACATCCTTTTCTATGTTCCCTCATTTGAGGTAAAAATGCCTTGGTACACCGAAGGACCCCCAGGTAATTGGTGTTCATAATCGCCTCAAAATCGGCCATTGCCATCTCTTCGATTGAACCGTGGCGTTCAATACCTGCGTTATTGACCAGGACGTCTACAAAACCCTCTTCCTCAAGTATTTTAGAAGTACATTTTTGCACGGAGTCGTCAAAGTCCACATCCATTGTGCGAATTACAATGTCCAGGGATTCCGCTTCAGCCCGACGGGCAAGCCCAGGTGCCTTTTCGGGGTTGCGCATCGTGGCAAAGACCTTATATCCTGCACGTGCAAATGCCAAGGCCGTTTCGA
Source organism: uncultured Robiginitalea sp. (assembly GCA_964514365.1). GTDB lineage: Bacteria > Bacteroidota > Bacteroidia > Flavobacteriales > Flavobacteriaceae > Robiginitalea. The sequence goes on along the minus strand of CAZEQO010000179.1, from coordinate 1,811 downwards.
GGCCAATCCCCTTACTGCATCCGGTAATCAGTACTTTCTTCATAATATCCTGGTTTTAGTGTTTTCTGTTATTTCCATCCACACCCACAGGTGCCGGATTATCTTTTGCGACAAAACGGGCTTTGGTCAATACAGACACATACGCCTCAGAATATTTCTGCCTGAATTTTTCCTTTTTTGTCTAATATTTAACTGATAGTGTTAAACATTTCACAACGATGTAATAATAGCGCCCTTTCTGCGTCTACTATACTGCTGAAGGCCCATAAAGGTTTTGCACAACACTAAAAATACAACAATGAAAGATACAAAAAGACAACACCCGGATACCGGTGCCACTGCCGACAGGCCTCTGACCCGTCATGCGAGTTGGAGAAATCACCGAAGACATGTTCTGATCAAGCCGTTTCGGTTTGCTTAAAACACAGAAAGGAGGGCCATGGCCCTCCTTTTTTTTTACCGCTCCTATAACGGCATCCTCGCTGTGGCACCCTGTTTTTCTTAAAAAGCCAGTAGTTGAAATAACTCCTTAAGACGACCAGGTGTTGGTTGCCCAGAGATGTCTAGGGTACAGCCCTGACGGTAATTTACACTATAACGCTTGATGGTTAAATTTAGGGCTCTTATCTTTAATGACTTAAACGCTAAATATGAGATCTATCTTTTTTGTCCTGTTTGTATTCCTGATGGTATCCTGTAAACAGGAAGGCAAAACTTCCGAAATGCCGGCAGAAGCCACCGAGGATGCGAGTGCTGCAAATATTCCCGTAAATCCGCTTAAAGAGGCCTATTTCGGGGATACGCACGTCCACACCGGTTGGTCTTTTGACGCCGGGCTCGACGGGGCCATCCTGACTCCTGACGATGCCTATCGTTTTGCGCTGGGGGAAGAGATTACCTCAAACACTGGGACTAAAACAAGACTCAAAAAGCCTTATGACTGGTTTCTGATTTCCGATCATTCCGATGGGATGGGTGTTATCAATGAAGTGATCGATGGCAACCCGGAAATGATGGAGAGTGAGATACTCGCGGGGTGGAACAAGGCCTTCGCCTCCGGAGAGGAAGCCCAGATGGCAGCGGCAAAGAGCGAAGTGGTTGTCTTGCAATCTACGGGGAAACTACCCGAACAGGCGATGGATCCGAAGTGGATGGCCAGCGCCTGGAACAAGACCATCGATGCAGCAGAAAAGTTTAACCAGCCCGGCACCTTTACCACGTTTACAGCCTACGAATGGACCGTCAATGCAGGCGGGGGCGACAACCTTCACAGAAACATTATCTATAAGGAAGGTGGGGACCAGGCGCGGGACATCCTGCCCCTGACTACTTTTGAAACCCAGGAACCTAAAAAGCTTTGGGCCTGGATGGCGAATTATGAGGCCAAGACCGGTGACAAACTCCTTGCTATCCCGCATAATGGGAATATGTCTAACGGGCGGATGTTCGAGGAACAACAGTTTGACGGCACCCCTATGACGAAGGAGTGGGCAGAAATGCGCGCCAAATACGAACGGCTTATGGAGCTTTTTCAATACAAAGGGCAGAGCGAAGCCCATCCATATCTCTCCCCTACCGATGAATTTGCGAATTATGAGCTTTGGGACCGCGGAAACTTGGTGCTGAAACCCAAAACTTCCAAAGAGATGTGGAAATATGAGTACTATCGGGAAGGGCTGAAATCCGGGATGCGAATCGGGCAGGAGCTCGGGGCGAATCCGTTTATGTATGGAGCCAATAGCGGTACGGATGCGCATACCGGAATTTCCTCCACGGATGAATCTGAGTTCTACGGGAAATTCAAAACCGTA
>CAZEQO010000178.1:4870-5436 GCA_964514365.1 uncultured Robiginitalea sp. | reverse complement strand
CCTATTCAAAAGCTACCAAAACAGCCACTTTTTGCACATAGTAGACAGAAGTAATGACAAACACAGGATTCGGATGACCCTGGCAGAAGAGGTCACCTTTTTCAATAAAGGGGCAATCCTGAAGGAACTCGACGGACTCCCGCCGGGAACCTTCCTGGAACTAGACCTCCGCAGCACGAGGTACCTGGACAATGACATTGTTGAAATCCTGGATGATTTCGCATTTAAGGCCCGTGACCGGGACATTGACATCCTGCTGATTTCGCAAAACGGCGAAACCCGAAACCCTCATAGCTACGGTGAAATCCTAAGGTCGCTTCCCCTCCAAACCCATAAAACTAACTGAGCATGAAAGTACATACACAGGAAACACAGGCCTCGATGACCCCTGGCAAAGCACTTCAGTTTTTGAAGGAGGGGAACAGGCGCTTTCAAAACAACCTCAAAGCCAACAGGAACCTTTTGGAGCAGGTGAACGAAACCGCCGAAGGTCAGTTCCCTTTTGCCACCATATTGAGTTGCATCGATTCGAGGGTTTCTGCAGAACTGGTTTTCGACCAGGGCCT
>CAZEQO010000178.1:4287-4715 GCA_964514365.1 uncultured Robiginitalea sp. | reverse complement strand
CTGACTGCGCTAATCTCAAAAATAAAACCCGCAGTGAAAGCCGTAGAAAAACCTGAAGATCCTAAGGAGCGTACTTCCCAAAACCTCGCTTTTGTCGACCAGGTGTCCGAGGCGAATGTCAGGATGACCATTGAAAATATCCGAAAAATGAGCCCTGTGTTGCGCATTATGGAAGTGGACGGCGAAATAGGAATTATCGGGGCTATGTACGATGTCGCCACAGGAGCTGTGGCTTTTCTCGACAAATAAAACCCCTCTTCTTAATTCCGGGTCCTTTACCTTCGTGAAAACAATCCCGAATAACCACTCATCTTGAACTCTTTGAAACACCTTTTCTCCAACCTCCGGGGAAACCTCTTCGGGGGGTTGACGGCGGGAATTGTCGCCCTGCCCCTGGCCCTCGCCTTTGGTGTTAGCTCGGGGCTCGG
>CAZEQO010000178.1:3346-4277 GCA_964514365.1 uncultured Robiginitalea sp. | reverse complement strand
ATCTTCCTGAGCTTTTTTGCGGCCCTGACAGGGGGTACTGCCACCCAGATTTCGGGGCCAACCGCCCCGATGACGGCCGTGAGCATGGTAGTTATTGCCGATATCCTGGCCAGCAATGAGGGAGGTATCGAAAGCGCACTTCCCGCCATCCTGATGGTTTTCCTGCTTGCGGGACTCATTCAGGTCCTGCTGGGGGGACTAAAACTGGGCATGTATATCCGCTATATCCCCTATCCGGTAGTCTCGGGGTTTATGACTGCCATTGGCCTGATCATTCTCATTACTCAGCTCCTCCCGGCACTCGGATACTACCCGGGCGAAGATGAAGCCTTTATCGATACTTTCAGGCCCCAGGCGGAGGAACTCCTCCTGGAAGAAATGCTGGAGGAAGAGGCTGATGAAGGGCTAGTGGATCTTGAGGATTTCAGGGAGACCTTTGAAAGGTCCGGGGAAATCACCCCCGAAGCCATAAGGAAAGAAGCGGAAACCCTGGCGGCTTCTGCGGCTTCCGGGGTGAGCGGTGCCATCAGGGTGTTGCCCCAGGCCTTTTCAAACATCGCGTGGAACGAACTGCTGATGACCCTGGCTACCCTGCTGATCATCTATGGGTTTAAAAAAGTCACACGGGTATTTCCGAGTACCCTGATGGCCCTGCTATTGGTATCCGGGGCGGCGTATTTCCTGAACATTCAATACCGGCCTATTGAAAGCATTCCCCAGGGTTTGCCCCTCCCGCAATGGCGCATCTTTGCTGAATTCGAACTAGAGGCCATCACCCCGTATCTTTTTACGGCTTTTACCCTGGCCCTTCTCGGGGCCATTGATTCCCTGCTCACCTCGGTAGTAGCAGATAATATGACCAAAACGCGACACAAACCCAACCGGGAACTTATAGGCCAGGGAATTGGAAACAGCATTGCCGCCCTTTTTG
>CAZEQO010000178.1:0-3315 GCA_964514365.1 uncultured Robiginitalea sp. | reverse complement strand
CTCCGGGATGCTACTGTTGTTTGTCCTGCTCGCCCTGGGCCCGGTGGCGTCCAGGATCCCCTCAGCCGTACTGGCTGGAATTCTCATCACGGTTGGGATCAGCGTTATGGACTACCGGGGGCTGAAGGCCATCCCGAGCCTTCCCAGGAACATCCGCCTCGGGCCGGTGAAAATTAGTGCCGATGTAGTGATCATGCTCACGGTTATGGTCCTGGCCACCTTCTGGAACCTGGTTTATGCCGTGGGGATCGGCCTGATCATGGCCTCCCTACACTTTATGAAAACGATCGGTGACCTGACCGCCAGACAATCAGAAGTGCGGGCCCTGGAGCCGGAAAAAGCCTGGCCCGATGAAAATATTTTTCCGAGTGCCCTAAAGGACACTGTATTTATCAAACATATCAAAGGGCCCCTTTTCTTCGGGAACACAACTAGTTTTCAGCAGCTTTCAAAGCAAATACCCCCTTCAGCGCATACTGTAATCCTGCGTTTAGGTCGTATGGAGTATATGGATCAGTCAGGGCTTTACGCCATGGAAGAAGTGCTGCAGGGCCTGGTTCAAAAAGGAGTGACTGTACTCTTTGTGAACCTGCTCGAGCAACCGAGGTATTTGATGGAAGGCATTGACATTATTCCGGAACTCGTTCCCGAAGACCACATTTTTGGGTCTTTCAAATCGTGTATGCATTGGATCCGTGAAAACAATCCTATTCCCAAAAGCTGAAAAATAGTACATTTGTGCCCTGCCACAGCCTCATTAGGGGCATACCGGGAAAAACCGTTATCTGCATGATTGACCAACTGAAAAAACACATCGCAGAAGTCCAGGACTTTAACACCGAAGACGCTGCGGCCCTGGAGGCCTTTCGGATTAAATACCTTGGGAAAAAAGGACTCCTCAACGATTTTTTCAAAGCGTTAAAGGACATTCCAAAAGAAGAGAAACGCGCCTTTGGTCAACAGGTCAATGAACTAAAAGTCGCCGCAACGGATAAAATCAATGCGTTGCGCGAACGTATTAAGGGGGGCGATCTGAGTGAAAACCAATACGGGGACCTAACCCGTCCCGGAGAACCCATAGAGCTGGGTGCCCGACACCCAATCTCCATTGTGCGGAATCGGATTATCGAGATTTTCTCAAGCATCGGGTTCACCGTTTCTGAAGGCCCTGAAATTGAGGATGACTGGCATAATTTCACGGCACTCAATCTTCCGGAATACCATCCTGCAAGAGATATGCAGGACACCTTTTTTATCCAGACGAACCCGGACATCCTCCTGCGCACCCATACCTCATCGGTCCAGGTGCGGTATATGGAAAATAATCAGCCTCCCATACGGACTATTTCTCCGGGGCGCGTCTACAGGAACGAAGCCATCTCGGCCCGTTCACATTGCTTTTTCCACCAGGTAGAAGGTTTGTATATAGACAAAAATGTATCCTTTGCCGACCTGAAACAAACCCTGCAGTATTTTACAACGGCCCTTTTCGGAAAGTCGAAAATAAGGCTGAGACCCTCTTATTTTCCCTTCACTGAACCCAGTGCCGAAGTAGACGTCTATTGGGGGCTTGAGACAGAAACCGACTACCGGATGACAAAGGGAACAGGTTGGCTGGAAATTATGGGATGCGGTATGGTGGATCCAAATGTCCTCGAGAATTGCGGAATAGACGCCTCGGAATACTCGGGTTTTGCCTTTGGAATGGGAATAGACCGGATCGCATTATTGCTCTATCAAATCTCAGACATACGACTGCTTAGCGAGAATGACCTCCGCTTTTTAAAGCAGTTCAAAAGTGTCTTCTAAAATCACCTTAGCGGAAATCCTTTGGCTGCCCACCACGGATGCACTTCAATGACCAGGCGTCCTGCCCTTACCATTGCGTAAAGGGATTAAGGCTGAGTTGGGAGTTATAATATCTGTTGTCCCCGGTGACCTCCTTTCCCAACCAGGGGGGCTTTTCAAAAGACTCCGAGGCAGCGCCGAGTTCTACTTCCGCCAGAATCAACCCATCGTTGAGTCCCTTAAATTCGTCCACTTCAAAAACGTGGGGCCCCACCTCTACCTGGTACCGTATTTTTTCAACAGGGTAGGTTTCGCAGAGCAAGAGCAACTCCTCTGCCTCTTTGAGTGGAATTTCATACTCCCATTCCGGCCTGGAAGTACCTGCATCGTAAGTTCTCCCTTTAATGGTTAAAAAACCCTGAGGGCCTATGCAGCGAACCCGAATCGTACGATCGGGATCTGTCGAGAGAAAACCCTGGAGAATCCGCAATTGTGACCTGGATTCTTCCCGATAGTGAGGTGCTGTAACGAGGAATTTCCTTTCAATCTCTATCATTTCTTTAGTGCTTTATCCCCGTTTGCGAGCGTTTAGCTTGCGCGAATTGAACAATCTCATCTGAGGGAATACGAGGTGATTTTTGCGGGTGATCCGCCAGAAAAATCATCGCATCCGCAATATCCGCCGGATCGATCATACGGTACTTTTTCATGGGCCCTAGCAACAGGGGTTGCAAAAACCCCATTAACTTCTGGGCGATCTGTTCCCCTTTCCGGGTCTCCTGTCGGTTTCCGCCAATTAGCGAAGGCTGTAATAGTTGAATATGGGCCACCCCGCTTTGGAGTACCTCAGCTTCCATTTCCCCTTTGGTTCGGTTATAAAAAATACGACTCTCCGGATTCGCCCCCAGAGCAGAAACCACAATCAGCGTAGGGATTCCGTTCTCCCTGCACAGCCGTGAGGCCTCCACGGGAATACCGTAGTCAATCGCCCTGTAGTCTTTCTCATCCGGGGTTTTTGCCTTTGTCGTTCCCACACAACAAAAGACTACATCTCCTTGAAATGCTTCTTTGTAATCCTGAAGCGCGAGCAAATTTGCCCGTGTCTCTGTGAGTTTGGAATGGGTAAGTCCAAAGGGGTTCCTTGTGAATATCCGAACCTCTGAATACCTTTTATCCTCTAGCAAACTCCTGGTCAGCAAACGCCCCACGAGGCCCGTGGCTCCCAATACTACAGCCTTTTTATAACCCCTTCCCATCGCTTAAATATATAGTAAATTTGAGACTATGGATCCGGAAGTGCCCCTGCGCAAAATAATTCATGTAGACATGGATGCTTTTTATGCCTCTGTCGAACAAAAAGACAATCCTTCTCTGAGGGGAAAGCCTGTAGCTGTTGGCGGAGGGTCTAAAAGGGGGGTTGTGGCGGCGGCGAGTTATGAAGCGAGGGTCTTCGGAGTACGCTCAGCGATGAGCGGGTATCTCGCCCGGCAAAAGTGCCCTGATTTGGTATTTGTAAAACCCAGGTTT
>CAZEQO010000177.1:0-5445 GCA_964514365.1 uncultured Robiginitalea sp. | reverse complement strand
AAATATCAGGCCACCGGCAATAATTTTATAATGGTGGACAATCGTCAGGAACTATTCCCCAAAAACGATACCAAAACGATTAGTCACCTCTGCCACCGTAGATTTGGTATTGGAGCGGACGGATTGATCCTGCTTGAAACTGACAATTCGACAGATTTTCGAATGGTGTATTTTAATGCGGATGGCAAACAGGGTAGCATGTGCGGAAATGGAGGGAGATGTATTGTCGCCTTTGCGGAGTTTTTGGATCTGATCGATACTGAATGCGCTTTTCAGGCCGTGGATGGAGTTCACCAGGCGCGTATTTCAGAGGACCAGATATCACTTCACATGCGGGATGTCCCTCATATCCAATCCAACCCCCGATATCTTTATCTCGATACAGGATCTCCGCACCATGTACAGTTTTGGGATGATTGGGACACCCTGGATGTGGGGAAGGAGGGAAGACGCATCCGGTACGGGCTCTACGGCGAGAAAGGAAGCAATATTAACTTCGTGAAACCTTTGGATTCGGGTCGGTTTCAGGTCAGAACCTACGAGAGGGGCGTCGAGGCAGAAACCTATTCCTGTGGTACGGGAGTCACAGCCGTAGCCCTGGCGATGTATGAGCTTGGGCAGCTTTCCCGCCCTCAGGCGGAATTAGAGACCCTGGGTGGAACCCTGAAGGTTCGGTTTAAAAAAGGTCAAAACGGATATTCAGATATCTGGTTGGAAGGCCCCGCTGAAAGGGTTTTTAAAGGCGTTTTAAAATGACAGTTTTAAAGGGGAAACATATTCATCTGCGTGCCCTCGAACCCGAGGATCTGGAGTATTTGTTTGCCCTGGAAAACGATCCCGATATTTGGGAGATCAGTGGTACACTCACACCGTATTCCCGAAAAGTACTTCGGGCATACCTGGAAACGGCACATCAGGATATTTATCAGGCCAAACAGCTTCGCCTGGCCATCGCAGGCGAGGATGAATCCACAATCGGACTTATCGATCTTTACGATTTTGACCCCAGGCATTTACGCGCGGGAATCGGTATTGTAATTTCACAATCGAAGCACAGGAACCAGGGGTTTGGGGGAGAGGCGCTGACACTACTGTGTTCCTATGCGTTTAACGTCCTGGACATGCATCAGTTGTATGCCGGGGTATCTGCCGATAATCTGCGCAGCATTCATTTATTTGAGAAACTCGGTTTTATACAAAATGGTGTTCGAAAGGACTGGTTAAGAACCGCTTCGGGTTTCAAAGACGAATTGTTTTTCCAAAAATTCAGACCCCATGTACCTTAAGCGTATTTTATTGACTGTCGCGATACTTGGACTCCTGATCGGAGGCCTTTTTTCAGCAATGGTCTACCGAACCCTGTTTATATCCAACACTGGGTTCAGCAACGAAGAGGCTTATGTTTTTATACCCTCCGATGCAGATTTCGATGAGGTTATGGAGCAATTACAGTCCCTGTTGAAAAATCCCTCAACCTTTGAAAAAGCGGCACGGCAAAAGCGTTATGCCGATAATATTAAAGGTGGGAAATACGCAATAACCCAAGGGATGAACAACAACGATATCGTCAATGCCCTCAGGAGTGGGAATATTCCTGTCCGCGTATCTTTTAATAATCAGGAGACCCCTGCTTTGCTGGCCGGGCGGATTAGTACGCAACTGGAGGCAGATAGCCTCGCCCTGTACCAGGCTTTTACGGATCCTGCTTTTCTCAAGGCCGAGGACTGGACTACGGATCAAGTCCTTTTACCCTACATTCCCAATAGTTACGAGTTTTACTGGAATACCTCGGCCACTGCATTCAGGGATCGGATGTTGGCAGAATACACTAAATTCTGGACTGATGCCCGATTGGCAAAGGCTCAAGCCGTTGGCCTGGCCCCGGAAGAAGTGATTGCCCTGGCCTCAGTAGTGCACAAAGAAACAGCGAAAGCGGACGAAAGACCCCGGGTAGCAGGGGTGTATCTGAACCGTTTAAAAAAGGGAATGTTGCTTCAGGCAGATCCCACAGTGATCTATGCGATCAAAAAAGAATCCGGAAATTATGATACCATTATTAAAAGGGTACTCTACCGGGATCTGGAAATCGACTCTCCCTTTAACACCTATAAGTATCCGGGAATACCTCCGGGTCCTATTGCCATGCCCGATATTTCGGCCATTGAAGCCGTTTTGAATCCTGAAAAACACAAATTCCTCTATTTCGTGGCGGATACGGAGAATTTTGGATATCACAAGTTTGCCGAGACCCTGGGGCAGCACAACCGCAATAAAGAGCAGTACGTCCGCTGGCTCAATCAGCAAAACATTCGACGATAAACACGAAATTGGCCATTTTATGCCATTTATCCGAATTTTCTGACCTTTTAAGACAATGTTGGGGACATCGAATTGCTTCAAATGTATCTTTGACCCGAGAACGTTAAGCAGGGCTTTTAAGTCCTTCAGTCTTACGAAACAAACTATATGAATAAGAGGATTCGATTTATCAGTCCTTTGATCATGGTTTTACTTTTTACAAGTTTTGTTTCGGAATCCCGGTCAGAGTATGCTGTCAGGGTCCCAGAAACCTTACTGATCAAAGACACGTTGCACGTTATCTATCCGGCTCCACCAACGGCCATTCAGCCTGAGTGGATTCAACCACCTTTTTAGGAACATCGGTGATTGGTTTTCGAGAAGCCCTGGCTTTTAAGGAATCCAGCGGGGACTATTTCATTACGAATACCCTTGGATACCTTGGAAAATATCAGTTCGGTATTGGAACGCTCCAACTGATGGGGGTGTATAGCGCCACTAAATTCCTCAAAAATCCGGAATTACAAGAGCGTGTATTCGTAACAAATCTCTCCAGGAACAAGTGGATTTTAAGACGTGACATTCCCCGTTTTGTAGGAAAAAAGATCAAGGGTGTCGAGATTACCGAATCGGGTATTCTTGCAGCAGCTCATTTGGCAGGCCCCGGCAATGTCAGGAAGTACCTGCGCTCCTGGGGTTCGCATGACTTAGCGGATGCCTACGGGACCACGATTTCCCACTATATGGGGAAATTTAAGGGATATGACACCTCTTCCATTCCTCCGAAAAGGAATCCCAGGGTAATGTAAGCGGTATCAGATCAGGCCTGGATTGCAAAAATTGCAGGCCGTTTGTTTAGATCGGGAAGGTTCGGCCCCCATTCACTCACCCTGAGTGTCCGAATCCATTCAGTTTTCAGGGTGATATCTGCCGCAATGCACAGAGCTGTTTCCCCGTTTAAGGATTTGAGAAGTTCCGATATGAGTTTTTCATTTCGGTAGGGTGTTTCCATAAAGAGCTGGGTTTGTCCTGTTTCCCTGGATTTTTTTTCCAATTGCTTTAAGGTTTTTTTACGATTGGCCGTGTCGATGGGCAGGTAGCCATTAAAGGCGAAATTCTGTCCGTTTAATCCGCTGGCCATAAGGGCAAGTATAATGGAAGAAGGTCCGACAAGCGGAACAACCTGTATCCCTTTTTCATGGGCGAGTCTGACAATTACGGCACCCGGATCGGCAATGGCAGGGCACCCAGCCTCGGATAATACGCCCACGGGTTGCCCCTTCAGGCAGGGTTCCAGGTATCCCGGCAGCAATTCGGGCTCTGTAAATTTGTTCAATAAGGTTATATTGAGGAGGCTCTGAGACTTTCGAGGGGTGATTTTCTTAATAAACCGACGGGCTGTCTTTTCATTTTCTACTATAAAATGATCGATTTGCTCGATTGCGCTCTTGATCGTCAGGGGTAAAACCTCAAGGGGTTCGGTGATCCCGAGGGTAGTAGGGATGAGGTAGAGCTTTCCAAGATCCGCGGGGTTCGTTTTCATAAGCTTTCAGGATTTGGATAAGAGGGGCAGGAGCCTTTCGGTGGCGGCATCGATCATCCGGAAAACCTTTTGAAAACCGTCGGCACCGCCATAATAGGGGTCGGGAACTTCTTCCCCGGGAATTCCCGCCTCCTCCAGCAACAAGTAGAGTTTCTTTAAATCTGCGTTATTTCGGGCTAAATCCTGTAAATGCATCAAATTCTCCCGATCCATTGCAAAAATATAATCAAAATTATCAAAATCATCAGGTGTAAAACGGCGGCATTTCTGATGGCTGATGTCTATGCCGGCGCTTGAAGCAACTTCAATGGATCGGATATCCGGGGCTTTTCCGATATGATACCCGGCAGTACCGGCTGAATCCACAACAACCTCTGAGGGGTTCACTTTTGATTTGAGAATTCCCTCTGCCAATGGAGATCTGCAGATATTCCCAAGACAAACCATTAAAACCTTAACAGGCATAGGGTATTAGGAGAATTTCTTCGTCAGGTCGTCGATATACTTCCGGAATTGCTTATCTGTTTCCGCCAGATTATCTACTGTTTTGCACGCGTGCAGGACCGTGGCGTGATCCCGTTTCCCAATTTGGGATCCGATACTTGCCAGGGAGGCTTTAGTGTACTTTTTAGCGAAATACATGGCCAATTGCCTCGCCTGTACGATATGGCGTTTCCGGGTCTTAGACTGAAGGGTGGCCACATCCATCTCAAAATAATCGGAAACGACCTTCTGTATATAATCGATCGAGACTTCTCTTTTTGTATTCTTGACGAATTTTTCGACCACTTTTTGGGCGAGATCCAGGGTCACTTCCTTTTTATTGAAGGAAGATTGAGCAATCAGGGAAATAATGGCACCTTCGAGCTCCCGGATATTTGATTTGATATGTTTCGCCACGTAATCGATAATCTCCTCGGGCATTTCGACTCCATCCCGATAGAGTTTGTTTTTAAGGATAGAAACCCTGGTTTCATAATCAGGGGTTTGCAATTCGGCGGACAAGCCCCATTTAAAACGCGAAAGCAAGCGCTGTTCAATATCCTGCATATCTACAGGAGCTTTATCTGAAGTTAAAATGACCTGTTTCCCGTTCTGGTGCAGATGGTTGAATATATGAAAAAACACGTCTTGAGTCCCCGATTTACCGGAGAGGAACTGCACATCATCAATTAAAAGCACATCAATTAATTGGTAGAAGTGAATAAAATCGTTCCGGGTATTCTTTTTAACGGATTCGATATACTGCTGGGTAAATTTTTCAGCGGATATGTAAAGGACCGTACGATCCGGGTATTTATCTTTGATTTCGACCCCTATGGCATGAGCCAGGTGTGTCTTCCCCAGCCCAACACCTCCAAAGATCAACAGGGGGTTGAATGAAGTGCCCCCGGGCTTATTGGCCACAGCCATACCCGCAGAACGTGCCAGTCTGTTCGAATCCCCCTCGAGGAAATTTTCGAAATTGTAATTCGGATTTAACTGAGACTCAATCTTAATATTCCGAATCCCCGGGATCACAAAAGGATTTTTTAATTCCGGATTCTTCGATTTTATAGGAACATCCATTTCCTGGGGTGTCATCTGTCCTCTGTTTGAACTCG
>CAZEQO010000176.1:4815-5466 GCA_964514365.1 uncultured Robiginitalea sp. | reverse complement strand
CAGCCCTGAGGGACCTTCAAAGGCGATTTCTTTAAAACCTTCCGTTGTGTTTTTAAAGAATCGGGGAGACATCCATTCCCCGACAACGATAAGGTCTTCTCGTCCATCTGCGTCGAAGTCGCTCCAAACCGCGTCCGTGATCATCCCAAGGGATTCCCCATTAAAACTGTCCACAGCCCTGAAGCTTCCTCCCGTGTTTTCCAACAGATGGCTCGCGGGTATTTCCCCAAAGCGGCCGGTAAGGCTCTGTGCTCCCAGAAAAAGATCCAGGTCCCCGTCCATGTCGTAATCAAAGGGTCTGATTACAGAGGTGTTGGCGTAGTATTCGGGAAAGGGGACCTGCTGTAAACCGGAAGGGGAACTCCGGTATAAGCGATCGAGCAGGGGAGGGGCCTGCCCAAAATAATCACCACCCCCGGAACCCAAAAGCAGGTCGTTACGGCCATCGGCGTTGAGGTCGGCAATAACAGCGACCACATCTTCCTGAATGCTGTCCAGGGCTATTTCCCCGGACGACTGGCGTGTAAAGCTGCTGTCTGAAGCAAAAAACACGGCCGGGGCGATACGCTTGGACCCCCCGAAAAACAGATCTTCCTTCCCATCGCCATTCAGGTCGCCCCTGGCAAAAGCGGGCCCGCGATCGGCGAGGCT
>CAZEQO010000176.1:0-4805 GCA_964514365.1 uncultured Robiginitalea sp. | reverse complement strand
TAGGGCAGGAGTTTTTCCCGGTTAAAGTCGGTGTAAATATCTTCCCGGTGTATAAAATCGATACCCAGGGGGGAAGCGAGCTTTTTAAAGAGTGGAAGGGCTCGTGGGTTTAATGAGGCATAATCGAACGCACGGGTGTCCTTCATTGAAATTTCCAGGAGCTCACCCGTTGGCAGGTCCTTTTCTACCTGGTAACGCCCATCAGGCCAGATAATCCGTACGGAATCCACCTGCCTCAGTTTCCCCGTTCCAAAATGGATCAGGGGTTCTGAAGAGGATTGAAAGCCGCGGACCGGAAATAACTCCCGCATCTGCACCCCTTTGTCGAAGTACGCGTATACTTTGGCGCCCACCCCAAAGGGGTTTTGCCCGGTGTACTTTAGTTTCAGGGTGAGGGAGGTATTTCCCTTTCCGGTGTTGACCAGAATACTGGCCGGTTGGTTCAGGTTGTTGATCACCAGGTCCAGATCGCCGTCCCGGTCGAGATCTCCCCAGGCCGTGGCACCGGAGAGCAGGGTGTCCTGCCGTATCCAGGCCTCAGACCGATCCTTGAATTCCAAATTTTCAGAACCTTGAAAAACGAAATTTCGGGTATTCCCTGAGGGCATCATATTGAGCGCCTTCTGATCGACCAGTTTGGTATTGCTGATGGTACTGCTGATCTGTTCATTGGACACAAACTTTACAAAATCCAGGTCGTTCGGTCTTTTGGGAATTCCATTGGAAACGAACAGGTCCTGAAAACCGTCCTGGTCAAAATCGGCAAACAATGCACTCCAGCTCCAATCCGTTGCAGCTACCCCGCTCATCAGGGCCGTTTCCATAAAGCGGCCGTCCGGTTGGTTGACATAGAGCATATTACGCGTAAACTGGTAGTAATACCCATAGGCCCCAATACGCATACGCTGGGTCTGAATATTGTCATCCCCTTCTGAAGATTTGAGGGGAACCTCGTCTTGTGGCAGCATATCGAGTGAAATCAGGTCGGGTCTGCCATCGTTATTGACATCTGCGGCGTCGCTCCCCATGGAGAACCGGCTCGTATGCCCGAAATAGGAGCGGAGACTTTCAGTAAACGTCCCATCTGTATTATTCAGATAATAGTAATCGTCTTCGTGAAAGTCATTTCCGATATAAAGGTCCGGGTAGCCGTCCAGGTTAAAGTCAGATACCGCAATACCCAGGCCATAGCCATTAATACCGCCAAAAATCCCGGCTTCGTCGCTTACATCCGTAAAGGTATCCCCATCGTTTCTGAGGAGTTTATCCCCGGTGTCGTAATCGCGCTGGTAACGGAGGGATGCTTTTCCATAGGAATCCTGTGTATGTACGGCGTGGTTCAGCAAGTAGATATCCAGATCACCGTCCAGGTCGTAATCCAGAAAGGCTGCGTTGGAACTAAAGGTGTCAAAATCCAGGCCATAAGCCCCGGCCTTTTCGCTGAAGGTCCCGTCTCCGTTGTTGATAAAGAGTTCGTTATGGCCGGTAAAACCGTTGATTCCAACCACGGCGCAGACGTAGATGTCCAATAAACCATCTCCGTTTACATCGCCCATCACAGCACCTGTATTCCAGCTGCTCTTCCCCTTTACCCCAGCCTTTTCGGTAATGTCTTCAAATTTCATATCGCCGAGGTTCCGGAACAGCTTGTTTCCGACCTGGTTTCCGGAGAGGTAAATATCCGGGAGGCCGTCCCCGTCGACATCTCCAAGAGCCACACCCCCTCCGTTGTAGAAATAAAGGTAGTCCAGGATATTCAGGGCATCCGTTTCCGTGAGTTCATTGGTAAAATGCACTCCGGTCTCTGCAGCCCCTGGCGCATCAAACATATCCCCCCCTTGCCGGCATCCGGTCAACAATACCGCCAGGGCACTTCCTATGACAATAGCTCTATTCATCCAGTTTAAAGATTCTGGGTTGGTCTTCATTCAGGGCAACGACCAGGTAGGTTTTACCGTTTCGGTCACGGATTGGCTGAATATACTTTACTTCTCCCCTCACAAAAAATCCGCTTTGGTCGTATTGCTGCCATTGGAAACCTAAATTTCCATCTCCGAGAAGCACATTGCCGTACCCCGCATCCAGACGTGAAAACTGGGGCTTGAATTCGTGTTTGTTCCCGCCCATGATGAGGTCCAGGTGACCATCGTTATTGACGTCCATACAGGCGATCCCACAGATGCAGGAGAGTTGCACCCTTTCGGGTAATTTTTGGACCCTGAATTTCCATCCCCCTTCATTGATGAGCAGTACGGACTCCGAGATATTGACTTGTTTGACAATGGAATTGGCAACCACCTCCGGGGGAAGAAGCTCCTGAATCGTTCTTTTGGCATATACTGAGGCCCTGAGGTTTTCCTTTTTAAGGGAGACCAGTTGACCTGTCAGTTCTTTTTTCATGTGTATGGGGTAGTCCCTGCCGTTTTCCTGTACCGTGATGATTTGTTCCAGGGTCCCGTTGTTGTCAAAATCGTTGACCCACATTTTCATCGGGCTTCCGGGTTTTGGGCGGTAGTGCATATTTGAACCGTCATTGCCCAGTATCAGGTCCTGGTCTCCGTCCCCGTCAAGGTCTGCTGCGGTAACCGTATTCCACCATCCCTTAAGGCTGTCCAGCCCGGTATTCCACTTTGCCAGCTTCCTCCCGTTATTGCGATAGATCTTGGGGCTATCCCAGTCGGTGGTTACAAAGAGGTCATTTTTACCATCTCCGTCCAAATCCGTCCACACGGACCCGGTAACCATGCCGGTGTCTTTCATGTCGTTGGCCAGGCGTTCGGTCGCATCCCGAAAAGTGCCATCCCCCTGGTTTTCAAGCAGGAGGTGGTTGGGGTTTACCCCAAAAATACCTACTACAGACCTCGAACCGATAAATACATCTATATCCCCGTCCCCGTCAAAGTCCTCCGGACTTACAGTCGACATGTTTTTGAATGAAGTGGGTAATTCTGTACCGGACTTCTGGAAGTTACCTTTGCCGTCGTTCAAATAGAGCCGTGGCCTGTACGTCCGGTTTTTCCCTGCCTGATTCCCACCTGTTGCCACGATAAGATCAAGGTCTTGATCCCCGTCTGCATCGAAAAAAGCGGCTGCCGTATCTTCAAAGGAGGCATCTGCTTCAAAAGCAGGAACCGCATGTTGGCGCAGGTTTCCCCCTCCCTGATGGAAGTAAAGCACAGCAGACTGGTCCGTTGCTCCACCAAAAAAGACATCTTCGTTACCGTCTCCGTTCACATCCCCGGTCGCCAGGGCCGGTCCTTCCTGGGATAATTTACTGTAAATCAAACCTTCATGGTCAAAATCATTGTAATTGTCTTCTTCGTGGGCCTGCAGGTTTTTCAGGGGAATTTCACTCAAATATGGAGTTGCACCTTTGTCTCCGGGCGGGAAGTACCTGTCGTTTGCCTCCTCCTGATTGAAGACCAGTTCCTGGTTTACGGCAACATTGCGGAGCACCTCAGTCTTGTCATTCGGCCAGATGACCCGCAGGGAGTCTAAAACCCGTGCTTTCCCCAACCCGAAGACAAGGGTGTAATCCACTGAGGACTGGAAGCCGCGGGAGGGTACTAAATCCTGTACAATGACTTCAGGTCCCTTATAACCGATTACAGTGGTGCCAATAGCAAAGGGATTTTGCCCGGAACCCTTAAATTTCATTCGCAAAAAGTTGTTCCCCTGCATTTGTTGTGTGTTGTTCCTGTAGAGATAGGCTTCCATGTTCACATTGTTGATGACCAGGTCCAGATCCCCGTCGTTGTCCAGATCCCCATAAGCCGCCCCGTTACTTCGGGTAGGCGTATCGAATCCCCAGGCGCTGTTTTCTTTTGAGAATGTGAGGTCTCCCTTATTCCTGTAAGCGTAATTGTGTTGCGGTTTGATCGGCATTTTCTTAATGATGGAATCGATGGATTCCTTCTTACCCGTCAGGGCCATTTTCTGAATGATCTCATCGGCAAAAAAGTCCACAAAGTCCAGGTCGGTGAGGTCGTGATTGATACCGTTGGTGATAAAAATATCCCGCAGCCCGTCATTATCCATATCAAAGAGGAGCCCGGCCCAACTCCAGTCTGTGGCATCGACCCCACTGTAGTAAGCGATCTCTGAAAACGTCCCGTTCCCGTTATTCAATTGGAGGGTGTTCTGTATGTATTGCTGGTAGAAGTCTTTCCCGCGTTTGAGGTCAAAAACCTTATAGCCTTCAAACTCCATAACAGACTTGACCCGCTCCTCGGGCTCGGGAAGCATGTCGGTGATAAAAATATCCTGGTGCCCGTCGTTATTTATATCCCCGATATCTATGCCCATGGCCGAAAGGCTGAGGTGGTTGGTCCACTCCTTGATTTGTTCTGAGAACGTGCCGTCCCCGTTGTTGATGTACAGGTAATCCCGCTCATAGAAATCGTTGGATACATAAATATCCGGGTACCGGTCCTGGTTGAAGTCTGAAATCATCACCCCAAGTCCAAACCCAATCAGGCTGCCATAAATTCCGGCCTCTTCGCTCACATCGACAAATTTGCCCCCGTCATTGCGCAGCAGCATATCGCCCACACCCCTGAAGATATGGGGCACACCTTCCCAGTCCTGGGCACGTACCCCCCGCTGTTCGGCGTATCCCAGACTGCTGACGGGTATATTGCTATTGTTCAGGATATAGGCGTCCAGGTCCCCGTCCTTGTCGTAATCAAAGAAAGTAGCATGGGTGGTAAAGCCGGTTTTGGCCAGGTTGAATTCTTCAGCCCGCTCGGTAAAGGTCAGGTCGCCGTTGTTGATGTAGAGGTCATTGTCGTGGTTGTTCCCCTCCA
>CAZEQO010000175.1:0-5578 GCA_964514365.1 uncultured Robiginitalea sp. | reverse complement strand
AGACCGCGGCACCCACATAGAAAGACCATTTGACAGAATCCGGGATAATACCTTCGGGGGCTGTATTGCTGATTCCAAACCAATTGGTAAAAACATAAGGCATCACCGAGCCCACCACAGCACCAATACCGATAAAAAAGCTTTGCATCGCAAAGCCAAGGGTGCGTTGTTCAGAAGGAAGGTTGTCCCCGACGAAGGCCCGGAAGGGTTCCATAGAAATATTGATCGAGGCATCCATGATCCAGAGCATTCCTGCAGCCACCCATAAGGAGGGTGAATTCGGCATGATACACAATGCAATTGAAGCGAGAACTGCCCCTACCAGGAAATACGGGCGGCGGCGTCCCAGGCGAGTCCAGGTCCGGTCCGAGAAATAACCGATGATGGGTTGCACGACCAGTCCCGTCACAGGAGCGGCAATCCAGAGAATGGGGATACGCTCCACTTCTGCCCCAAGGGTTTCAAAGATTCGTGAGGTATTGGCATTTTGTAAGGCGAATCCGAATTGGATTCCCAGAAATCCGAAACTCATGTTCCAGATCTCCCAAAAACTCAGGTTGCGTTTCTTCATGGGTATGCTCAGATAAGTTTGGCGCGGGAATCAGCTGGTGACTCCGGAATAAATATAGTATTTTTCAACTCAGAAGAATTTGAGAAGCCGGGACTGGTTTTCCCATTAGCGGCCCTTAAACGACCTAAACCATTGATAATAAACTATATAATTCCTTCACTCTTTTTTTGGAACGCTTTTTGAAACCAGGAAAGAAGAAAATAAATTCGCGACTTCTTATTTAACTTAAAACTACATACCATGAAAAATTTAGGACGCTTTTTTACTGTTTTAATCGCTTTTATAAGCCTTTCGTCTTGTGAAGGACCTACAGGCCCCCCAGGCCCTCCAGGATTTGACGGACTCGATGGCCAGGACGGCCTTATTGGGACGGTCTATGATATTGTCGGGGATTTTAACCCGTCAAACGACTACTCCCTGTTTTCCGTGTTTTCGCAGGATGTCCCGGGGCTTGAGGTTTTTGAAACAGATGTCGTGCTGGTCTACATTCTATGGGACCAGATCGATGATCCTACCGGTCCTATTGATATTTGGAGGCTCCTGCCCCAGACGCTCTTGTTACAACAGGGTATCCTCCAATACAATTACGACTTCACCTTTGAGGATGTCAGCATTTTTCTGGAATCCGATTTTAATTTAGGTTCCCTCGGACCAGGGGATACAAACAACCAGGTTTTCCGCATTGCCATCCTTCCCGCGGACGGGGCGGGCAAACGAAACCTGGACACCAGCAATATACAGGAAGTTATGGAGTATCTGAAGGTCACAGAATCCAATATCCCCAGGATTGACAAGAATTAAAGCGTTAAATAAATCTGAAACCTCCCCGCCCTGAGCGGGGATTTTTCTTTAAAGCCGTATTTTTGGAAAGCAAGGATATGTATGCCTTTGTTTTAAAATTGAGTTATGAAATGAGCCATAACAATTCTCAAAACCCACCGAGATGGTTATTGGCGAATTGCATCTGACCTATTAAAAACAATAAAAATAAACAGATGAAAAAGTACGTTTTGATCCTGGCTTTCGGCCTTTTATTTGGATGCCGGGGAAACTCACAGAAGTCAGAAGCGTCTCCTGCTGGAGAAACTGCACAAATGGCGGATTACCCGGTTCAAAAGACAGATGCACAATGGCGGGCAGAGCTTTCCGACATGGAATACTATATCCTTCGTAAGGAAGGCACAGAAAATCCGGGAACCAGCGAATGGTTAAAGAACAGGGAAAAAGGCACATATGTATGTGCTGCCTGCGGGCACCCGGTATTTGAAACGCAATACCAGTTTGATTCAGGAACGGGCTGGCCGAGTTTCGACCGCGCTATCGAGGGAAATGTCGCCTATAGTGTGGATTATAAGATCGGGTACAAACGCACCGAGGAACACTGTTCGAATTGCGGAGGGCATTTGGGGCATGTTTTTGAAGACGGACCCCGTGAGACCACCGGGGAACGGCATTGTATAAACGGGGCAGCACTAGACTTTGTCCCTGAGCAATAGGCCTTTAAACATCCCGGACACCTCCCGAAAATAAGACAGGGCCCAAGTTGTTTTTCTATCCGGATCCCATTGGTGGCATTCGGATTGGTTTTATACCTTTGCGGGGCAAATTTTAGAGAAACCACACCACTATGAATACCTTCGATATCATTGTTCTTGGAAGCGGTCCCGGCGGTTATGTAACTGCAATCCGGGCATCCCAATTGGGTCTGAAAACGGCTATTGTTGAAAAAGAAAGCCTGGGCGGAGTCTGCCTGAACTGGGGTTGTATACCCACCAAAGCCCTCATAAAGTCTGCACAGGTATTTGAGTACCTCCAGCATGCCTCGGACTATGGCCTGAAAGTATCGGAAGCCGACAAGGATTTTGATGCCGTGGTGGCGAGAAGCCGGAGTGTTGCCGACGGAATGAGCAAAGGGGTCCAATTCCTGATGAAGAAAAACAAAATAGAGGTTCTCAACGGATACGGTACCCTGCGCCCGGGGAAGAAGGTTGTTGTAAAAGGTGCCGATGGGAAAGAAACCGAATACAGTGGTCAACATATTATTGTGGCTACCGGGGCCCGGAGTCGCGAACTTCCCGCCCTGCCGCAGGACGGTAAAAAAATCATCGGCTATCGCAAAGCCATGACCCTGGAAAAGCAACCCGAAAAAATGATTGTGGTTGGTAGCGGTGCCATTGGAGTCGAATTTGCCTATTTCTACAATGCCATGGGCACGGAGGTTACCGTGGTGGAATACCTGCCGACTATTGTTCCCGTGGAAGACGAAGAGGTGTCCAAACAACTGGAGCGCAGCTTTAAAAAAACGGGAATCAAAATCATGACCTCTGCAGAGGTTACAAAGGTGGATACCAGTGGTCCTGGTGTTAAGGCGACTGTAAAGACAGCCAAAGGAGAGCAAATCCTGGAAGCCGACATTTTGTTATCAGCCGTTGGGATCAAAACGAATATCGAAAACATCGGGCTGGAAGAAGTTGGGATCGCCACAGACCGGGATAAAATTATCGTTGACGATTACTATCAGACAAACATCCCCGGGTACTACGCCATTGGGGATGTAACTCCGGGGCCTGCCCTGGCCCACGTCGCCTCGGCAGAGGGAATTCTGTGCGTTGAAAAAATAGCGGGCATGCACGTGGAACCCCTGGATTACGGGAATATTCCCGGGTGCACCTATTGTTCGCCGGAAGTGGCTTCCGTGGGACTCACTGAAAAACAGGCCCGGGAAAAAGGGTACGATATTAAAGTTGGGAAGTTCCCTTTCTCCGCCAGTGGTAAAGCAAAAGCCTCGGGACATTCAGACGGATTTGTAAAGGTCATCTTCGATTCAAAATACGGGGAATGGCTGGGTTGCCATATGATTGGTGCAGGAGTCACGGATATGATTGCAGAAGCCGTTGTCGGCCGGAAGCTTGAAACCACCGGTCATGAAATCCTCAAGGCCGTCCACCCCCACCCTACGATGAGTGAGGCAGTAATGGAAGCGGTGGCCGCAGCTTACGACGAAGTAATACACCTCTAAAACCCCTGTTATGTTGCGAATTTTTCGAAGTGTCGCTTTAATGGAAGGGGTTTCGTATTTGCTCTTATTCGCCCTCAGTATGCCCCTGAAGTACTGGGCGGGCATCCGGGAACCCAATATCTATATCGGATATGTGCACGGATTTCTGTTTCTGGCCTATATAGCCCTTGCCGTGGTACTCTGGCAGGAACGGAAATGGAGTCTGAAAACCCTATTCTGGATTCTGCTGGCCTCCCTCCTTCCCTTTGGAACCTTTTATCTGGACAGCCGATTTTTAAGGTTCCAGAAAACGCAGTTGCAGTAACCAATGACGGGTGCGAAACCTGTATCCTCTTAAAAAGATTAGAGAAAACTCCGGACCGCCAGTTCGTACCCCTGAAGGCCAAAACCGAAAATAACACCTCGTGCCCCGGCTGAAATATGGGACTCGTGCCGAAAAGGTTCGCGTGAAGCTATATTGGAGATGTGCACCTCAACCACGGGGGCATCAATCGCTTTTACCGCATCGCCCAAACCCACAGAAGTGTGCGTATAGGCTGCCGCATTGAGGATGATACCATCGTAACTAAAGCCCACCTCCTGCAATTTGTCGATCAGTTCCCCCTCAATATTCGACTGGAAATATTCCAACTGAACCTCCCGGAATTGAAATTGGAGGTGGCTGAAGAAATCCTCAAAAGTCTTACTGCCGTAGAGTTCCGGTTCCCGCTTCCCGAGCAGGTTTAAGTTGGGGCCATTGATGATGATGAGTTTCATGGGGATTGTATTTGTAAAGTGAAAGAACACTTCTCGACTGCGTAAAAATACAAAGTTAGCCCAATACGGCTTTGCCCGGGGCAGGAAAGCTATAATCCGGACATAAAAAAAGCGGAGGGAGTCCCTCCGCCTTTATAAAGAGTTCCATCCTCTGGGCTAAAGCAGACTAAACATAACGCCGAGTGAAATAGTCGACCAGGTAAAACCGTCCAGGCTGATCCCGGTGTAGGAAAAATTAAGTTCCGTGATGTCGCTTAGGCTATAGGCCACAATGGGGCGATAGTAAAACCCTCCATCATTCCCGTCGTTTATACCAATGGCATACCCTATATCTGCACCTGCCCGGAACTTGTCCGTAACGTGGTAACGCCCGGCCGCTGCGATTGGAATGAACTGCACGTCTTCCGCGTCAAATTCCTCTCCCAGAATTTCAAAGGTTTTCCCAAAGGCATTGGTAAAGCCAGTGGCGACACCTACATCCACGGATTCGGCGACGTTCCATAAATAATTGGCGTCCAGCCCCAGGCTAAAATTGGAAAAATCAGAGGCATCCCCAACGGGTAACCCCAAATTGATTCCCACATTCAGGCCTTCCTGAGCCTGAAGGGTGGCACCAAATAATAACATACAACCAATAACTAAAATTTTTCTCATGATTTTCCATTTTAAATGAAGTTCAAAATTACCCTACCCTATTTGTAAATCAGATACTTATGTTGTGAAAGTACTAATTTATGTAGGAAAAATCCCATTTCTACAAGATTTTCCATTTCCTGGAGGTGGAAAAAGCTACGTCCTTCAAGTATCTTTACCTTGTGAAATGGAAGCACGCCCTTTCGGATTATACGCACTACCTGAGGCTCGAACGCGGCCTGGCGAAAAATTCGGTGCAGAATTACGGGCGGGACCTGGCCAAACTCGCGGCCTTCCTCGAGGAGGAACGCCAGGGGGTAACCCCCCGTGAGATAGCCCGAGAAGACCTCGAGGCCTTTGTCCATAGCCTGGACGCGACGCTCCACCCCAGGTCTCAGGCCCGGATCATTTCCAGTCTTCGCGGATTCTTTGCCTGGGTACAGTTGGAGGACTATAGGGCAGACAATCCAATGGAGCTTATTGAAGCACCGAAACTCGGAAGAAAGCTCCCGGACACGCTTAGTGTCAATGAAGTGCTCACCCTGCTTTCCAGTGGCGAGTGGCAGCGTGCGCACTCTGCTTTCTTCCGTGGGTCACGC
>CAZEQO010000174.1:4760-5609 GCA_964514365.1 uncultured Robiginitalea sp. | reverse complement strand
CTGGAGCAGCGAAGCTACTCCGGTCAATTAATTAGTACTCTGAGTTTCTGGAATAAATTCTCCCCTTTTAAGACATCTTCGCCCCTGGCGAAGCAAACTGTATTTGCAGGACTGGAGACAGTCCGGAGCAGCGAAGCTACTCCGGGCCAAAAAATAATTCAAGTCATTTCCGAAGTGACAGAATCGATTTATACGTATCTTTAATAAGGCCGCGAAACCTTCAGATGCTATAATGCACACAATCTCACATCGGGCTGTAACTATTGCCCTGGCTTGCTTTGCTACCGTGCCCCTCGGTGCTCAATATACCTCCATTACCACTCCGGAATCGGTGTTGAGTGCGGACTCCCTCAAAATAGAATGGCCAAAAACCGTTTGGTTTGGGAAGCATAAAATCAAAATCAGCTCTTATGCCTCTGGTGTGTTGAAAACCGGGATATCTTCGACTTCCAACAAAGTACAGGTTGGTGATCGTGAGGAACTCATGACAAAGGAGCCTTATAAGGTCGAACTCTTAGATAGCCTCAAGAGGAAATTCGTTGCGGACGGACAATGGCTGAGAAGCAGCGGAACCTGGGTGCCGAGCAATACCTTCCTCAATGATCTTCTCAATACAGGTATTGAGGAAGAAACCTATACGGCTGATCCGTCCGACCTGGAAATTTTGTCTGCAGAAATACATCAAGAGGGTACCCCGGACCCGATTTGGCAGTTGAAAGTAAAGCGGGTTCAGTCAACAGGAATTATCCTGGATGAACTCGATGCCTTTCTCAGCAATGGGGAACGTATTATCCTGATAGAAGGGCCCGCAGTTATTGAAGGTGAAGAGATTGTAAATTCCGGGAAGGA
>CAZEQO010000174.1:0-4669 GCA_964514365.1 uncultured Robiginitalea sp. | reverse complement strand
CGCAGTATCAGCAAGATTGCGTTTGCCAGGGAAACCCCTGCAATAACCCGTTCCTTGTTACTCACTGCTGCTATTCACCTGTAGAAAACTCAGGTTTATATTACCGGAATGTATCACTTTGAATTGCTTGCCGGTCCTCAAACCTGAGGTACCCGCAGGAAATCCCGTATGCCCACAACTTGAATTCCCCTTGCAGTTGATTGGAATTCTAGGCCTGAACCCTAATCCTTCTTAACGCTGAGGACCAAAACGGGGATGCGCACTGAAAACTCAGATTTGAGGATCCGGTTCTTCTCCCAGAGCGCGGAAAAAAATCCGCGTTTCCTCCTGAAAACACAGAGCAAATCCGGTTCATGCACTTTGAGTTGTTCCAGCACTCCCAAATACGTTTTGGCGTGCTCCGTAAGTGTTACATCGGAACTGACATCCATCAAAGCCGTATTGATCTTTAAATCCTCATCGGTATACCCCGGGGTTTTCACAAGCAAAAGGCTTATTTTGGACGAAAACTCCTTCTTAATGGCGATCAGCGGGTTGAGTATGCGATTGCGTTTCAGCACCCCGGATTTAAAGGCTGTAAGTATTTTCTTATAAGGTGTAAATTTTGCGCCCTTGGGGACAATGAGCGTAGGAATATCTGTACGTTTAATTATACTGCCGGAGGTACTTCCCAAATAGAGTTCCTCGTCTACTTCTACAGATCTGGGAGCGATAATAATCAAATCTATCCCAAGTTCAGCGTCGATCTCTTTCAGCCCGTCTATGAGGTCTCCGGTATATGTAGCTGCCTTCAGGGTCACCGATTTAGTGTCGACATGGCTGATCACTTCCCGGATTCGTTCCCGACTGCTGGCCAGAAACTTCTCAGAAGTGTTGGCAAGGTCCCCCGCCCGTGTACTTACATTGAGGACCTCCATAACATAAATCACAGCATCAAAATGAGCCGCAAAGTCCACGGCGTATTGAAGCGTTTCATATGAATCCTTAGAATTCCCAACAGGCACCAGAAAATTTTTCATACAATCGAATTAATTTGACTATTTAAATTTACAATAAAAAGCCTGAACCGCTATCATCTGAGAAAAGTCAACAAAACCTGAGAGTATGACAGAACAGTCCTGGGTGTGTTTACAGGTTTTTTAATATCCCGGGACTCCGCGTATCTTCGCCCGGTGAATTCGGCCCTTTCGTTTACCAATATCAACAAGCTCGCAATTCCCGCCCTTATCGCCGGAATCGCCGAGCCCGTATTGAGTATCACAGATACCGCAATTGTCGGCAATATCCCCGAAAAAGGTCTTGAATCTCTCGCAGCAATAGGAATTGTCGGAGCCTTCCTAAGTATGCTTATCTGGATTCTCGGGCAGACCCGTTCTGCAATTTCAGCGATTATTTCCCAATACTACGGTGCCGGTAAATTATCTGAAATCCAAACGCTCCCCGCACAAGCCATCGTAATCAATATCGGGATTAGTATTATAATTTTATTGGTTTCACTCCCCTTTAGCAGGGAGATCTTTGAACTTCTAAACGCCTCGGGAGAAATTCTGGATCGCTGTATTGCGTATTACGAAATACGGGTATGGGGATTCCCGCTCACTTTATTGGTCTTTGCCATCATGGGTATTTTCCAGGGCCTTCAAAACACTGTGTGGCCCATGCTCATTGCCATTACGGGCGCCGGATTAAATATCGTACTGGATTTTATCCTCGTCTACGGGGTTTCCTCATGGCTTCCCCCAATGGGCCTGGAGGGTGCCGCCTGGGCAAGTCTTATCGCCCAGGGGATCATGGCGGTCATGGCCCTTTGGCTGCTTATGACTCAAACCTCCGTCGGGCTCATTCCAAGATGGCCACTGCATCCGGAGTTAAAACGACTGATCGGCATGGCACTGAACCTCTTTGTGCGAACCCTCTCCCTGAATGTCGCCCTGTTATTCGGGGTGCGGGAGGCCACAGCCCTCGGAGATCAGGCTATCGGAGCACATACTATAGCCGTTAATCTCTGGCTCTTCTCAGCCTTTTTTATCGATGGCTATTCGGCAGCCGGAAAAATCCTGGGTGGCCGTTTCCTGGGTGCGGGGGACTATTCGAGCCTTTGGCTACTGAGTAAAAAAGTAACGCGATACGCCCTGTGGATCGCGTTACTGCTCATGCTCCTCGGAGGGGTGTTCTATTATCCGATTGGACGTATTTTCTCGTCCGAGCCGGGTGTATTGAGTGCCTTCTACAGTATTTTTATTATCGTAATCCTGGGCATGCCCATCAATACTATCGCCTTTGTCTTTGACGGCATATTCAAAGGTCTTGGTGAAATGCGGTACCTGAGAAATGTATTGCTCCTGGCAACCTTTCTGGTATTTCTTCCCGTCCTTTATGCAGGAAAGGCTCTGAACCTGGGCCTTTATGGAATCTGGATTGCATTTACCTGCTGGATGCTGATCCGGGGAGGCACGCTGATCTGGAAGTTCCGGAGAAAATTTCGCCCCCATTTGCAAAACCTCTAAATTTGAATTAAAACCATGGAAACAACACGCAAGGAGGGAAGTTTGTACACCCGTTTTGACGGAGGCCTGGCCATCCTGGAATTTGGTCACCCGGCCAGCAATTCACTGAATTCAGTGCTGCTCGACCGGCTGTGCCGGGAACTGGAAGCGCTGAGTGCAAATCCAAAGGTTTCTGCCATCCTGATTCAATCCGAAGGGGATCGCGCTTTTTGCGCCGGGGCTTCCTTTGACGAGTTGCTCGAAGTTTCCACACCCGAGCAGAGCAAAATTTTTTTCAGTGGGTTTGCCCGCCTGATCAATACCATGCGCACCTGCCACAAACCCATTGTCGGAAAAGTACATGGTAAAGCTGTGGGCGGTGGTGTCGGGCTGATTGCCGCCTGCGACTACGTCCTGGCCTCCGATAAGGCGTCCCTCCGTCTCTCCGAGCTTGGCATCGGGATTGCCCCCCTGGTTATTGCGCCGGCCGTGGCACGTAAAGCGGGAGTTTCAGGACTGGCTGAAATGGCTTTGGCTCCTTCGGAATGGAAAAATGCGTACTGGGCGAAAGAACGGGGTTTATATTCAAAAGTCTTTGAATCCCGTGCCGCTTTAGATAAGGAATCGGGGTTTTTTGCCCGCGAACTCGCCTCGCAATCCCCGGAAGCCCTGAAGCTGATAAAGCAGGCCCTGTGGGAAGGGACCGAACACTGGGACGGCCTACTCTCCGATAGGGCTGCCATGACCGGGAAACTGGCCCTTTCCGAAAAAGCTCAGAAAACCATAGCCGAATTCAAGAAGAGATCCTGAACGAAAGACTGATCGAGGCATACCAGTGTTTAAATACTATGGATTGCACTCTGATAATTTGCGGCTTTAGGTGGCCTTTATGCTTTTGAGCTAGAACGCCTGATTCACCCCAAAATAGAAACCGCTATTGCCATCTTCCCCAATCCCAACGTCCAGTCGGACCAGGGTGTTTTGTTGTTTGAGGATTTTAAAGCGAATACCCCCTCCGGTACTGAATTTGGGATCCTGGAAGAAATCCCGGGTGAGATCAGACACTTCTCCCATAAGCCCAAAAGCAGCCAGGCTCCACCTGGGGTGGAATCGCCAACGGTATTCAGCCGTCAAAACGTACATTTGATCATCGATAAAACGCCCGGCAAAATATCCCCTTGCCATATTACCGCCTCCGAACTGGGACTTCGCCTGGAAGGGTACATCGCCAAAATTGTTTTCCACGTACAACCTCACTGCAAGGAGGCCCTTTTCGCGGACCGGGCGATAGGCCCGAAGATCCGTTATAAACCTGTTGAACCCGTGCGTAGCACCGAAATTCTCACTTGAAAACTGTGCATTGAAAGTCACATAATACCCACCGTGCGGATCTTCAACCTGGTCCCGGGTATCGAAATTGAAGATGGCACCCATCCCCACGATCACGGCCCGATCACTCCCGGGAACCTCACCCGAATCGAGAATTCCACCTGCTTCAACCTCTGTAACCTGGTGGTTTTCAAAATTAAAACGGAATCCGAAATTAAGGGAAGGAGGGAGCCTTTTGAGAAAATCGACCCTGAATTTATGACTCGTCATGTCGTAATCCTCCTCATTATCTACAGGGGTATCATTCCCTATGCCCCAGAATTTGTTCGGGTAGATCCGAAATTCATAGGAGCCATCCAGATAGTAATCCCCCTTTCCAAAATATACCTGCGGTAAAGCCTGAATGATTATCTGGCTATTGGCAGTGTAGATTCCCGTGAAGAGGATGTTGGATTTTCTGGCCCGAAAAGTATTGCTTTCACCGGTCAGGAAGAGTTGCCCTCCCCCCCCAAATCCTAATCCCGTTTCAGGGGTGCTAAAGATGACCGGGATTCCGATGAGCTTGAGATTCCCGCCTTTATTTACTGTGTCTGAGCGAATAATGCCATTATCCTTGCCTTGTCCGAAGGCATGGAGGGTAACTCCTATGAGCAGTATGATTGATAGAACCCGTCGCATCAGAAGAAAAATTCGTCCAGTAATACATTAAAGCCAAAAGAGAAAAAGGTTGAATTGGAGAAGATCGACTCTGTCCTGTTGGTTTGCTCAATAGTCGAGGTCAAATCGACATCTACCCACGCCAGTGTGGTTCCCAGGCCTACATCCAGCACGATCCGATCAGAGATAACATAGGC
>CAZEQO010000173.1:5192-5609 GCA_964514365.1 uncultured Robiginitalea sp. | reverse complement strand
TCACATGTTGCAACCAGTCAGAATTGGCAAGGTACCAGTCAATCGTTTTTTCCAATCCTTCTTCAAAAGTGACCGAGGGTTTCCACCCCAGTTCCTTATTGATTTTGGAGGCGTCTATTGCGTATCTGAGATCGTGTCCGGGCCGGTCTTTTACATAGGTGATCAATGATTCCGAAGTCCCGGTGGTCCTGCCCAATTTGCGATCCATTTTTTGGCACAAAAGCCGGACAAGATCAATGTTTTTCCATTCATTGAACCCTCCGATATTATAGGTTTCCCCAATGCGTCCCTTATGAAATAACAAGTCGATAGCTGAGGCGTGGTCTATTACATACAACCAGTCCCGGGTATAATTACCATCTCCGTACACCGGCAATGGCTTCGATGACCATGGGGTCCCCACCAAGCTTCTTCAGC
>CAZEQO010000173.1:4452-5182 GCA_964514365.1 uncultured Robiginitalea sp. | reverse complement strand
CTTGTTATTTATGATATTGTTGATGAACAGAGGGATCAGTTTCTCAGGAAAATGGTGGGGTCCGTAATTATTGGAACAATTGCTGATGATATAGGGAAGGCCATACGTTTCTCCATATGCGCGCACAAAGTGGTCCGAGCTGGCCTTCGAGGCAGAGTAAGGGGAATTAGGGTCGTAAGCTGTTTCCTCGGTGAATAACCCGTCCTGCCCAAGGGATCCATATACTTCATCCGTACTGATGTGGTAGAACCTTTTACCCTTCACATTTTCATTCCACAGGTCACGCGCTGCGTTTAACAGGTTTACCGTTCCCATGACGTTCGTTTTGACAAAAGCAAGGGGGTCTGAAATGGAGCGGTCCACATGGGATTCTGCGGCCAGGTGTATAACCCCTTCAAAACGCTTTTCTGAGAATAATTTCTCCAAAAAGCCACTATCGGTTATGTCTCCTTTTACAAAGTCATAGTTGGGCAAATCATCTATATCCTTGAGGTTCTCAAGGTTTCCGGCATAGGTGAGGGCGTCCAGATTATAAATTTGATAATCGGAATAGTGCTTCACAAAACGGCGTACCACATGTGATCCAATAAATCCTGCTCCCCCGGTAATGAGTATTGACTTCTTTTTGGACACTGCGTTCATTGTACTTTAAGTTCTATAGCTTTCCGGTTCAGATAGCGGATCAACGAAATCAATAGAAACAAGGTCACGAAGAGCAGATGGAAAAAAA
>CAZEQO010000173.1:0-4442 GCA_964514365.1 uncultured Robiginitalea sp. | reverse complement strand
CTGTATTCACCATCAGCTGGTCCTTGAGCCTAAACAGGGAAGGAACATCCAGGGATTCCTGGTTTTCCAACATAAGCTGACCTTGCGAACCGGTTTTTTCCCGAGCTAATTTTTCTGTATAGTTCTCAATAAGCAAATCAATTTGTCCATAAAGAGAATCGTTCCTTTGGATCCGCTTTTCAGCGTTGTTCACCTGAATCTGTAATAGTTGTTGATAATAAGGGTTTGAATTGATATACGCCATAATTTTTCGGGCATACTCCTTTCCTGGCGTGGTTTCCTTAAAGTAAAACGTGATTCGTTGATCTTTTTTGGTCCGCTTTCGAAATTCTGATTGCAGAATCTCTGAGATGGCGTCTGAATTCCCGAAATCCTTGAGCGCCTCAAGGATTCCATCCTGATCTTCAAGAAATGTCTTATCCTTAGAACTTAAGGGGGCGACATCAATTTCAAAGCCCTTCATTTCTTCTGCATCAAGCCCCAAACTCCTGAAAAAGGCCGTGTCTTTTGCCTTTATTTCAGATTGTATCTCGCCTACAATGTCGTATAAATAGGCGCGGGTATCGAACAAATAGTTGGTGTCGTCAGTGGTGGGGCTCACAATTACTTCGAGCTGTTGCTTGTCTTCGACAAACTGGTTGACGAGATACCCGGTTAGTATTCCCAGAACCCCAAGTCCCGCAAACCAGAACAAATTCCTTTTGAGATAGAGGTAGAATCTCAAAAATGCCCGGAACACATTCCGAAATCCATTTCCGATCAATTTAAACAATTGACCCAAATCAATCTCGTCAGACGAATCTGGTGTGTTGGATTCTGGTGTAGCCATATTATTGTGATTTAAAAATTTGTGACAAAATTTTATCAGTGATCAGATAGGTAGGTTTGACACCGGTTTTACCCAATCCTCCGGAAGCCAGTGTATGACCCGATTTTAAAGGGTTGTCCGAGGCGTAATACGCATATCGGACAGCGACATCCGGGCGTATGCTTTTGCGGATTTTCGAGGCAGACTGTATGGCCTTCTGGTAATGTACACCTTCCATCTCAAGGCCAATGACGTTCCAGGTGGATTCTTGAAAAAAGGAGAGGATATCCCTGTTTTGAAGGGAAGTCCCCAGAACCGTCACCATAGTTCCCTCATAGACCGAGAGGCCGTTGCCTTCAAAGTCCGCCCTACTGAGCTCATTTTTAAAAGGATAATTGTCGGCCGTCCCTTCAAAGATATGTGCCGATGGAATCATGAGATCCCCCTTCTCACCTGTCAGGATTCCGGCCTTCCCCATAATCGAAATCGATATGACGTTCAGGTATTGGGCTTCCTCGTTCCCTTTATAGGGTTTGAGCAATTCATCGATACACTCATAGGCCTGCTCCCCGAATGCGTAATCCATCACCAGGATCACCGGAGCCTTTGAGGGTTCGTCGCCTGGGATATCATAACAGCAGGCATCCGCTGTCAATCGAGCCATATCAAAAATCTGAACATCAATGTTCGCGCCTGAGGTATCGTCAATAAGGTGCATCCCGTTTTTAACGGCCATTGCCAGAACCTTATCCTGTAACTTTCCGTTGTCCTGGGCACTGAGCGCCTCAAAGATCTCCAGGGGTTTTCCCCTGGGGAATTCCTTTTTAAGCGCACTGCTGGCGAAGAGTGTATTTAAAACGCTGTGCATATTGGAACTGATCACATGCACCGGGCGACCCAGAAGTCCGTGCTTGTCCAGGGCTGTCTTGATCGTGTTGGCCCAGCGTTCCCCGTGGATGTGATGGCCCAATCCCTCCCGCAGCAAAGCGCTAAAGGTTATAGTGCGTTTATCGCCGGTCGTTTCCTCGTCTATGGCCTGTTTGCCCAGCCAATAAATAATCCTTAGAAAGCGCTCCGGGTCTTTTTTAGTCGCGAATTTCTCATACACCTCCTGAATCTCCACAAAGGAGCGACTTAAGATATTTGCCGCATGGGTAATGGCAATTTCTCGTTCGGATACGGAGAGTTTCCCTTTCTGACAGGCTGCTTCCAGTTTCTGCCAATCGCGGATGGTGGCACCCGTATCGCCGATAAGCACCCTTTTCCCAATTTTACCAGATTCTATAAAAAGAAACGTCAGGTGTGTTAGAATGTCGTAAATATCTGACCGCCCGCGGGTAATCTCAATATTCATTTGATCCTTATCAATCCGATAGCAGTTTCTGCGGCGTTTCGGAGGCACTATGGGTGTGAAGTGTGAACTCCCGTAGCCTTCATCTGCGGTCAAATTGATGTACTTGCACTGTTCAATCCCCTCGGGTAGCCGCTCTAAGACATAGATCAATCCTTCCAGTTCAGCCTTGTCCTCGGCAATTGTTCCATAAATTTCAGGGCGTAGCTGGAGCAGTGCATTGCGCAGGGTTTCCCCCGAAACCCCCATCGGTTTGTAGAAGCCGCGGTTAAAAAGGTGACGCATCGTGATGTACATGCGCTCAATGGCATTTGTCGATTCCTGTGCTCGGGTTGCCTCCATGAAAACAAATGTACCGCAAAAGTACATTTTAATTTCAGTTTAACGCATTTCACAAGGGCATGAATCTCCCGATCTCAGGGAGGTCTGAAAGAAGTAATGTAGATGCTTCAGACTGCATAGGTATACAGCGCATCCGCGAGATCGCGGTCATTGGCAAGGCGTTTTACTTTGTTTTGCCCGCCCAATTTTCCTATGGATTTCATATACTGCTGAAATCCGCCCTTTTGAATTTGTGTAAGGCGCAGCCTTTGAAGTATTTTGCCATCGATGAGGTCAAAATAATAACTGTTCTGGTCCTGTAAACTACGGTCTAAAACTGCCGTAAATTCATCTATATCTGCAGGGGCCTCCTCAAATTCAACGAACCATTCATGGTACGGGAGCTCTCCCTCCGCAGTCTGGATTTGAGGAGCCACAGTGAATTCATTCACACGGGCACCCGACTGCCGTATGGCCTCTTCCATGGCATATTCGACCTCCTTGGCGATTACGTGCTCCCCGAAAGCCGAAATAAAATGCTTTATGCGTCCCGTAACAATCACCCGGTAGGGTTTCAGGGAGGTAAACTGAACGGTATCTCCCAGATTATAGCCCCAGAGTCCGGCATTTGTAGAAATCACCATGGCGTAATTCACGCCCAATTCCACCTCCCCGATTGTCAGGCGCCTGGGGGACTCTTCATAAAAAGTATCCGCAGGTATAAATTCATAAAAAATACCTGCGTCCAGTAACAGGAGGAGTCCGCGATCCTCCCACTGGTCCTGGTAGGCGAAAAAGCCTTCGCTGGCAGGAAATAATTCTATGCTATCTACTTTTCGGCCGATCAGGCTCTCGAATTTACTCCGATACGGTTCGTAATTTACGCCTCCGTATATAAACAACTGGAGGTTGGGAAATATAATACTTATTGGTTTTTTTTCGCGCTCCTTAAGTTTCTCAAAGTACATCTGCACCCAGGAAGGGATGCCGGCGATAACTGTCATGTCCTCAGAAACGGTTTCCTCCACCACTTTCTCCACCTTGGTTTCCCAATCCTCAATACAATTCGTCTCCCAGGAGGGTAGCCGGTTTTTCTGAAGGTACCCGGGCACGTAATGCGCCGATATTCCGGAGAGTCGGCCCACTTTTATACCGTTCTTCTCATCGAGAATCGGGCTGCCCTGAAGAAAAATCATCTTTCCATTTACAAAGTCTACATTTCCGGTTTTGTGAATGTAGTTGAGAATGGCATTCCTGGAGGCCCTTACCTGCTCTTTAATGGATTCCCTGGTTATGGGTATGTATTTGGCGCCAGAGGTCGTCCCGGAGGTCTTGGCAAAATACAATGGTTTTCCGGGCCAGAGCACATCATCTTCACCCTGGAATATACGCTCCACATAAATTTTGAGCGTTTCATAATCGCGCACAGGTACACGGGATGAGAAATCAGAATAACTTCTGATCTCTGAAAAGCCGTGTTCCGCGCCAAAACCTGTACCTCTTCCTTTCGCAATGAGCTGGTTAAAGGTGCGCTGCTGGGCCTTTACAGGATTATCGGCCCATTTACGTGTTTTTTGATGCACCCACTGTGCCAGAAAACGTGCTCCCAGGGCTTTTAGTGACATCATATTCAATTAAAATCAATGTAATTCTCGGGATTAACAGGATTTCCGTCCTTCCACAGTTCAAAATGCAAATGCGGCCCTGTGGTAAGCTCCCCGGTGTTTCCCACAGTCGCAATCACCTCTCCGGCACGAACAATATTTCCCTGAACCTTTGTGAGTGATCCATTGTGCTTGTATACGGATATCAAATCCTGGTTGTGCTCAAGAATGACTACATAACCTGTGGAAGCCGTCCATTCTGCAAAGATAACGCGCCCGGTAGCCACCGCCTTAACAGGGGTGTCCTTAACGGCGACGATATCGATGGCAAAATGCTTTAAATCTGCATCGTATGCCT
>CAZEQO010000172.1:0-5673 GCA_964514365.1 uncultured Robiginitalea sp. | reverse complement strand
ATATCCCGGGTAGCTTGCATCATTGTAAAGGCGAGCTGGTTCAGAATCTGGCCTTTGTACGGTATACCTTTGGGAAGTACGACATCGAAGGCAGAGAGGCGGTCGGTCGCCACAACGACCAAAAGGTCATTTTCCAGAAAATACACCTCCCGAACCTTGCCCTTATACACCTTTTTTTGACCGGGAAAATTAAAATCCGTGCTTGTAATGGTTTGGCTTGTCATTAGTTCTGGTGTTCGATGGTTTTATAGGCATCTATGACTTTTTTGACGAGTTTGTGGCGGATCACATCCTTGTCGTCGAGATAGATGATTTCGATCCCCTTAATGTTCTTCAGGATCAACAGAGCCTCCTTAAGTCCGGAAATGACCCTCCGGGGCAGGTCGATCTGGCCGGGATCACCCGTGAGCAAAAATTTGGCGCTTTTGCCCATTCGCGTCAGGAACATTTTCATCTGGGCGTGGGTGGTGTTCTGGGCCTCGTCCAAAATGACAAAGGCGTGATCGAGT
This sequence comes from uncultured Robiginitalea sp., assembly GCA_964514365.1. Classification (GTDB taxonomy): domain Bacteria; phylum Bacteroidota; class Bacteroidia; order Flavobacteriales; family Flavobacteriaceae; genus Robiginitalea. The sequence goes on along the minus strand of CAZEQO010000172.1, from coordinate 5,164 downwards.
GTACGGCCCCTCATAAAGGCCATCGGGGCTATTTGGATGGTGCCGTCTTCGATATATTTAACCAGGCGTTCGGCGGGAATCATATCCCGAAGGGCATCGTAAAGGGGTTGCATATACGGGTCCAGCTTCTCCTTGAGGTCCCCGGGCAAGAAACCCAGGTTCTCCCCTGCCTCCACAGCCGGCCGGGTGAGGATGATGCGCTTGACCTCCTTGTTTTTAAGTGCCCGCACGGCAAGGGCCACACCTGTATAGGTCTTTCCGGTACCCGCGGGCCCGATGGCAAAAACCATATCGTTTTTCCCCATGGCATCTACCAGCCTGCGCTGGTTGACCGTCTGCGCCTTGACCATACGACCGTTAACCCCGTGTACCAGCACATCACTGCTGGTTGCCGAAGAAACATAATCCTCTTTTCCATTACTGCTCAGGATGCGTTCGATCCCATTTTCATCCAGTTTGTTGTACTTGGAAAAATGTTCCGTCAACATCTGAAAGCGCTTTTCAAACTCCTCCAGGGAAGGAGGATCCCCATAAACCTTAATCTTATTGCCTCTTGCGACAATTTTAAGTTGGGGAAACGATTTCTTGAGAAGGTCTATGTTTGCATTCCGATCCCCGAAGAAATCCCGGGGATTAATGTCTGTGAGTTCAAGGATGAGTTCGTTCAAAAAGAAAGGAGTGTTTATAAGTGCTCTGAACAGATGCGGTCAGCCGCCCTTTTTTTTACTTAATTTTGCTGAACAAACTTACGTAAAATTCAATTTGACGCCTTAAAAAAATATCAACAGCCAAGGATGCCAATCATCACCCTGACCACAGATTTTGGGCTTAAAGATCATTATGTAGGCGCTATAAAAGGGCACATTTACAGTGAACTTCCCGAGGCTACCCTTGTTGATATTTCACACCAGGTGAGCCCGTTCCACATACAGGAATGTGCCTACCTGCTCAAAAATGCCTACAGAGCTTTTCCACAGGGCAGTATCCATATTGTTGGGGTGGATTCCGAAAAAACATCGGAGAACACCCATCTGGCGTTGCTGGTCGACGGTCATTTCTTTATCACGGCAGACAATGGGGTCATCAGCCTGATCACCGACGAGGTTACCCCGGATAAAGTAGTTGAAATCCAATTGCCCAATACGATATCCAGCCCGTTCCCGGTACTGGATGTCTTTGTAAAAGTTGCCTGCCACCTGGCGCGGGGAGGGACCCTTGAGGTCATAGGCAAACCATTTTCGGGATTGCGTTCTATCCGGGAAAATGCCCCTACGATAACCAACAGCGGGAATACGATATTAGGTACGGTGCTCTACATCGATAACTACGGAAATGTCGTTACCAATATTCATAAAAACCTTTTCGAAGCTTATCGGAAAGGGCGGGCCTTTACCCTGGAAGCCCGCAATAAAAAACTCACTGAGATATACAAAAAATACAGTGACATTATCAACTTCGATCTCGACAAGTCCCAGCGGCGTGGGGCCGGGGATTTAATGGCGCTTTTTAATTCCGCGGGCTATATTGAACTGGCCATATACAAGAGCAACCCCAATACCGTTGGTGGGGCTGCCAGCCTCCTCGGATTAGACTATCGCGACACTGTATTGATAAATTTTACATAGATGCTGACCCGAATTGTAAAAATGACCTTTGAACCGGAAAATATCCCTAGTTTTGAACGCCTTTTCCAGGCCTCAGAAAAAGGAATACGCAGTTTTCCGGGCTGCCTGAAGGTAAACTTGTTGCAGGACATGGGCGACCCTTCAACCTTTTTTACCTACAGCCAGTGGGAGTCTGAAGCGGCCCTGGAGGAGTACCGGCAATCTGAATTTTTCAAGGGTGTCTGGGGTCAGACCCGGAAGTTATTTTCAGAGCGGCCAAAAGCCTGGAGCCTGAGGACAAGGGATATTTAAAAGAGAGATGTATGTGGCCTGTTTTTAAAAAAGAGATCAGCTCGTTCTTTACAAGTCCGGTCGGATACCTGGTCATGGGGCTTTTTCTGGTATTATCCGGACTATTTCTATGGGTTTTTAAAGGCCCTTTTAATATCCTGGACTATGGTTTTGCGGACCTCAGCCTCTTTTTCCTCCTGGCCCCATGGATATTCCTGCTCCTGATCCCGGCCGTTACGATGCGCTCATTTTCGGAAGAACAAAAGCTGGGGACCCTCGAACTCCTGCTCAGTAAACCCATATCCACTACATCGCTTGTGCTGGGTAAGTATTTCGGAGCCCTGGTTCTTGTGCTTATCGCCATCCTCCCTACCCTGCTCTACGTGGCGACCATTTACAATCTGGGCACTACCGCGGGAAATATGGACACAGGACTGATTTGGGGATCCTATGGAGGCCTGGTGCTGCTGATGGCGCTCTATGTTTCTATCGGACTTCTGTGTTCCACACTAACTGAGAATCAGATCGTCGCTTTTCTCGGCGCTATCCTTTTGTGTTTTTTGTTGTATTACGGTTTTGAAAGCCTGTCAACCCTGTTTACCGACGGGAATTCAGCATTGGATATACAGCGTATGGGCATTAAGGCGCACTATGAGCGTATAAGCCTGGGAATTGTCGACAGCCGGGATTTGGTCTACTTCCTGTCCCTGATTGCCTTCTTTCTTTTCCTGAGTATCCATCGGTTAAACCATCTCAAAAAATGAAAAAGCGTTCGTTTTTTTTAAAGGTTTTAGCCGGCCTGATTGCGGTCCTGGCGATCAATTGGATGGCACAAATGGTGTATGCCCGATGGGACCTGACAGAAGACCAGAGATTTACGCTCTCCCCCCCAAGTAAAGAGGCCGCCAGCTCCCTCCAAAGCGCTGTAATCGTTGAAGTGCTTCTGGACGGGGAGCTTCCATCGGAATTTGCGCGACTCCGGCAGGAAACCCGTTTGCTTTTGGAACAGTACTCCCAGGTTAACCCCCTGATTAAATACACTTTTCAGGACCCCGTAGCCGGGGAAGAATCCAACCCGGAAACCTTGCAACAATTGCAGGCCATGGGCCTGAAGCCCGCCAGTGTGACCGTGGAAGAGAACAATAAAGTATCCCAGGAAGTGGTTTTTCCGTGGGCCCTGGTTACCTATGAAAACCGAACCGAGAAAGTGTCCCTCCTGCGAAACCAATTGGGTGCGGATATGGAGGCGCGGGTAAACAATTCGATCCAAAACCTCGAATACGCCTTCTCCAATGCCTTTGCCAAACTCGGTATCGCCGATAAAAAACAAGTCGCAATCCTTAAGGGCAACGGGGAACTGGAAGATATTTTCCTCGCAGACTTTATCACTTCCCTCAGGGATTATTACGATATAGCGCCCTATACCCTGGATTCTGTAGCAGGGACTCCCCGGAAGGTTCTCCGGGAGCTCAGCGGTTTTGATGCCCTGGTGATCGCCAAACCGACAGAGCCTTTCAGTGAAGCCCAAAAACTTATTCTCGACCAGTATATGGTCAAAGGGGGCAAAACCCTATGGCTCCTGGATGCGGTAGGGATGGATCTGGATAGCCTGCTAAATGAAGAAGGACAGGCTGTGGCCCTGCCCAGGGACCTGAATTTAAACGACCTCTTGTTCCGGTATGGCATACGGATGAATCCGAATCTGGTGAGTGATTTGTACGCCACCCAAATTGTCCTGGCGACCGGGGAGGGTAATGCCTCCCAATACGATCCCCTTCCCTGGGTGTATCACCCCATGGTATTTTCTCCGGAAAACCATCCGGTCAATACCAATATGGAAGCGCTGCGGATACAATTTGCCAGCAGCATTGACACCCTTGAGAATGCCTACGCAAAAACAATCCTCTTCAGGTCTTCCCCCCTTTCAAGGGTGGAAGGCACCCCTAAAATCGTAAGCCTGGAATCCATTCAGCAGGCACCGGACCGAAGTGCGTACGGGCCCGGTGGCTTCCCCCTTGCAGTCCTTGTTGAAGGCGCCTTTGAGTCGGCATTTCGCAATCGCGTCCTCCCGGTGGAGCTGGTGGATTACACGGAAAGCGGACCTGAAAATAAGGCACTGTTTATCAGCGATGGGGACCTGATCGCCAACCAGGTGAGAAATGGACGGCCCCTGGAACTGGGCTATGACAAATGGACAAATAACTTTTACGGCAACAAGGATTTTCTGATCAATGCGATGAATTACCTGCTGGCAGATACCGGACTTATAAACATCCGTACCAAACAAGTATCCGTGCCCCTGCTGGATCCTGAAAAAGTCTCAGCGGGCAGGACCAGGTGGCAGCTCCTGAATATCGGAATTCCGGTGGTATTGATTTTATTGCTCGGGGGTCTTGTGAATTGGCTGCGACGCCGGGCTTATGCCTGATCCTTGTTGATAAGTTTGTTTTCCCTCAAACATCATTTAGGATATATTTGTCTTCAGACCTTTTTCAGGGGTCTTTGATTCGTTAATGACACGTTGAAAGCCTATCACTTATGAAATTTATCGTATCCAGCACTTACCTTTTGAAACAATTACAGGTACTCGGTGGTGTAATCAGCAACAGCAACACCCTGCCCATACTGGATAACTTTCTCTTCGATCTGAAAGAAAACCAACTGACCGTCTCAGCCTCTGATCTGGAAAGCACCATGAGCTCCATCCTGGACGTGGATTCTACGGATACCGGAACCATAGCCGTACCGGCCCGACTGCTCCTGGATACCCTTAAGACCTTTCCGGAGCAACCCCTGACCTTTGTAGTTGAGGACAACAATACCGTTGAAATAAGTTCCAGTCATGGAAAATATGCCCTGGCGTATGCAGACGGGGCTGAGTTTCCCAAGGCCGTTGAATTAGCCGACCCGAGTACCACGAATATCATGGGGGATATTCTTGCTACAGCGATCAGCAAGACCCTCTTTGCTGCCGGCAATGACGATCTGAGGCCGGTGATGAGCGGCGTGTTTTTCCAGTTTACCCCGGAACATTTGACCTTTGTGGCCACGGATGCCCATAAGCTGGTGAAATATCGGAGGTCAGACGTAAAGGCCTCTGAAGTGGCAGAGTTTATCATGCCGAAAAAGCCCCTGAATTTGCTTAAAGGGATCCTCGCCGGATCTGAGGAGGATGTGACGATTTCATACAACGACAGCAATGCCCGTTTCTCTTTCGGGAAGACCGAATTGATTTGCCGGCTGATCGATGGAAAATACCCCAACTACGA
>CAZEQO010000171.1:0-5687 GCA_964514365.1 uncultured Robiginitalea sp. | reverse complement strand
CGAAAGATTGGGAAGAGATTCATAAAAAAATGGATTTCAGGGATGCAAAAAAGAACTTTTTCAATGCCGCACGATATGGGATGGCGGCCCAGTTTCACTGGGGGGAGAAAATCATTCCAACCAAAGAACTCATTTTGGAACACTTCCTGCCCATGGCCTATAAAGGGCTCATCCGGGCCAACGTGAGCCGGAAAGACGCCGAACACTACCTCGGCATTATTCAGAACCGGATCAATACGCAGAATGGTTCCGAGTGGATGGTGAAGACGTATCGGGAACTCAGGAAGGACTTTAACGCCCCGGAAGCGCTACGAAGGCTTACGGCCTCTTTGTTCGAGCGTTCCTACAAGGGCTATCCGGTGGACGCCTGGAGACGGGGCAGGCGGCATGAACACAAACAAACCAAAAAGAAGCAACGGGTAGGCGACCTGATGAGCACCAAAATTATTACCGCCCAGGAAGAGGACAGCGCGGCCCTGGTCATCGGCATGATGAAATGGAACGACATCCACCACCTGCCGATATTGAACAACGCCAATGAACTGGTGGGGATGCTTACCTGGAACGACGTAAAGGACCTGGCAACAGATGACCGGATTTATGCCCTGAGCATACAGGAAGTGATGCGGAAAAACCCCAAAACACTTGATCCGGAGACCCTGGTTCAGGAGGCAGAAGAAGTGATGAGCGAACACAACCTCGAAGGGCTTCCTGTGTTGGCAGAGAACATACTTGTAGGGATTCTGACATCCAACGACATAAAGTAATATGATAAGAACCCAGAGGGAAGAAAATAAGACGGTGGCGGGTGAACGAATACTATGTCGCATGACTTCGGATAAGCCGGGGCCTACTGTGGTCTTTTTTGGAGGAATTCACGGGAACGAACCCGCAGGGGTGGCGGCCCTGACAGAGGTGACAAAAACTTTAAAGTGTGAGGGGGCTGCTTTGGATAAAGGATCCCTTATCGGGATACGGGGGAACCTCCCGGCCCTGTTACAAAAGGAGCGTTTTCTGGACCACGACCTGAATCGGATTTGGAGCAGGTCGCGTCTGGAAATCGTTTTGGCCAAACCAGAACATGAACGCTCCTCGGAAGAAAGGGAACTCGTCCTTATTTATCAGCTCATCCAGGAAGTCCTGCAGTCGTATTCCCCCCCGTTTTATTTTATCGACCTGCATACGACTTCCAGCCGGACGCGGCCCTTTATCACCATCAATGACTCCATTATCAACCGGTACTTTTCCCGAATATTTCCGGTGCCGGTCATCCTGGGCATCGAGGAATACCTCGATGGCCCCCTGCTGAGCTATATCAATGAATTGGGCTATGTGGCCCTGGGGTTTGAATCCGGCACCCACGACGATCCTGCGGCCATACGGAATGCGGAGGACTTTATTTGGCTCACCCTTGTGTATGCCGGGCTTCTGCCCGATTACCGGGGAAGGGAAGAGAGTTATAACCGCCTGGACCGGGCCTCCGAATCCGACCACGATTTTTACGAAATCTTTTATCGGCACAAGTTGCCGGATGCCCATACTTTCAAGATGAACGAAGGCTTTAAAAGTTTTCAGCCACTCCCCAAAGGCACCGTTTTGGGATTTGAGGCAGGTTCCCCTGTAGCTATGCAGAAAAAGGGCATCCTTTTTATGCCGCTTTACCAGAAACAGGGAGAGGAAGGCTTTTTCCTGATTCGCAAGACCCCGTCCTGGGCCCTTAAGCTCTCGGCCAGGCTCAGGAAATGGAAGACTCATGAGCTGTTGAGGCGCTTACCGGGTGTAAGGTGGACAGACTCGGAAAAAGACAAGCTGGAAGTAGACCTTTCGGTAGCCCGCTTTATGAACCGCCCTATTTTTCACTTGCTCGGATACCGAAGCCGACAGCGCGACAAGACGCATTTGATCATCAGCAACCGGGAACACAAGGCCCGGAATTCCGATTATAAAAACCCCTTTTGGTTCCCAGGGCACTGATCCTGCTTACTCCGCCTGCCAGCCGTTGTTTTCGGGGGCGATGTCTGCCATCAGTTGAGAGGGATCTATAAGGACAGCCAGGATCTGGTCTTTGGGGGCATCTACCATTACGGTGTATACTTCCTGTGCCCATGGCCAGTCTTCCAATACTTCCCGGTCTATTCCGGGATATGGGTTTTCTTTCTCCCCGTACATCATTTTCAGGGGGGCGTAATACGTTTTTTGCGTATTGTCCTTAAAAACGACCAGGAGGTCTATCGGCATCGGCATCAGCCCGACGCGTTTCAGGGTAATGGCCGTTTGGTTTGCATTCCCTTCCACGGATTCCACGGATTCAATGGCGTAATCAATGGTGTTGGTGTCTGGGTCCAGTCTGTGAGATACCATTCCAGTTCCATCCCGGAGACCCGCTCGGCACTTCGGATAAAGTCGTTGGGCGTGGGGTGCTTGAATTTAAAATCGTCGTAATACCGCCTCAGGGACGCCATAAGCTTATCCTGTCCGATGATATAGCCGAGCTGCGCCAGAAAAACAGCGCCTTTACTATAGGCCGAAATCCCATAGCCTGAATTAAAACTATATCGATCTGCATGGGTGGCCAGGGGTTGTTCCCGACCCGAAGTGGCAAGGCTCAAATACCCGTTATAGGATCCGCTGAACGGATTTTGGTTGTCGCGTTCCATAATCTGATTCATACACAAGGCAGAAATAAAAGAAGTAAAGCCTTCATCCATCCATTCGTGTCGCGATTCATTGGTGGCCAGTATTTGCTGAAACCAGGAGTGGGCCATTTCGTGGACCATAACCCCAACGAGGCTTTCATAGCTGCGCTCCCCGGTAACCAGGGTGCTCATGGCGTATTCCATTCCGCCGTCACCGCCCTGTACCACAGAGTACTGCTCGTAGGGATACGGCCCTATATTTTTACTGAAGAACTCCATGGCCTCGGCTGTTTTGGGCTGGAGCTTTTTCCAGTTCTCCAGGATCTCTGGCTTGTCTTTGTAATAAAAATGCAGGTCCGGCCCATTGGGCATAGGCAGGATGTCGTGGAGGTACTCCGGGTCTGCCCCCCACATAAAATCGTGGACGCGCGGGGCCTTAAAGTGCCAGGTAAGGGTTTTCCCTTTGGGGCGGGAAACCTTAGTCCCCGCTGATTCATACCCGTGCCCGACTTCCTGTGGATTCTGCAGATAGCCCGTTCCTCCAACAACATAGTCCTTATCCAGGGTGAGTTTGACATCAAAATCCGCCCAAACCCCGTGAAACTCCCGTGCGATATACGGATCCGCATGCCAGCCTTCAAAATCGAACTCCGCCATTTTGGGGTACCACTGGCTCATGGAGAGGGCAACACCTTCCCGGCTGTTGCGACCGGAGCGTCGGATTTGCAAGGGCACCTGCCCGTTAAAAACCATTTCAAAAGTTGTTTTCGTCCCCGGGAGGATGGGTTTGTTCAGGGGAACCACGAGGACCGTACCCTCGAGGGAGGGATCCAGGGGTACTCCGTCCTGCCTAAGGGAAGCGGCCCTTAAATACCCGATTTCATCCGGGGACAGGGCAGCAATACGGCTTTTCCCCTCCTCGGTCATTCGGCCGTCCGGATCTTCAACACTCTGCAGGCGCATATCCATTTCGCTACCGGGTTGGAAGGCGTTGAAATACATATGGTAAAATACCCGGTTAAGCGTATCGTTGGAGTTGTTGGTATAGACCAGGGTTTGGGTCCCCTGATACTGGAATGACTCTACATCCATGGACACGTCCATGGTGTAATCTGCGTGTTGTTGCCAGTAGGAATGGTTCCCCTGGGCCTGAAGCCCGAAGGCGGCTGCCAAAAAGAAAAAATAGAAAAGCCTCATGAAGATAGGTTATAATGAAATTTTGCCCCTGGAAACCTGGTCTGCCAGGATAAGGGCGTTATACGCATTGGCTATTTTGCCGGTCCGGGAGATGGCCATCAGGGGTTTTTTAACGGCCTCATCCCCGGCTATATTCACCTCGAGGGTCACCGGCAACCCGGACTGCATAATGATCTTTTTTACCTGGGATGCGCTGAGCTTGGGATAGCGGGAAAGGATAAGGGCGGCAATCCCGCTGACCGCAGGGGCGGCCATAGACGTCCCGCCCTGAAACTCGTAGGTATTTCCGGGCATGGTAGAATAAACATTGCCTCCTGGGGCAAAAACATCCACATTGGATTTCCCGTAATTGGAAAAGGAAGACACCATCCGGGGACCGTAGACCGGGTCCAGGGATCCCACGGTTATAACATTATCCACCATCTCAGGGCCTGTAAATACCTGGTCGTTGGGGTAGTTTTCATTGGCCGTATCGTCCAGGTCGTTGCCGTCATTTCCGGCGGCATGAACGAAAAGCACATCCTTTTCGGCTGCGTATTTCAGGGCTTCGTAAACCCATTCCTTGTTTGGCGAAAAGGACTTTCCAAAACTGGCGTTGATAACTCGCGCCCCATTGTCCACGGCATAGCGGATGCCCAGGGCGATGTCTTTGTCGTACTCATCACCGTCCGGCACGGCTCGGATACTCATGATTTCCACGTGGTCTGCCACCCCGTCAACCCCGAGTCCATTTCCGCGTTCAGCGGCGATAATCCCGGCGACATGGGAACCGTGGGATTCATCCTCGGACCGGTTCATGGGATTTCCATTCCCATACCCCCTGCTGTTAAAATCATAGGGGTCATCCCCCACAACGGCACGTCCGTCAAAGTCCGGGTTCAGGTTGTGTTTAACCTGCCCCTGGAAGTACTTGACCCCGCCTTCCAGTTGGTCCTTTACGTCTTCTAAAGACGGGCCAAAACCAAGCATCTGCTGTATTACAGCGATGTTCTGCTGCAGCCCGGGGTCTGTGGCTTCAATATTGGCCAGATCCTCTTTGGTATAAACACTCTTACCAAGGTAGCTTTGAAGGGCCGCATCTGACGCTTCCACGGTTTCCAGGATCTGCACGTACCGGGCACTGTTGGCCTCGGCTTCAGGGAGCTCTTTGTCCAGAAGCTTACGGGCCTTCTCCTGAAGGGCCTCATCTCCTATATTCAGGCGTAAAATCCGGACGTACTCCAATTGTTCAGGCAGGGATTCGCCCAAAAAATTATAGCCGTGGATATCATCCACATATCCATTTTTATCGTCATCCACATTGTTTCCGGGAACTTCATCCTCATTGGTCCAAAGTACCCCGTCCAGGTCTTCATGGTTCAGGTCGATACCCGAATCCAATACGGCCACCACCACTTTTTCCCGAACTTTAAGGTTGGGAAGGATTTCGTCATAGGCACGGGCGACACTCATCCCCGGGATGGTATCTTTAATCAGGTCTGCATGCCCCCATCGCTCGGCCTGGGCTTCCTCCAGATCGGCAACTTTCTCGGGAACGCCGGCGATGCTTTCAATAGGGGTGTTGACTAATGCCGTTGAGCCACAGCCCGACAGGGTCAGGGAAAGGGCCAGAAGGAAAAACAGGGATTTTGGGGATTTCAATTGTAATGCTTTCATCGTGGTTTATTCATTTCGGTAAAAATACTACGCCGGGATAAATTATTCTCTTAAAGAACTCAAAACTTGTGTGCAGGCGCCAGGAATCGAAGGGGTCTGGTATTTAAAAAAGGGAATTAAACGGAATTGCCTCCCCCAGGCGTGGACCTTTTTCTGTGGGCTTCAGCACACAGCACTCGTTGTGGGCATCGTGCTCCA
>CAZEQO010000170.1:0-5719 GCA_964514365.1 uncultured Robiginitalea sp. | reverse complement strand
CGCAAACTCAGGCAAGGCCTTTGCGGCACTTGTGATACGAACGTCAGTCATTCTTTTTCTTTAAGGTGGAGAATCCAGAGGTACCGAAAAGCCCATTTCCAACGAATATGATAGGCTGCAACCTCAATACTTTGGCTAAACTGCTCCAATTCGGAGCTCCGAAATCCCCTTAGGATGGAAATCAATCCATCGTGAATAGCAATTTTTGATTTCATAAAAATAACCCCAAATAGCCGAAATAAGTAATACGCCAAAGGGTTTCTGTCTAAATCATTGATAACAATGGCTTTGCACCCGGAGTTGGACCAGTAAGCGAGCATTTTCCGGATCTGCTCATCTGTAAAATGATGCAGGAAGAGGTTACAGATGATAACAAAATCCCCTTCAGGCAGCTTGGGAGGCTCCATGATGTCGCGGAGTTCATATTTAATATCTATATCTGCCGTGTTTTGCGAATGGCCCCATTCAAGGCTTTCCGCATTTCGATCCCAGCCGGTAAGACGTACCTTAAATCGCCTTTTACTGCAGTACTTATGCAAGTGCCTTAGAAATTCTCCGTCCCCACATCCTATATCGAGGATGTGCGTAGGCGTTTCCCGGGAAAGGAAGGGTTTTAGTCCCGCGATTCCAACGGCATGCCCACCCAAAAGGGTATTAACTTTTTTAAGATCTCCCAGAGCCGCTTCCAACTCAGGCTTCGGAAGCTCGAGATCATCCATCAACTCAGGGGTGCTGCTGCGCTTTTTAAAGGATGGGAAACTCATGGGGTACCGTGGGTTTTTCGAATAATGGCGCGAAGTAAAAAAGGGACTTTCGCCCCTGCCTGAATTCCGAGATTCAAACCATTCGGACTTGTGAGTACCTGCTGCAACCGCGCCCCTACCCACAGTCGCGTTCTAAAGGTCTTCTCCCAGGTCTTTTGATAGGTGTGCTCCAGAAGTTGTCGGTTTCCTGCCCCAGTTTTGATATAACCATCCAGGACTTCTGCCAGAAGGCGCCCGGACTCTATGGCCATGGCCATACCGTTCCCGCATAAGGGATGGATCAGGCGAACCGCGTCCCCCGCCATTAAAACGTGGTCTTTTTTCGGCTCCTTGTGTCCGAAATAGATGTTGGAAATCCCTAGGGCCTTTGGAAATAAGGGCTCGGCTTCTTCAAGGACTTCACCAAGTCCGGGATGCTCACTCAGCAAACGCTTTGTACAGGATTCCAAACTCGGGGTTTCCCGAAAGCGCTCCCTGTGAATCAGGTAGCAGAAGTTAACGGCCCCTGATTCGGTAACCGAAAGCCCGCCATATCCGCCTTCAAAGCCGTATAGTCCCACCTGGTCTTCAGGATATTCGGTACGGTAGTGCATTTTAATACCCATCCAGGGGCTGGAATTTGTAAAAAACCCCCGATTTTGGACCCGATCTAAAGCGCTGCGTTTGCCCCAACTGCCGATGACGTATTGGGCTTCCCAGGTTTCTCCTTTTGAAGTGACTTCAAAATGAGCACCTTTCCATTGAACAGCCTCTGCGGATTGCCATATAAATAAAGCCCCGGCCTTTTCAGCAGCCTGGAACAGACGGTAATCCAGGGCATACCTGCTGATACCTATGCCGCCCAGGGGTAAGGGACAATTCAGGCTTTTCCCCCCGGAACTGCTCAATACCAGCCGGTTGATGTGGGGGGCATCTTCAAGTTCCACACCGGACTTTTTCAGATAAGGCACTACCTCTTTACTCAGGTATTCTCCGCATACTTTATGGTTGGGCAACTTTTGTTTCTCAAACACTACCACTCCCCTTCCCATAGCAGCCAGTTGGCGCGCAGCCGTGAGGCCTGCCAATCCACCGCCTATAATGATAATTTCAGAGGAGTTCATTGTTCAATCCGTATAACAATTCTTAAAATCGAGCCGCAATGTTAATAAGCCCACAATTCCTCCAGAGCGGACCTCAGGCGGGATTGGGGCAGGAATCCAGCCTCCAGACTACGGGCGAATGGCACGGGCATCTCCAGGCTTCCCACCCTTTTAACAGGTGCATCGAGGGATTCAAAACAGTGTTCCCCGATTTGGGCAGCCACATCTGCCATAACCCCACCGAACAAGGTGTCCTCCTGAAGCAACAGGACTTTACCGGTTTTGCGAACGCTCTGGAAGACTGCCTCCAGGTCCAGAGGGCAGAGGGTTCGTAAATCCAGAAGGTCTACTTCGGTCAGCCCCATTTCATCTAAAGCTTCCAGGGCCCAGTGCACGCCCGCACCATAAGTGATTAAAGACACTCTGTTGCCCTCCCGCAGTTGGGCTGCCTTCCCAAAAGGTATCGTGTAATACCCTTCCGGAACATCCCCGTAAACACTGCGATACAGGCCCTTGTGTTCGAAAAAAAGCACAGGATTCGGATCGTTTATAGCCGTGGCCAAAAGCCCTTTGGCATCCTCCGGGAATGCCGGATAGGCGACTTTGAGTCCCGGAACTTTGGTAAACCAGGCTTCGTTGGTTTGGGAGTGAAAGGGTCCTGCGCCTACCCCCGCCCCACAGGGCATCCGAATCACAACATCGGCAGGTTGCCCCCATCGGTAATGCACCTTCGCCAAATAATTGACTATCGGATTAAATCCGGAACTTACAAAATCACTGAACTGCATCTCCACCACTGCCTTCATGTCGTTAATGGCCAGTCCCATTGCTGTGGAAACGATAGCGGATTCGCATATAGGCGTGTTTCGTACGCGCTCTTTTCCATATGCTTTGAGGAACCCTTCAGTGACTTTAAATACACCTCCATATTCCGCAATATCCTGTCCCATAAGGATCAGGTTGCTGTGACGCGCCATAGATGCGTTTAAACCCTCTGAAATGGCATCTACCAGTCGAATGTTCTTAACTTCGCTGTTTTTTTCAATATGCTCATAATTAAATGTGTAGTATACATCATTTAATTCTTTAGTTTCATTAAAAATAACAGGTTCTTCCGAAAAGGCTTTTTCCAGGTGGTCGTTGATGCGGTGCGCAATCTCGGTTTTATAGGCTACCTCGAGGGCCTCGCTGAGAATACCCCCGTCCCGGAGATACTGGGTGTAGTTTTCAAGGGGGTCTTTTGCAGCCCAATGGTCCATCAGGTTTTGAGGGACGTATTTCGTGCCGCTGGCTTCCTCATGCCCCCGCATGCGAAATGTCTTAAATTCGAGGAGGACCGGACGCGGATGATCCCTCAGGTCAGCCGCGAGCTCACTGACTTTTGAGTACACCTCCAATACGTTGTTCCCATCTATGATATGCGATTCCATGCCATATCCGGGGCCCTTGTCAGCCAAATTCTCACAGCGATACTGCTCGGTCGTGGGCGTGGATAGTCCGTATCCGTTGTTTTCAATACAAAAAAGTACGGGTAAGTCCCAAACGGCTGCAATATTGAGCGCCTCGTGAAAATCCCCCTCGCTGGTTGCGCCTTCCCCTGTGAAGACGGCCGTAACTTTTCTGTCGCCCTTGAGCAAATGACTGAGCGCGATCCCATTGGCCACCCCTAGCTGAGGCCCCAAATGTGAAATCATCCCTACGATATGGTGTTCTTTAGAACCGAAATGAAAGCTGCGATCCCTTCCGTTGGTAAACCCACTTAGTTTACCCTGCCACTGGGAGAAAAGCCTGTATAGGGGAATGTTCCTCCCGGTAAAAACCCCCAAATTCCGGTGCATGGGCAGGATAAACTCATCTTCATCCAAACTCGCGGTAAGCCCCACGGCTACGGCTTCCTGCCCGATACCGCTGAACCATTTGGAAATCTTGCCCTGCCTGAGCAGGATGAGCATTTTCTCTTCTATCAGCCGGGAGAGCAGCATGTCCTTGAACAGCTTTAACTGGGTGGTTTCAGAAACCTGATGCGATTTAAAGTCCATAAAACAAACGTGTATTTGCGTCATTGGCATTGAAAGACAAATCTAAGGAATCGAAGTTGAGAAGGACCAATAATTAGTAACTTTGAATCTCACTCTAAAGCGTTTGGACATGAACGAAATACCCACTGTTGATATGCGGGAGTTTACCTCAGAAGACCCTAAGCGGAAATCTGCATTCGTCAATCGTATCGGCGGGGCCTTTGAGGATATTGGTTTTGTTGCCCTCAGGGGGCATTTCCTCTCTGAAGAACTAGTGAGTGAACTCTATGCGGAAATAAAGCGTTTTTTCCAATTGCCGCAGGAAGTAAAGGAGAAGTATGAGATAGAGGGTATCGGTGGGCAAAGGGGCTACACCTCCTTTGGAAAAGAACACGCAAAGGGCAGAAAGGAAGGAGACCTGAAGGAATTCTGGCACTTTGGACAATACCTCCCGGCAGGTTCACCCTGGGCGGCCGAATATCCCGAGAACGTCGAAGTCACTGAACTGCCTGAATTCAATGCTGTTGGCAAAAAAGCCTATCAAATGCTGGAGAAAACAGCGATCTATGTCTTAAGGGCTTTGGCGCTGCATCTGGAACTCGAGGAAACTTATTTTGACGCCTTTGTTCAAAACGGCAATTCGATTCTGCGCCCCATTCACTACCCACCCATTACCCAAGAACCCAAAAATGCAGTCAGAGCCGCAGCCCATGGCGACATTAACCTGATCACATTACTCATGGGAGCGCACGGAAAAGGGCTCCAGGTTCAGAATCATCAGGGAGAATGGATCGACGCTATTGCCCAACCTGATGAGCTTATGATCAATGTGGGCGACATGCTTTCCCGCCTTTCAAACAATCGCCTGAAATCGACCATACACAGAGTGGTGAACCCACCACGGGAGGCCTGGGGCAGCTCCCGATATTCCATTCCCTTTTTTATGCATCCCATCAGCTCTATGCCCTTGAATTGCCTTCCTAATTGTATAGACAAGGAACACCCAAAGGGTTTTGAAGATATTACAGCAGGGGCCTACCTGCATGAGCGTTTAATTGAGCTGGGGCTCGTGAAAAAATAACTTCGTCCTGATCCACTAACCTGTATTAAACCCGTTGCATGGATTTAAAAGACCAACTCAAAAACCTCTTTCCGGACCATGAAGTTCCAAATGAGGAGGATTCTGTTAAGGATTCCGAACGCGCCTTATGGATTCAGGAGGCGCCAATTGTGTGCAAATATGAGAAACGAAAAGGGAAGCCCGTAACCATTTTGGAAGGGTATACGGGAGATAAAGAGGACTTCAAAGAATTGGCCAAAGGCTTGAAAACCCACCTGGGTGTAGGGGGTTCTGCAAAAAACGACACCATCCTCATTCAGGGGGACTACCGGAAGGAGATTATGGAATATTTAAAAGACCTGGGGTTTCGGGTCAAACGAGTGGGCGGCTGATCTGAATAGAGGTTGCGTCAATTTGTTAATTATTTTCTTTTTTTTCGATTAAATGCTACATTTAAAGATTAGAAGTCAAACAACTATGCCCACATGAGTTCCCAGCTGCATATTACCAACGGAGATTCTTTCACCCAAAGGTTGAAAAAACTGAAGTTTAAAGGGGAAATAATTACCTGGCGGGAAATGTTGTGCGAAGGGAAAACCGAAACCTCTGTGGGAAGTGAA
Source organism: uncultured Robiginitalea sp. (assembly GCA_964514365.1). Lineage (GTDB taxonomy): Bacteria > Bacteroidota > Bacteroidia > Flavobacteriales > Flavobacteriaceae > Robiginitalea. The sequence continues at coordinate 175 of CAZEQO010000170.1, read as the reverse complement.
GCCTTCTGGAAAACGAGGTTTGAATTTCTACACAAGAATTACAACATCAGTAAATCCTGGTTTGTCGAAAAGACACTCAAAGAATATCGCAGCCTTTGCAACCATAAACAACAGGATGAAATAATCCTCTGGTTTGAATATGATTTGTTTTGTCAAATCAATATGCTGGCTGTTA
>CAZEQO010000169.1:0-5721 GCA_964514365.1 uncultured Robiginitalea sp. | reverse complement strand
CTTATAAGTGCGAAAGGGGTTTTGATAAAAAGCGGCACTTATTTTAAAGTCAATGCGGAATAAATACTTTGCCCGGATAGGTGACAGGGGTGCAAAAGCTAAATTCCAAGCCTAAAACACGCTGCCTTCCTTTCCTCAATTGGGGTCCAATAAAACCGTGGCAGTACTGCGCTCAAAGTAAATGATCCGGTCGTAATGCACCGGATTAAAAGTCCTGTAATAGTCCTGGGGATTATTGTTAAAGGCTGCGCCAACATCGAAATACTGCAGGCTGTTCGCAAAGGCCTCCTGCCATACTTCAAATTGATTCAATTGGGGCAGCTCGATTTCAAAAACGTTCGCCTCAGCCCTTGACAAGATTGAATTTAATGAATTCGCCTGAGGGGCAACATTCAAATTTTGTTCCTGTAATCCGGCAAAATTACTTCCTGTCATGGTCACGGCAGTAAATGTCCCCCGGGCAAAGAAAAAGGCCAGGTTGGTATACTCTGATCCCATTTCCTGTTGAAGATGGCGCCCCATAGCCCCGCCTTGCCCCAGGTAGATCGAGTTTTTGCTGACATGGGCATTGTGTGCCCAGAGGACTATCGGGGTATCGTTAAAATAGTCTCTTAACCACAAAGCATTGTCGGCCATATAGGCGTCCCTGTAGTTAAAGGAAAAATCATTATTCACATTGGAATACTGAACCTGGGATACTTGCTGAACTACCCTGGCCAAGTGTAAATTAAGCTGGTATTCTTTTTCAGAACTTGCATTGACGAAAAAAGCTTCATGGGCCTGTATGGAATCCTGCAGGTTGTCCAATTTTTCCATATAGGCGGTAAACTCAGGCTCGCTGTACGATTCGAAGCGGGTGTTGGAGGCATTTACGGCTTCCCGAAGGACCGCATTCGCGAAGGGTAAAAAAGAGGCATTGGTCTCCGTAAGGTAGTCTTGCAATAAGTCCGGGTTAAAGGAATTGAATTGGGTATCTATTCCAAAATACTGTAACTTTTCTTCATCCGATTTGCCCACATTGTACTCACTCATCCATTCCAGGAGTGCCTGAACCTCTTCGGTTCTCCAGGTCCAGAAAATCATAGTAGACCGCATCAGGCCAGCTATTTCTTCCGTAGCTCCCCTTTGGATGGCCTCGTTTAGGATCACGGACTCTCCGAAGTCCGCCTCTATGCCAAACACCCGGGCTCCGTAGTTTTCGACCAGGTATTGAAAAATCCTGAATTTGGCGTTGAAGAATTCAGCTGTGCCATGTGTGCCTTCCCCCAGTCCAATGATTTGTTTTGAGGCGACTCCGTCCAGAAAGGCCAATTCGGAATCGCTCCATCCCAGGGGATTCGAAGTGAGCGGGTTGTATTCGCTTTCAAGTGTTTCAACAAGCCCGGGGCTGCTCACGGGTGGAATGGGATTTACAGGAGCAGTATCATCGGTCTCCTCGCTACAGGAAGTCATGGAAAATAAAAGTAGAAAAGAGGCCAGGATAACGCCAGCGAATGATTCACGGGCTAGTAAACGTGGGGGATTGAAGTAAAGTGGTGTTCTCATGGACGGTACTATCGGTTACTACACAAAATTGCAATCAAAGATCATTCCAAAATCTGAAGAATTTGGCTTCAAAAGATTTTAGAAATAGACCGGTTTGAATGGTCATACTCGAACTGATAACCGTATTTTGTTCTAAATTGACATCAAAACAGTCCAAATGAAGAAATTATTAGCCCTGTCACTCCTGGTATTTCCGCTTTTTTTAAGTGCCCAAAAGCCCGATTACACCATGACCTCCTTTATGGAAAAGGGGTCCAAAGCCCCGAACACCCACCATATAGGCGAGGCCTGGTTGAACTTTTTGGTGCAGGCAGACGAGGCCTTCGATTACAACATTACACAAGCCACCTTTAGTGCCAATTCCACTTTGGACTGGCATAAACACAAGACCCCCCAGGTGATTATAATCATAGAAGGGGAAGGGTATTATCAGGAAAGGGGAAAGGACCCTGTAATCCTAAAAAAGGGGGACGTACTTAAATGCGAAAAAGATGTGGAGCACTGGCATACGGCCACAGCGGAGCAAGACGTTTCCTATATCGCAATTTATGGCAGTGAACCCACAGAATGGACGGAGAAACTCACTAGGGAATACTACGATGGTGTGGCTAGTCGGCTAAAGAAGTGATCAGGAAAGTGGCGTATGGGATATGATGAATTAATGTATTTTCACTTGGCTACGGTCGTGCCCTGTTTTATTATAGGAACAGTCTTGTTATTGATAAAAAAGGGAACCAGGATTCATAGGCGGTTTGGTCGTGTTTACATGGTTTTAATGATGATTACGGCTTGTATCACTCTGTTTATGCCCGCCCAGGTAGGGCCGAGTTTTTTGAATCACTTTGGTTGGATCCATAGCTTTAGTTTTCTGACGATTTATACCGTTCCAACAGCTTATGTGGCTATAAAAAAAGGCAATATAAGAGCGCACAAACGAAAAATGATATTGCTGTATTTCGGTGCGATTATTATCGCCGGGGGTTTCACCTTTTCCCCGGGAAGGTATTTGTATGAGGTCTTCTTTGGATGAGTATTTATATCAACCTCCAGCCAGCGGGCCCCACCTCTATTTTGCCTTCAGCCGTTTATTTAATTTTGAATATGTCTAAAAGAATATTTTACTCGCTCTTCCTTTTACTGATCCCATTTATTGGAATGATGCTGACCGATGAAATCAATTGGAGTGTTTTCGATTTTATCATAATGGGCATTTTTCTACTCCTTTTAGGAATTGGCATTGATGCGATCAGCAGAAAAACAGAAAACAAAAAAAACAGGATTTTGTATAGCGCCCTTTTGATTTTTGTTTTCCTGTTGATCTGGGCGGAGTTGGCAGTGGGAATTTTTGGATCCCCATTGGCCGGGAGCTAAGTTGCGAACAGATTTTTTCTGTTCGTAATTTTGAATAACACGGGAAGCAACTCATAAAGGGGTTATACTTTTGTAGGGTTGCCGTTTTTTGATATTTCAATAATCAATGATCCAGACACCTTTACACACCAGAAGGCTTAAGATACGGCCATTGGAGCTCTCTGATTCGGAATTTATCTTTCAATTGGTAAATTCAAGGGGCTGGTTGGAATTTATTGGGGATAGAGATGTAAGATCCATGGATGATGCCAGTGCCTATATTTCTAAAATCCTAGAAACCCCTAATTTTTATTACAGCGTCATTCAAAAATTGGATTCAAATGAATCTGTGGGTATCCTTTCATTTTTGTACCGGGAGGATTTTGATAGCCCTGATTTTGGTTTCGCCCTTTTACCTAAATATTACAAGAAGGGATACGCTAAAGAAGCGTCTATAGCCTATTTAAACCACCTAATACATGAAATGCTTTTGCCGGAAGTGATAGGGATCTGCAAGGAGGATAACGAGAGCTCAGTCAAATTGTTAAAATCACTTGGATTTAAATACAGCCATAAACATGAGGGCAACGGAGAAACTTTAACCGTTTATTCGATTAAAAACTAGAATTTTCTACAGGTAAAAAAGGGCCGTTAACCATCCATCTATTAACTAGTTGCCACTATTTACCAATTCCCAAAATTCCTCCCGATTATTCGTACGGGGAAAGGGCTCATCGGGTACTGGAACATTCAGGAATTTACACAGGGGTTCCCATCCCTCCTTCACCTGGAATACAAGCAACTGTTCTTCAGGGATGATCTCCCTTACCGCCTTATTATGGTCCATAAAACCATTGATTAACCCTTCCCGGTCCAATCCCAGGGGAAACCCTGTTTTAGTGATGACTGCATTGGCCATATTCAGCCAATCGTGCATTTTTTCAGGGGCCTTATCTTTTCCCTCAATCAATTTATAAATCGTTGAACCAAAACTATCCGCCCAGTTTTCAGGGTTTCGCTCCGTCAATATAAATTTGGCTGTTGGGTACTGCTTAATTAATTCACGAAAAAAACCCGCGGTTGGCCAATCGACAGCACTTTTAAAACCCGTGTAAATACTGCCCCAATTCGCATTTCCTTTTAAAGCCTCCGACCAAAGCGGGACCTGAACATCCATGTTTTTCAAAACCTCTTCCATATGGTGACAAGGCCCAAATCCCAAATGATTGATCGCCAATCTCAGTGAGTAGGTACCCGTGCGTCCAACACCTGCTCCAATAATACTAATTGCCATAAATTGATTTTTAAATAGCTGTAACAGGTTTCAAGGGGTTAGCGATAACCACAATTGCTACGACTAAGGTTATGTTTTACTGCCCATCGCAGCTCGAAATTAAATATACTGACTATTCACCGATATAGAAAATTGGGTTTGCTGCCCTGTTCAAACTCCCGGGAGAACGATTATGAAACGAATCCTCACTCCATACCCTCAGTAACCCAGGTTACATGGAAAATGGAAACGGGACCGTACCTTTGTGGCATAAAATTGAAAACCTATGCCTACAGTAAAATTAACGGCTCAGAAATTTAAAGAGGAAATCTTTGATTATACCACCGAAAAGGAGTGGAACTATAAAGGGGAGAAACCTGCCATAATCGATTTTTATGCGGACTGGTGCGGGCCCTGTAAAATGGTCGCCCCCATCCTGGAGCAATTGAGCGATGAGAACCCTGAAATCGTAATCTATAAGGTCGATACCCAGGTAGAACAGGAACTGGCGGCCGTCTTCCAGATACGCAGTATCCCCAGCATTTTATTTATCCCTGTCGGCAGGGAGCCGATGATGCAGGCCGGGGCCTTGCCCAAGCACGTCCTGGAAGATGTCATCAATAAGGAGTTATTGAGCTCTGTTTCGTGAAACCGGAGTACGACGCATTTTTAGCCAAAAACCCCTTGTTATAAGGGGTTTTTGGCTTTCTAATGCCGCTTGGAAGGCCTGGTCCCCGGGCGCTTAATGCCCTGAGTTGAAGTTATCTGGGATTATACCAAATAGGCGAAGTGTAGGCGCGTTCCTGCAAGGTCATAGGAACCTCTTCAGGCAAATCGATCTTAAAGCGCTTGGCTTCGTAAGCCGTCCAGCGGGGTGTGGGGATTTGGAGGACACGGGCGTAGTAAAATGCCGATTGATCCGGGTTGAAATCCGGGTCTTCCCATACCGTAATTAATTCTGGTTCGCCTATGCTGTTTTTCCAGGTGGCATTGGCGATATCCACAGTATTGCCCACAGGGGGTAATTTGCCATCCCTCCCTTTTTTTCGTCCGTCGGACCAGGCCACATCATATACTTTTTCATGCGTATTGCCATCGGCGTCCTGCCAGCCCTTGACGATCTGGATGCGATCCAGGTTCGCCCCAATAGGGTCACGGACTGCCGCTACTAAAAAGCTTGGTGCTTTTTTATTGGGTCCTTTTTCGAGTACTGCCCCCATGGGAACCCCTTTGTCATAACCAATCCAACCCGGTTCCCGGGCTTCTGCATCTTCGTCGACAAAACTCCAGCCGCCGAAAAATCGCACCGGGATGCGTGGGCCGGTGGTGGCGTACACTTCACGACGCTCCATGGCGTCAAAGCGGGCGCAGCGGGATATGGGCAATAGACGGGAAATCCGGCGTGTCTTTAGCGAAAGCGACGGTCGCCTCGAACACGCGGCTACGGTCGCCTTGCCTGCCGCACCAACCGCCGCGCCGAGGCCCCGGCCCGCGCAATGTCATGCGCAACGGCCAGGAGTGCCGGCGTCACCAGCAGCACCAGAACCATCCCG
>CAZEQO010000168.1:5130-5725 GCA_964514365.1 uncultured Robiginitalea sp. | reverse complement strand
TAAAACCGCGAATTCCGAACCATCTTTTCTTTGATCTCCTCGTACTTCTGGCCCATAGCGGTCAGTTGTTGAGGGGTTTGTTGCGGGTGGGAAGCGAGAAGCTCATCGAGTTCCAGCTGCAATGGGGCATTTTTTTGCTCAAGGGAATCTACCCATTTCAGCATGCGCTGCTCCTGGGCCGTATCGAACTCGAATACCTTTGCAATTTGTTGGGGATCCGTTCCCCCCAGACCCAACGGACAATCCTGTCCCTGTACGGCGACTGTTGCGTATAAGAAACTAACCAAAAAGAAATTTCTCCATTTCATGGGCTGAAATTACAAAAGTGACACCTGATTTTCATACAGAAACCTATTTTTGAAAAAAAGAACTCATGAATTCCCTAAAAGAGCGTTTTCTGCGCTATGTACAAGTAAACACCGAAAGTGATCCGAATTCTAAGTCCTGCCCCAGTACGGAACGCCAATGGGATCTGGCACGCCTGCTCGAAAAAGAACTCCGGGAACTCGGCATGGAAGAAGTGGTCCTGGACCCCAATGCCTACCTTACCGCCACCCTCCCATCAAATACTCCAAACGCGGTTCCCACTATTGGT
>CAZEQO010000168.1:4300-5120 GCA_964514365.1 uncultured Robiginitalea sp. | reverse complement strand
CTCAGGCGAGCATGTAAAACCAAGGGTAATCGAAGAATACAATGGGGGTGATATTCTCCTGAATGCTGAAAAATCGATTGTACTTTCCCCAGAGTACTTCCCGGAACTTTTGCAATACAAAGGACAAACCCTTATCGTGACAGACGGGACCACACTTTTGGGCGCCGACGATAAAGCCGGGGTCGCAGAGATTGTCAGTGCCATGGAGTATTTGATCACACATCCGGAGATTCCACACGGAGAAATCCGTATAGGTTTTACTCCGGATGAGGAAATCGGGCGGGGAGCCCACCTTTTTGATGTACCTGCTTTTCGGGCCCAATGGGCCTACACTGTGGATGGCAGTCAGATCGGGGAACTGGAATATGAAAATTTTAATGCGGCTAAGGCAGAACTTCGAGCCTTCGGCAAGAGCGTACACCCGGGGTATGCCAAAGACAAAATGGTCAATGCACTGACCGTACTCCGAGACGTACTCTCTGGGCTTCCGGCAGATGAGGTTCCGGAACAAACGTCTGAAAGGCAGGGCTTTTACCACGTGCATCGGATGCAGGGAGGTATTGAAAAAGCCACGGCCCAATTGATTATCAGGGATCACGACAAAGCACATTTCGAAAACCGGAAAACCCGGCTACAGGAACTGGTAGCTGAAGCCAGGGAACAGTACAATGCTGAAATTGAAGTAGAAATCTCAGATCAGTATTACAATATGAAAGAAAAAATCCTCCCTGTTTTCTCCATTGTGGAAGTAGCTGAAAAAGCGATGAAAGCTGTTGGCGTTGATCCGATCATCAAACCCATACGTGGGGGTACGGACGGG
>CAZEQO010000168.1:1716-4290 GCA_964514365.1 uncultured Robiginitalea sp. | reverse complement strand
ATGGAAAAATTTGAGGAAAAGAAAAGGCTGTTAAGAAACATTGCAGCTTTCATAAATAAAAAATATGGCAAAAAACGGGTGAAGGTGCTTATAAATGACCAGTATTATAATATGAGGGAGAAAATATCTGATCATTTCCATATTGTTAAACTGGCTGAAAGAGCAATGAAGGAAGCAGGGGTTGAACCGCTCATAAGGCCTATAAGAGGAGGAACAGACGGTGCCCGTTTATCATACATGGGCCTCCCCTGCCCCAATATTTTTGCCGGAGGTCATAATTTTCACGGTAAATACGAATACATCCCGTTGCAGAGTATGGAAAAGGCTGTCCAGGTCATTGTGAAAATTTGTGAGTTAACTGCAAAAACCCCACCGGAAACATGGCAGCAGAGGAAAAACTAGAGGCCTATTTCGAGAAAAGCGGACCTTTTAAGGAGGGTATTGGGAAGCTGCGCAGAATTGCTCTGGAATGCGGCCTGGAAGAATCACTTAAATGGAACGCTCCTGTTTACACGCTGGAGGGGAAAAATATAGTGGGGATCCTGTCTTTTAAAAATCATTACGCCCTTTGGTTTTTTAAGGGTGTTTTCCATTCGGACCCCCTTGGCGTATTGCAGAATGCACAGGAAGGGAAAACCAGGGCTATGCGTCACTGGAAATTCAAAATCGATGATGTTTTGAATCCGGAGGCTGTAAAAAAATATATCCAGGAGGCTATCCAAATCGAAAAGAAGGGATTAAAAATAACGGGTAAAAAGACTGTGAAACTTGAATTTCCTATCGAACTAAAGACGCTCCTTCTCACTAATCCGGCTTTGTCGGGCGAATTCTATAACCTCCCTCATTATAAACAAAAGGACTATTGTGAATACATCGCAACGGCCAAACGAGAAGAAACCCGGGAAAGAAGGTTGCAAAAAATCATACCCATGATCTCCAAAGGGATAGGCCTGAACGACAAGTACCAAAAGTAAGACGATTCCCCACCATGTCAGGATCTCTACCAACCATTATGGTAGTGCACTCGGGCTACAGCGTTGGCTTCCGGGTCCTTAAAACTTCCCGTTTCTTTATCCCACAAAATCTTACCGCCCATCTTATAGGCCACATTCCCCATATGACATACCCGGGCTGCATGGTACCCAACCTCTACTGGAGCCTTGAGAATAGAGGGATCCCCTGTTTTAAGCGCTTCCAAAAAGTTTGAAGTATGCCGATTCAGCCCTTCATCTGAGGAAGGTTGAAGGGGTACGGCCTCCATCTTTGGTTGATCTTTGAGCATACGCCATCCCTCATGAGCCACTTCCGGGATAACTTCCCACCCACCGCGGTCCAGAACCAGAGTTCCGTTATTTCCGATAAATGCGATTCCATGGTTTCTTCCGTAATTTCCACCGTCGATTCCCGTAGCGTGTTCCCAAAGAAGGGTAAAGCCATTAAACTCGTATATGGCCTGTAAGGTATCCGGAGTCTCGGAAGCATCGTCCGGATAGGCAAGTTTTCCCCCTGTGGCCGTAATTGAGACCGGATTCGCGGCCTTCATCCCGAAGAGCGCATAGTCGATAAGGTGTACGCCCCAGTCCGTCATCAAGCCCCCGGCATAGTCCCAAAACCATCGGAAATTAAAGTGGAAACGGTTCGGGTTAAAAGGCCTTTGGGCCGCAGGCCCCAACCACATTTTATAATCCACCTCCGGTGGAGCCGGGGCGTCGGCTAAAACAGGTATTGGCTTCATCCATCCCTGGTAGGCCCATGTTTTTACAAGTCGGATAGGGCCAAGAGCCCCGGAATGTAAGTAGGAAATTGCCTTTTCGAAATGGGGCTCGCTCCGCTGCCACTGACCCACCTGTACCATTCGGTCAGAGTCCTGCGCGGCCTTCAGCATTCGGTCCGCCTCTTGGATGGAATTGGCCAGGGGTTTTTCACAATACACATGTTTACCTGCTTGCAGGGCATCGATGAGCTGCAGGCAATGCCAGTGATCGGGTGTCCCGATAATCACAGCATCGATATCGGCAATCTCGAGCAGTTTGCGATAGTCTGTAAATCGCTTTGGTTTTGGGCGTCCACCCGCGGTTATTTCAGCCTCCCGCCTGTCCAGGACGCGGGTATCCACATCGCAAAGGGCCGCTACCTCAACCTGGGGGTTACGCATAAATGACGACAGGTTTGAAAATCCATTCCATTACAACCGATCAAACCTACGCGGATGCGATCGTTTGCCCCAACCAGCTCATCCGGCCGGGCCCAGAGTAAGTAGGGAACGAATAAGGCTGCAGAACTCCCCAGTGTGCCTTGTTTCAAAAATTTTCTCCGGTAGTTCATAGACTTTTTGTTTTGTGTTTTAAAATAATCAAATTCCGCCATTACACATGTATTTCCGAAATTGTTCTTCATATCCAGGACAGCATTACTCCAGAGGTGTCCCTAAAATTTGCACTGTACTGGGCGGGGGTTTTTTAGCAGGATATGTTAGATCAATCAAAATAATTGAACTACCTTTTAAACCGTACACTTGACAAATACTCGATTATGAAACCCATCCCTGCGATACGTATTATTCTATTCTTACTG
>CAZEQO010000168.1:0-1587 GCA_964514365.1 uncultured Robiginitalea sp. | reverse complement strand
GGGTGTCTCCACCTCGTCACCGGATCACACGGTTGAGATTCGGGCCATCAACCACCAGGGAAATCGCGGGGGCAGGGACATTTTCGGTTCCAACAAGCTGAGTGGGGAAAATGGAGAGGTTCGCGGTACTATCATCAACAGGACCGAAGCAGGCACCGATTACAAATACAAGATTCAATTCAGGGTGTATATCGATGGAAGTAGAAAAAGGGGTACCTTTAATATTGATCCAAAGATACGGGTGGTTGGCCAATAATATAAGTCTAATCATTCCCAGCTATTTTAAAGGCATTTATGAATCATAAAGGTTTTAGGATCTTCAGGAAATATTCAATGGTCCTTTTTGGGACCTTGCTTTTTGGAAACCTACAGGGGTCCGCCCAACAGCCGGTAAATGTGGACAGTCTGGAACAGGTTTACCTCCAGGGCAACTTTGCATCCACGGACAGTCTGGAGTTGCTCAATTCCCTTTTGGTTAACCTTCAGGATCCTCAAAAGGTGATCGGCTATAGTGAAACCCTGATTCAGGTTGCGAAACGGCAGGATTCCACCCACAGGCTATTTCAGGGCTACCTCCAAAAAGGAAACGGCCTTGTCCGGCTTGGAAATCCTTTAGATGCCCTGGAAAACTACTTTGAAGCCACCAACTATGCGGATGAAACTGGCAACGACGGCGCGCTTGGCAGCGTATATGTAACCATTGCTGATACATACTCGTTGAATGAAAATAATGTCAATGCCAGGGAATACTACCAACGGGCTATTGCATTGCTTCGCCAAACGGACGACTCCCTCTCCCTCTCTACAGGGCTGGCCAATGCCGGGGATTTATATTATCGCATGGGGCAATTGGATTCTGCCCTGATGTACTTTGAGGAGGCCGGGCCTATTTTTGAGGCCCTGGAATTTCGTATTGGAACAGGTTATTATTTGGGATCCCTTGGAATGGTCTACGGGGAACAGGGGAAACCCGATGAAGCCCTTGAAAAATTAAATGAATGTCTGGAAATCCTGGAAACTGAGGGGGATTACTACGGAGTTTCTGCCTTCTTGCCTTTTGTTTCGGATATCTACGAGGAAAAAGGGGATTATCGAACGGCTATAAAACATTCCGAAAGAAGTTTGGATATTGCCGTTACATACGGGTTAAAGGAACAGATCCGGGACGCCAACCTGCAGCTTTCGAAGTTGTATGAATTACTGGGTGACCCCGGGAAGTCCCTGAAATACTTTAAGGATTACACCACCTACAAAGACAGCCTGAGCAATATCGGATTAGTACAGCAGATGGCCCGGCTCAGGACCAACTTTGAGGTCGACCAAAAACAATCGGAAGTCAACCTGTTGGAGAAGGAAGCCGAAATCAGCGAATTGCGGGAGAGGCGGCAGGATGTCGCGCTGTATATCGCCCTGGGCGTAATCATTTTTGCCCTTGCCCTGGCTTATGGCCTCTTCAGGCGGTATAAATATATCCAAAGGACCCGTGATGTGATAGAAAAGGAAAAAGCGCGTTCGGATGACCTGTTAAAAAATATACTTCCGGAAGAAACGGCAGATGAGCTGAAAGAATTCGGACGTGTCAAGGCT
>CAZEQO010000167.1:1304-5833 GCA_964514365.1 uncultured Robiginitalea sp. | reverse complement strand
TACCTGAAAAAAAATGAGTTCCTGAGGATTATGGGTCAAATTTTACGGTCCACCACGTAATTGACCATAAGCTCCAGGGCTTCCTTATAGGGGGACTGCGGATAGGGCGTAAGAATCTCCAGGGCCTGATCCCGAAACTCCAGCATTCGTCCCTCAGCGTACTGCAATCCGCCCGATGCTTTTACATAATCGATAACCGCACGTACCCTTTTGCGATCCTTGTTGTGGTTTTTAACAGATTTGATCAGCCATTTCCGATCTTTCTCTGAAGCCTGGTTGAGGGCATAAATCAAGGGGAGGGTCATTTTCTGTTCTTTGATATCGATCCCCGTGGGTTTACCTATACGCTGCTCCCCGTAATCAAATAGATCATCCTTGATCTGAAAGGCCATCCCGCTCAGTTCCCCAAATCTCCTGAATATTTCCACCTCCTCCGAATCCGGCTGTACCGAAGCTGCTCCAAGACTGCAGCAAGCCGCGATAAGCGTGGCGGTTTTTTGCCGGATAATCTCATAATACACCGGTTCGGTAATATCCAGTAAGCGCGCCTTTTCAATTTGAAGCAATTCTCCTTCGCTGATTTCCCGCATGGCAACCGAGATAATCTTTAACAGGTCAAAATCTCCGTGATCCACAGAAAGGAGCATCCCACGGGCGAGGAGAAAATCGCCCACCAGCACGGCGATCTTATTTTTCCAAAGGGCATTGATCGAAAAAAAACCACGGCGCTTATAACTTTCATCCACCACATCGTCGTGAACCAGACTCGCCGTATGGATCAACTCGATTACCGAGGCACCCCTGTAGGTCCTTTCATTGACCTTTCCGTTATTGAGGAGTTTTGCCGTGAGAAAAACAAACATCGGGCGCATTTGCTTACCCTTCCGATTCACGATATAATACGTGATCCGATTGAGCAACGGTACCTTGGACCGCATGGACTCGTGAAACTTTGTTTCAAAGAGTTCCATTTCCTTTTCAATGGGTTCGCGAATCTGTGCGGTTATTTTCAAACGATCGGATCTGTCGGGTTAGGCGGCCTGTAAAATTAGCCAAAAAATGCCGTTAAACAGAGCGTCAACTGAGGAAGAATACACCAAAGGGGGCTCTGTTATTTAGGTTACAGAAATAACCCGGTAAATTGTATAATTTCACAGACCTTAAAACGAAACCACTTTAATACCCTTCGTAATGGATAAATCCCACCTTAAACCCACGGATGCCCTGGCCATTGAGCGCACCCGCCTTGCCAACGAGCGGACTTTTCTGGCTTATTTCCGAACCTTTATCGTCTTTCTGAGTTCCGGGTTTGCCATCCTCAAAATTGAAGTATTACAGGAAATCAGGGATATCGGATATTTCCTAACCATCTTGTCCCCCTTTTTGCTCTTTATTGGGATTGTCCGTTTTTTATATGTGAAACGGCAGATTCGAAAATACTATTACCCCCCTGAACTCATTGAAAAGAAGTAAGGCGCAGGGAAGTTTCAGGGTGTAATGCTAAATTTGGTATGGGGAGGGGTGGGAAACTCCAAGATTCCGAATAGATAAATTCCTCACCACCTTTAGGTATTGGCCTCCTTATTGGCCAGTTGGCCACAGGCTGCATCGATGTCTTTTCCCCTGGAACGGCGCACGGTTACGGTAATTCCCGCGGCTTCCAGTGCCCGGACATAGGCCTGTACAGCTTGCTCAGGGGCCTGGCGAAATTCACCGTCATCGATGGGGTTATATTCAATCAAATTCACTTTACAGGGGGCTGCTTTACAAAAATCCAGAAAGGCCCGAATATCGGAAGGGGCGTCATTGATACCTTCCCATACCACGTATTCGTAGGTGATGCGGCTCCTGGTTTTGTCATACCAGTACACAATGGACTCTTTGAGATCCTGTAAAGGCATTTTAGCGTTAAAGGGCATGATTTCCGTACGGGTCTCCTCCACAGCGGAGTGAAGGGAAACCGCCAGGTTACAACGCAACTCCTCATCGGCCAGTTTGCGAATCATCTTCGGAACACCTGAGGTCGATACGGTTATCCGCTTTGGGGACATTCCCAACCCCTCTTCGGAACTGATCATGCGTATGGCCCTGACCACGTTGGGGTAGTTCATCAAGGGCTCCCCCATACCCATAAAGACAATATTACTCAGGGGCCTTCCAAAATACAGGCGGCTCTGGCGGTCTATGACCACTACCTGATCAAAAATCTCATCCGGATTCAGGTTACGCATGCGTTTGAGCCGGGCCGTAGCGCAAAAACGACAGTCCAGGCTGCACCCCACCTGACTGGATACACAGGCAGTTGTCCGGCTTTCCGTGGGAATCAGAACGGATTCCACGATCAGTCCATCGTGCAGGCGAACTGCATTTTTAATGGTTCCATCGTTACTGCGCTGCATCTGATCCACAGCGATATGGTTGATGGTAAAATAGGTGTTGAGAAGTTCCCTGTGGGCCAGGGAAAGATTGGTCATCGCCTCAAAAGAATGCGCCCCCTTTTGCCAAAGCCATTTATAAACCTGGTTCCCCCGGAAGGCTTGCTCCCCATTTTCGGTAAAGAAGGTGCGCAGGGCCTCCCGGCTCAGTTTTCTGATATCGCTTTTCTCGGCTGTATCCATTTCGGGGCAGGGTAAGCCGGCCTGGTATCCTATTGAGTAACGCTCCTTCTAAAGAATGAGCATCGCATCCCCGTAGGAGTAAAACCGGTATTGTTCGAGTATGGCCTCTTTATAGGCGCGTTTCATCAGATCGTGACCAATAAAGGCAGAAACCATCATCAATAGCGTGGACTTGGGCAAATGAAAATTCGTAATCATCGCATTGGCAATACTGAATTCGTAGGGAGGGAAAATAAATTTATTGGTCCATCCCTGGTGCGTATTGAGGGTATGTTCAGAAGAGACAGCACTCTCAAGACCGCGCATTACCGTAGTACCCACAGCGCATACCCTGCGCTTCTGAGTCTTGGCATTGTTTACGATTTCGGTAGCCCGCTCTTCGATGATCAGCTCTTCACTGTCCATTTTGTGTTTGGATAAATCCTCAACTTCAACCGGGTTAAAAGTCCCTAACCCCACATGTAGGGTCAATTCGGCAAAATCGATTCCTTTGATCTCCAGTTTTTTGAGCAAATGTTTTGAAAAATGCAGCCCGGCCGTTGGGGCAGCCACAGCGCCTTCGTGCTTCGCATAGATGGTCTGATATCGCTCTTCATCTGAAGCCTCTACGTCCCTTTTGATGTATTTTGGCAGGGGTGTTTGTCCCAATTCCCGAAGCTTACGCCTGAAATCGGGGTAGGATCCGTCATAGAGAAACCGCAGGGTCCGCCCCCGGGAAGTAGTGTTGTCAATAACCTCGGCAACCAGGGCCTCATCTTCCCCGAAGTACAATTTGTTTCCAATCCGGATTTTCCGGGCCGGGTCGACCAGGACATCCCAAAGGCGCTGGTCCTGGTTCAGCTCGCGAAGCAGGAAAACCTCGATGCGGGCTCCGGTTTTTTCTTTATTCCCAAAAAGGCGGGCTGGAAAGACCTTTGTGTTATTCAACACCATGACGTCACCTTCTTCAAAATAGTCGATCAAATCCCTGAATAACTTGTGCTCAATTTTCCCCGTATCCCGGTGAATTACCATCAGTTTGGATTCGTCCCGGTGGTCAGCAGGGTATTCCGCGAGTAGGTCTTTTGGCAATTCAAAATTAAAATGAGATAACTTCATAGGGTGCTGGGAGTTTTCAGTTTAGCGGCTGCAAATATACGACCCCATCATAGGCGTTGTCAAGTAAAACCTTGTAATTCTCCTGCACTTACTGTGTTCTTCTTCTGTTTAATAGCCATCTTTCCGAGAATATGTGGTTGTAGAAAACCGTGGGATCCAATGGTAGCAGGAGTACATGGTTAATTCCAGTCAATAGCCTATTTTTGAGAATCCCCTGTACTTAACATTGGAAAATGTCGCCAAAAACTGTTCAAATTATCTTTTTACTCTCCCTTTTCGCTTTGTCTGGGTGTTCCCCGAAAAAAGAAGCCAAAAAAACAGTTGTCCCCAGTCCGGTTCCTGCCGTTGAAACGACAGACTCTGAATCCACAACTCCTTTAAAGGCTATGGATGTGAATGAATACTACTTTATGGCCTCTGGAATTTCTCCGGACTGGACCCTGGATATCAGCACTGACGGCATTCACCTCAGGACCGGGGAGGACAGTTATAGCACACCTCACACCACACCTGACAGGGCCATGGATAGCAACATCAAACGCTATGTTCTCAGGACTGAATCCACACACTTGAACATCAAAATTATCCAGGAACCCTGCGAGTCTCAATACGATGTATCCAGGCCCTACAGCGTACACGTGGAATACAAACGCACCATTGACCCTGAGTATTCCGTTCTAAAGGGATGCGGGGCCTATATCCTGGATTATCGCCTGCACGACATTTGGGCACTGGAATCGCTCAATGGGCAGGCGATTACTATTTCGGAAGACCTTGAACTAATTGATCATGAACTTAAAAAAGAGCTGAAGC
>CAZEQO010000167.1:0-1294 GCA_964514365.1 uncultured Robiginitalea sp. | reverse complement strand
CGCCTCATTCATGGGCTCTGCCTCCTGCAACCAAATGCGCGGTTCCCTTTTTTTCGAACCGGGACTCCTGCGGTTCCATGATATACTCACCACCCGCAAAATGTGCCCTGGTGGGCTGGAAGCCGAATTTCTAAAAACCCTTCGAAGCACTATTGATTACAAACTTGAAGAGGGCAGGCTTACCCTGACCAATCCCAACGGGGCCCAACTGGTCTTTCGAAAAGTGGATTAAAGCCATCGGGCTTTGCGCAGCAACAGGGATTAAGTCCCTATAAATAGTGTAACTATGACCGAGAATCACATTGACTATATTGAATTCAGGGCACCTGACCTGAAGGCTATAAAAACCTTTTACGCCTCCTGCTTTGGATGGAAGTTTACCGATTACGGACCCGACTATACGGCTTTTGAAAACAGCGGGGTATCAGGAGGTTTTGAAAGGTCAGATGCCGCTGGCAGCCGGGGAGTTCTGGTAATTCTTTACCACAAGGACCTCGAAGCTATTCGCGAAACCATCCTGCAGTCCGGAGGTACAATACTTCAGGACATATTCTCCTTCCCGGGGGGAAAGCGTTTTCATTTTTCTGATCCTGCAGGAAATGAACTCGCCGTTTGGTCGGATCAGTAAGATCCCGCTTCTTCAGTTTTAAAACCGATACGCTCCAGATCTTCCCAAAAACCCGGATAGGATTTAGAGACCACCCCGGCGTCATTAATGAACAGGCTACTCCTTAAGGCCAAGGGGGCAAAAGCCATGGCCATCCGATGATCGTTATAGGTCTCAATGGAGATTCCGGAACGACATTCCGTACTTTTCTCCAGATGAAGGGAATGGTTTGTAACCCGGATTTGCGCGCCCAATTTTGTCAGTTCTGCCCTTAGGGCTTCGAGGCGGTCGGTCTCCTTAATCTTCAGGGTATGAAGCCCTTTTAAATCACAGGAGATTCCCAGGCCAAAGCAGCAAACCGCCAGGGTCTGAGCCAGGTCCGGAGCCTGTACCAAATCGAGCTCCAGATGGGGGGGCAACACCTGTTCCGTACGTGAAAGTACCAGGGTATCCCCTTCAAATTCAGATCGGACACCCAGGGGTTTAAAAAGCTCGCAGAGTACCCGGTCGCCCTGAAGGGAATCTTCCCGGTAGGCACTCAACCGAAGCCTGCTTCCGGGTTTGGAAAGGGCCAGTACACTGAAATAATAAGAGGCTGAACTCCAGTCGGATTCCACCACGCAAGTTTGGTCAGGGACTTCCGGGGTGTGAGCTACCCTCAGGGTCTGATCCTGCATTTCGGCGCGG
>CAZEQO010000166.1:1534-5835 GCA_964514365.1 uncultured Robiginitalea sp. | reverse complement strand
GGTAATGTTTCCAGGATGTTTTCCAGGGAAGAGCTATTGGCCAGCGAGTGGTTGGGAGAAGACCTGAAAGAAATCCTCCCTGTGGTGCTTCCGGGAAAATCGGATTCAGCCACAATGGATATGGTGGTGGAACTCCTGCTTATGAGTGGAAGGTCACTGCCAGAAGTCATGATGATGCTCGTGCCGGAAGCCTGGGAAAAAAATGAGGACATGTCCCCGTCCAAAAAGGCGTTCTACGAATTCAATTCATGCCTGATGGAACCCTGGGACGGCCCGGCTTCCATCCCTTTCACCGATGGGAATTACATCGGGGCAGTCCTCGACCGCAATGGCCTCAGACCCTCTCGTTACACCGTGACCAAAGATGGGTATGTGGTCATGTCTTCAGAAACAGGGGTGCTCGATATTGCCCCGGAAAATGTAGCCCTTCACGGCAGGCTGGAACCCGGGAGGATGTTTCTGGTAAACATGAAGGAAGGCCGGATCGTCAATGATGAGGAAGTCAAGGAAGCTATTGCCTGTAAACTGCCCTACGAAAAATGGTTGAAGGAAAACCTGATCCAGCTTAAGGACATTCCTTACAGCAAAGCACCATTGCAGGAGGATAAGGTACCCCTGGCTAAACGAATAATTGCCTTTGGTTATACGCAGGAAGAGATTCAGCACATTGTTTTACCAATGGCCCGGGAAGCGAAAGAACCTATAGGGTCTATGGGTGCAGATACGCCTGTTGCGGTGCTATCCAGTCGTCCGCAACTGATCTACAATTATTTCAAGCAGCTTTTCGCCCAGGTGACCAACCCGCCCCTGGATGGTATCAGGGAAGAATTAATCTGTGACATCAGCCTTACCCTGGGAAGGGACCAGAACATATTTGACCCGACCTCTGAACACTGTCGAAAATTGAAGATTCACAACCCCGTGATCTCCAAAGAGGATCTCGATAAGATAAAGCGTTTTGGGCAGCAGCCTGACTTCAAGATCCTGTCCATTCCAATGCGTTACGAGGCGGCCCGTGGACTCAATGGTTTGGAAGAAGCCCTGGAAGTGCTCCTTAAAAAAGCTTCAGATGCCGTGAATCAGGGGGTTCGCATCCTGATCCTCTCTGACAGGAATACTGATGAGCAGCAAGCACCCATTCCCGCTTTGCTCGCCTGTTCTTATGTAAATAACGGATTGCAAAAACTACGCCAGCGCTCGGGTCTCAGTATCATCGTAGAATCGGCTGAGCCAAGGGAAGTACACCATTTTGCACTCCTTTTTGGTTTTGGGGCCAGTGCCGTCAACCCCTATTTGGTCAATGAGATTATCGCCCAACAAATCGAACAGGATTCCCTGCCCCAATGCAGTTTTGATCAGGCGATAGCCAACTACAACAAAGCGGTGGGCAAAGGAATCCTGAAGGTGATGAACAAGATTGGGATCTCCACCATGAATTCCTACCGTGGCTCGCAGCTCTTCGAGTGCCTGGGACTGAAGACGGATCTTGTAGAACGTTATTTCCCCAATACCCCAAGCAGAATTCAAGGGATTGGTTTGTATGAACTCGAAAGAGAAATCGCCCGACGCCATCAGAAGGCGTTTTATACTTCTTATATCCCCGGAAATATGGAACTGGAAATCGGCGGGGATTACCGCTGGAGACGAAACGGGGAGAAGCATCAATTTAACCCCCTGAGTGTTGCGCTGCTCCAAAAGGCTGTCCGTATGGGCGAACCGAAAACGTACAGGGATTACGCCCGCTTGGTCAACGAACAGTCCGAACAACTGATGACCCTGAGGGGTATGTTCGAATTCACCAATCTGGATCCGGTTCCCCTGGATGAGGTGGAACCCTGGACTGAAGTGGTTAAACGATTTAAGACAGGAGCCATGTCCTATGGGTCCATAAGCAAAGAGGCCCATGAAAACCTGGCAATTGCCATGAACCGTATTGGCGCCAAAAGCAATTCAGGGGAAGGTGGGGAAGATGCAGAGCGCTTTTACCGCACTAGTGGAGGAGATTGGAGAAATAGTGCGATCAAACAAGTGGCTTCAGGACGTTTTGGGGTCACCTCCAATTATCTCACCAATGCGGCCGAAATACAGATTAAGATGGCACAGGGTGCCAAGCCCGGTGAGGGAGGACAACTCCCTGGGCCAAAAGTAAACCCGGAAATCGCCCGCACCCGGAACTCTACCCCCTATGTTGGGTTGATCTCACCCCCGCCACATCACGACATATACTCTATCGAAGATCTCTCCCAGCTCATTTACGACCTTAAAGCTGCAAATCGGGAAGCCCGGATCAATGTAAAACTGGTTTCGGAGGTAGGTGTCGGAACGATTGCGGCCGGGGTAGCTAAAGCTATGGCAGATGTGATCCTTATATCTGGTCATGACGGGGGCACCGGGGCCTCTCCCCTTACCTCATTGAAACACGCCGGGCTACCCTGGGAATTGGGAATTGCCGAAGCCCAGCAGACCCTGGTCATGAACGACCTGAGAAACCGCGTAGTCCTGGAGTGTGACGGACAACTAAAAACCGGTCGCGATGTAGCCATTGCCTGCCTCCTGGGTGCGGAAGAATTCGGATTTGCCACGGCCCCATTGGTGGCCTCCGGATGTGTAATGATGCGTGTTTGTCATCTCAACACCTGCCCTGTCGGCATTGCCACCCAGGATCCCGAACTTCGAAAAAAGTTCGATGGTAAGCCTGAGCATGTTGTAAACTATATGTACTTCGTGGCTGAAGAACTCCGGGAGATCATGGCAAAGCTGGGGTTCAGGACCCTGGACGAAATGGTGGGTAAGGTCAGCAAACTGGACCGAAGGAAGGCCCTGGATCACTATAAAGCCCACGGTATAGATCTCAGCCCTATCCTCCATAAGATTCCTGTACCCGGTAACAGGGCATTGTGCAATACAGAAGCCCAAAGCCACCGTATATTGGAATCCATCGAATTCGATATCATAGAAAGAGCCCACCCGGCCCTCTTCAGAAAGGAAAAAACAGCCCTCGATCTCAAAATCCGCAATACAGACAGGGCGATAGGCGCCATCATAAGCAATGAAATCTCAAAAATATACGGGGCTGAGGGACTGCCTGATAACACCCTGAAATTAAATTTTACAGGTTCCGCAGGCCAAAGCTTCGGGGCCTTTGCCACAAGAGGCCTTACCATGGTGGTCAATGGAAATGCCAATGACTACTTTGACAAAGGGCTCTCCGGCGCCCACCTGGTGCTAAAAGTACCTGAGGGCTCTACCTTCCGACCGGAAGAAAATATTATTGCTGGAAATGTTTGCCTCTATGGGGCTACTTCAGGCAAAGTTTTTATAAACGGGAAGGCGGGTGAACGATTTTGTGTTCGAAACTCCGGGGCGGTAGCCGTAGTAGAAGGTATTGGCGACCACGGTTGTGAATACATGACCGGGGGTATCGCTGTAATCCTCGGGGAAACCGGACGCAATTTCGGTGCGGGTATGAGTGGGGGCATCGCTTATGTGCTAGATACGAAAGGTCGTTTCGGTCGCAAATGCAATAGCGAAACCATACATTTATTGCCTGTTGATGAACCTGAAGATGTCGAAGGACTTCGCAAACTCGTGGAGAGCCACTACAACAAAACATTGAGTCCCCTGGCCCAGCGTATCCTCGAGAATTGGGAACACTACCTGCCCCAGTTTGTGAAAGTCTTCCCGGAGGAGTATCGACAAGCACTCATCCGATTGAAAAACGAGCAATTAGAAACACTCTGAATATGGGAAAGATAACTGGGTTTAAGGAATATGAGAGAAAGGTGGAGTCTTATGCCCCGGTCGGGGAACGGATTAAACACTTCAGGGAGTTCACAGTACCACTGGGGGGCGATGAACTCACCAAACAGAGTGCGCGATGTATGGATTGCGGGATCCCTTTTTGCCATAGCGGTTGCCCGCTCGGTAATCTGATCCCGGATTTTAACGACGCCGTTTATAAAGGCCACTGGGAAAAGGCCTCAGAGCTTTTGCATGCCACCAATAACTTCCCTGAATTCACCGGGAGGCTTTGTCCGGCTCCTTGCGAAGAAGCTTGCGTACTGGGTATCAATGAGGACCCCGTGAGTATTGAAAACATAGAGAAGAATATTGCAGAGACTGCCTTTTCCAACGGTTGGATTCTTCCGCAACCCCCAACTCAGCGAACGGGTAAGAAAATAGCTGTTGTGGGATCTGGCCCGGCCGGATTGGCCGCCGCCCAGCAATTGAATCGCGCGGGGCACCTGGTTACCGTATTTGAACGGGACGCCAGGCCCGGAGGCCTGCTGCGCTATGGTATA
>CAZEQO010000166.1:0-1524 GCA_964514365.1 uncultured Robiginitalea sp. | reverse complement strand
TCCAGTTAGTTATGGCATAAAAAATATTTACCTTACAGCGTCGTGGTTATATAAAATCCCTGGTGATAAATACAAATCTTTAAACTGGAAAAATCAATCATCGAGCGACGCCTTGAAATCCTCGAAAAAGAAGGAATCGAATTCAGGTGCAATGTGGAAGTTGGCAAAGACTATCCAACATCCCAACTACGGGAAACGTTTGACGCCATCCTCCTATGTGGGGGCGCCACCATACGCAGGGATCTCACTATTCCCGGAGCCGAACTACATGGAGTCATCCAGGCCATGGATTTTCTAACCCAAAACAACCTTAAGGTCTCCGGAGATCCGTTCGATGGAGAAGTTGTGACCGCAAGTGGTAAGCACGTCATTGTCATTGGGGGCGGGGATACAGGATCTGATTGTATCGGGACCTCGATCAGGCAGGGCGCTACCTCAGTAACCAACTTTGAAATTCTCGACAAGCCCCCTGTGGGCAGACCTGAAAATCAGCCCTGGCCTTTTTGGCCGATGCGCCTGAGAACCAGTTCATCTCACCAAGAAGGAGCTGACCGCTGTTTTAGCATTGCAACCAAATCCTTTGTCGGTGATACTCAGGGCAACCTTAAAAAGCTGCTTACTGTGGAGGTGGAATGGATTCCAGGCCCTGATAACCGACCAGTACTAAGGGAATTAGAGGGCACTGAAAAGGAGTGGAACTGTGATCTTGTACTACTCGCCCTCGGTTTTACGGGTTCCGAACCGAACCTGGCAAGCGCGTTAGGGGTTGAAATGAATTCGAAGACAAATATCGAGGCTTCCACCAGGGATTTCAAGACCAATATTCCGGGGGTTTTTGCAGCAGGAGACCAAAGAAGGGGGCAATCCCTTATCGTCTGGGCCATTTCTGAAGGTCGGCAGGCCGCCCATCACGTAGACACCTATCTCATGGGGAATTCTGCACTTCCACTGAAAGGAAGTGGTGACCTGCCCCGGGTCTGAAGATTAGGCTGTTTCAAGGATACGGGGAACATTTCTCCTGCTAACATCCATGATTATACGGGATTTCCGCATTACGCATAAAAAAAGCCCCTCACATTTCTGTAAGGGGCTTATCAAAGGAGGCGGCGACCTACTCTCCCACCTAGTGGCAGTACCATCGGCGCTGACGGACTTAACTTCCCTGTTCGGAATGGTAAGGGGTGAACCCCGTCGCCATGGCCACCTGAGTTTTAAGTCGGCATTACAACCTCGCGGTATCGGATGAACCTTCCCGCGCGGCCTCTTGCAGACTTCCCGTAAAGTATGCTTAACGCACTACTTCTCGGGCAATATCCTGACATATGGAACAGAAAGCCGGAGCTTCTCTTCGAAGAGTTACAAACACTTATCCGTATTGCTTTAGTAAAAAGCCGCTTCTAACAAAGCAAGTAATGGCGCAAGTTGTACGGGCTATTAGTACCACTCGGCTGCGTACTTTACAGTACTTGCACCTGTGGCCTATCAACGTGGTAGTCTCCCACGACCCTTTAAAGAAATCTCATC
>CAZEQO010000165.1:0-5884 GCA_964514365.1 uncultured Robiginitalea sp. | reverse complement strand
TAATGCCGTTATCCTGCCCGATATGGGATGGGTGGTGCTCGGATTCGGGATCACCCAACTGATCGATAATTTTATTTCACAACCGGTCATTTTCGCAAATGCAATTAAACTGCACCCCCTGGAAATTTTCCTGGTCATCCTTATTTCCGGAATGCTTTTTGGCGTAGTGGGAATGATAGTCGCTATTCCGGGGTATACGGCTATCAAGGTTATTCTTAAGGAGTTTTTCTCCGAAAATAAAATTGTAAAGCGAATGACCCAGAATATCTAGGGTCCCATTGAACAAACAACTCCTTACATCCGACATTCAGGATTTTCTTTTTAAAAACCCGGATCTCGATCCACTGGCAGTTTCCCTGGCGAAAAGTCGCTTTCCGGGAGTTTCATCCCAGGAGCTGGCCGGGCAACTCAGCGGGCGAAAAAAAGCGAAGACAAAACTGCCCTTCTGGTACAGTCAACCCGGTATTTATTACCCACCCCTGCTCAACCTTGAACAAGCTTCTTCGGAGCGTACCGGTCGTTATAAAGCTGCCCTGGTCGAGGGCGACACCATGTTGGACCTTACGGGAGGCTCCGGCGTTGACACCTTCCTGATGCACGAGGCCTTCAGGGAAGTCCATTATGTGGAGCGAAACCCGGACCTCGCCCAGATTACTGCACATAACTTTAAAATCCTCGGAGGACAAAACATCCGGGTGCATCAGGGGGAAGCGCTGGCCCTGCTGCAAAGTGACCTGAAAGAGGGTAAACCCTTCGGTCATCGTTCTTTTGATTGGATTTACCTGGATCCCTCCAGGCGTAAGGAGAATCGCAGGAAGGTATTCCTCCTGGAAGACTGTGAACCGCCCCTCCCTGAAATCCTCCCTGAATTATTTGAGGTGAGTGAGAACATCATGGTGAAGACCTCCCCCATGCTTGATATCACAGAGGGTATCAGACAGATGGGGAATGTTCGGGAAGTCCACATTGTGGCCGTTGGTAATGAAGTCCGGGAATTGATATGGCTGCTTCAAAAAGGGCATACACAAGATACAGAGCGTATTGCAGTGGATTTGAAAACAGGCTTCCCCCCTTTTCGATTTAATCCCACCGAAGAGGTTGATGCGGAGGTCCCTTTTTCTAACCCGATGGAATACCTGTACGAACCAAATGCCGCGATTCTGAAGGCCGGCGGATTCAAATCGATAGCGGCCCGTTACCACCTGTACAAAATCCACCTGAATACACACCTCTATACCTCGGACTCCTGTATTGCGTTTCCTGGAAGGCGGTTTAAAATCCTTGAGAATCTGGAATACAAACCCGGAAAGCTTCCCTATACCAGGGCGAATGTGAGCACCCGTAATTTTCCGGAATCCGTGGCAACCCTGAGGAAGCGGAATCGCATTAAAGATGGGGGCGAGACCTACCTCTTCTTTGTCCGCTCCTTTGATGAGTCACTCCGGGTTTTGGAATGTCAGCGTGTGAAAACACCTGAAGAAAGCCTATAAAGGCTGCCCCATGGCGCAGGACCACTGGAAATTTGCGACAGGATATGCAGAAGCGGCTTTCAGGTTGTAGTGC
This sequence comes from uncultured Robiginitalea sp., assembly GCA_964514365.1. Lineage (GTDB taxonomy): Bacteria > Bacteroidota > Bacteroidia > Flavobacteriales > Flavobacteriaceae > Robiginitalea. The sequence goes on along the minus strand of CAZEQO010000165.1, from coordinate 4,321 downwards.
CACCACTCGGTCCGCACGGACCAGAATCCATGGCTTTCCATAGTTTCTTTGAGTAACTTTCTATTCTCCAGTACCTTAGCGGGCAGTTCGGTGGCATCGTGATAGGCAGGCTTCCCGAAATAGTCAAAATCGGTGCCCATATCCAGGGGATTGCCAGATAGTGTTTCTAGGGTAATATCTACCGCTCCCCCCCTGTTGTGGATGGAACCTTTTACCGGGTTGGCCACGTACTGGGGGTTTGGGACCACCTTCCACATGAGATACTGTACGGAATTGGGTCGGTAGCAGTCGAAAAAACGGATGCGTACCCCCTGCTCTAAAAACTCAGCATTGGCCGCAATAAGGGCGCGGGCGGTAATGGCGCGGGTATAGCATTTCGGGCAATCGTATACCCGGGTCTTCATAAAATTATTTTCGGTAGCGTAGCGCAGGTCAAAGGAAAACTCCGTGCTGTAATCCGAGAGCCGGACAAAGGCCGTATCGGGAAGGGCTTCTAAAGCAGCAAGTGATTTTACCTTCCTGGTATCCGCTGTGGGGGTTGCCCTATCACCCCGGGTATTGGATACTGCTGTGACTCCTGGATTTTCCGAAGATGAATCCTGCTTTTCCTTATGAACCTCCCCACAGGAAATGCCGATTACCAATAAAACCCAAAAGCCCAATCTGATTTTGCGCAACTTCCACTCCGTTTTTGCCGTATCTATACGAAAATACACATTTTGGTAGTGGCCCGAACACCTCTTATGCTGTGCATCCGGCCAAAAGGACCTATATTCGTCCATGCGCAACATCCTTTTTTCCGTACTAATTTTTATTCCCCTGGGGCTTTGGGCCCAAGCCCCGTGGTTAACCGGCTTCGAAAAGCCAACTGAAAACCCTATCCTGCAGGCGAATTCCGACTTTCAATTCTTCTGTGGTGCGCAATGATACTATTTTTGTCTTTTTCAGGGCAGAGGACAACCCGAAGGCGAAACTGGGGGAACGAACCTCCCGCATCGGATTGGCCTGGAGTACAGACGGCCTTCAATTTAATCGATACCCTCATCCAGTCCTTTATCCGGACCAGGACCCATATTTAAAATGGGAGTACCCGGGGGGCGTTGAAGACCCCAGGGTGGTGGAATTGGAAAACGGCACCTACCTTATGCTCTACACTGCCTGGAACAATGAAACGGCCCGTTTGTGCAGTGCGGTATCCCGCGATCTGATTCATTGGGAAAAACAAGGCCCCGTCTTTGAATTTGCACACGGAGGGGAATATCTCGACACCTGGAGTAAATCAGGAGCTGTGGTTACCGAGATTAAAAACGGGCGTCTGATTGCCAAAAAAATCAATGGCGCCTATCAGATGTACTGGGGAGAACTTTTTGTAAATCTCGCCACATCAACCGATGGAAATGACTGGACGCCGCGTCTGACGCCTGATAAAGAGCTTTTGGCAGTCTTTACCCCGACCCTTAATGATTTCGACAGTCATTTGGTAGAGCCCGGACCTCCCGCCTTATATACCGAAGCAGGGATTTTACTGATCTACAATGGAAAAAACCTCAGCGGGCAAGGGGCGGGCAAGACTACGCCTGAAGGAACCTATTGTGGTGGTCAGGTCCTTTTTGACAATACAGAACCCGAAAAATTCATAGCGCGTCTCAGCTCTCCATTTATCTGTCCCTCACTGCCGCACGAGGTGAGTGGCCAGTACAAGGCCGGGACTACTTTTGCAGAAGGCCTTGTGTTGTATAAGGACCAGTGGTTCCTTTATTACGGCACTGCGGATTCTATGGTGGGCGTGGCCGTCAGACCTGCAGAATAAGTACCCGAACGTAACCTGGATCCGGTTCCAAAGAACACTCAGGTCAGTAGATTTCCATCTTCATCCCATTCGGCAATCACACCCCTTTGACTCTGATCCACGCATTTCTCAAGCCACTCAGGTTCATAGGCCAGGCCGTGTTTATCCAAAACTTCCTGGGGTACACCATCCCAGACATTGGGCATATTGCCTTTGTAGCCCAAATCCTCAATTCCCATTTTTGAGGTATAATATCCGCAAACCGTGAGGTTGCGGACCAGGTTAAAAAACTGAATTTCCAGGGGATGCTCCTCCATGGGAACTTTGGCATCGTAGTACGCAATCCCATCCAAAAGGGCCTTTTGCTGAGCCTCAGGAATACTCTTGAATTCCATTCCAAACTCCGTATTGCTTTTATGATCTAACCACATGAGCCCTCCCCTTAAGGTAGGTTGGAAATCCGGATAGTCCTTAGCCATAAATTCAATAAAATCTGGCACCCCGGCTTCCAGCGGGCCTCCAAATTTATCATCGGGAGGAAGTATGAGCTCTGCAAGAACTTCTATAGTTTCCCTTTCATGGGGGTTTAAAAAAGTCTCGGCATTCAATTTTTCAAGGGCCTCCATCTCCTCAGGAACCCTGCCGTACCCAAAACCGGGTTTTGCGCCCAATTGTTCAGCGGCCTCTGCGGCTTCCCTTGTCGTACACCCATGTACTGCAAGCCCCCCGGCAACCGTGCCCAAAAGGATATTTTTTAAACTCGATCTCCTATCCATTTCAGATGTTTTGTTGTTTGAGTTGTTCTACAATATAGTCCGAAGCCCTCATGGAAAGGGCCAATATCGTCCAGGTACAGTTTTTATCTGCCTGGGAAACAAACGGCCCGGCATCGGTGATAAAAACATTGTCTGAATCGTGCAACTGCTGAAAGCGATTTGTAACCGAGGTAGCCGGATCATCCCCCATGCGGGTGGTGCCCACCTCGTGTATGATACGACCGGGGGTTTCAAGTCCATAATCCCTTTCTGCCCCGGGGGTTTCCCCCAAAGGCTCCCCTCCCATCTGATTTATTATTTCCTCGAAGGTCATCTGCATATGTTTGGCCTGCTTGCGCTCATAGTCCGACCATTTGTAATGAAAGCGGAGAACGGGTATTCCAAATTCATCCACCGTGGTCGGGTCTATTTCACAATAATTGTCCTTTCGGGCAATCGATTCTCCGCGACCCCCAAATCCCATAACGGCACCGTAATACTTCCTGACATCTTTGCGGAGCTGGTCGCCATAGCCTCCCGTCTTCAGGCCGAAAAAGGTGTTGAACTCGTTTGGATTAAAACCGAAACCGTAGTTGGGCATTCCGATACCTCCCCAAACTTCGATGTGGTAGCCCCTCGGGAAGTCGAGATCTTTATTGTCGAGCCACCAGGGCGAGTAAACATGCATCCCCCCCACCCCGTCTTCATTGTACAGCTCCCGGTTCATCAGGGCGGGTATAAAAGCAGCCCGACTACTGCCGGTGGAATCGTGCAGGTATTTCCCCACCAGGTCGCTGCTATTCCCCAATCCATTGGGGTGTTGGGGACTTTTGGAGTTCAACAGGATACGGGCAGAACTACAGGCAGAAGCGGCGAGGATGACTACTTTTCCCCTGAGTTGATATTCCTTCCGGTCTTCCTTGTTGATATAGGAAACCCCAGTCGCTTTTCCCTCCGGGTTTGTGGTCACTTCACGGACCATTGAATTTACATACAGGTCTACCTGACCCCTGCTTTTCTGGGCCGGAAAAATCAGGCAGGTACCCGCCGAGAAATCAGCGTAGACCTGACAAGCCCTCGAGCACTGTCCGCAATAAAAACAAACCCCTCGCTCATTGTTGATTTTTTTGGTCAGCATGGAGAGACGGGAAGGAAAGACAGGTACCCCGGCTTTACGGGCTCCTTTAATATAATACAGCTCGTGAAGTCGCGGCTTGGGGGGCGGCAGGAAAAATCCGTCGGGGTCATTGGGCAGGTTTTCCTTGCTTCCGAAGACCCCCAGAAGCTTGTCTACCCTGTCGTAATACGGTTTGATATCCTCGTATCCGATCGGCCAGTTTTCACCCAGGCCATCGACATCTTTATGTTTGAAATCCTTGGGTCCGAAACGGAGTGAAATTCGTCCCCAATGGTTGGTCCTGCCTCCAAGCATCTGGGAGCGGAACCAGTCAAAACGGGTACCGTCTTTCTGGGTATAGGGCTGTCCTTTGATTTCCCAGCCGCCGTAAGCGGCGTCAAAATCCCCGAAGGGTCGGACGGTGGCAGCTCCACGGCGCGGAGATTCATAAGGCCATTTCAGTTGGGTTTGATGTTCGGGAAGGGCGGGGTCAAAAAAAGGGCCGGCTTCTACAACGGCCACTTTCAGGCCGGCATCTGCCAGGACTTTTGTCGCCATGCCCCCTCCTGCACCCGATCCCACGATAATCGCATCGTATACGATGGGTTGTTCTTTAATCTGCATGAATAAAAATGTATATCCCTTAAAGATACAAGGTCA
>CAZEQO010000164.1:2489-5936 GCA_964514365.1 uncultured Robiginitalea sp. | reverse complement strand
TATCTCCCCCCAACTCCTGTATCGCGGCAAAACCACCCTGGGAATTTGCAGGTGCGACAGGGATTCGGAATGCGTCTCTATCTCAACCTTCTTACCCCGTACCGTAAAAGAATATACAGGTTCCTTATAGCGCTCTTTAAGCCCGGGCCATGAACGCAGAAGATCCCAATAGTGTGGGTTCAGGTTCTTGTGCTCAGTTTCAAAGCGGGCCAGCAACTCCTCCATCAGCGAGCGGTCCGCCTGGCTCAGGTCCTCCCGGAGAAATGCCTCCCGATCCAATCCGCCGGAGATCAGGCCTGTGACCTGGTCGGGGGAAATCCCACCAACGGTGCACATGGAAAGATACAGGCCATACAGCCGTTCGGCTACACCGGCCTGGGAGACTACATTCTGGTCATAGGTGCGGTTAGTTTCAGAAATTTCGGATAAATATCGGGTGCGGGCCGGGGGAATGATAAAGATTTTTTCCGGTTCATCCCCTGGCTTTTGATCGGCCGCAGGTGCGGCCCATTCAACTCCCTTTTCATGCAACTGCTCCATCACCGCCCGAAAGAGGCGATTCATGCCCGGATCGTTAAACTGGGAGGCGATTGTGCCATAAACCGGCAGGGTCTCCGGATCAGCCTCCCAAAGGCCGTGATTGCGTTGAAACTGCTTTTTCACATCCCGAAGCGCATCTAAAGCCCCACGCTTGTCAAACTTATTGATGGCCACCAGGTCTGCAAAATCGAGCATATCGATCTTCTCCAATTGGGTAGCCGCCCCAAACTCGGGGGTCATGACATATAGCGAGAGATCCGAATGCTCCAGGATTTCAGTGTCTGACTGGCCGATTCCGGAAGTCTCCAGGATGATCATGTCAAAACCGGCAGCCTTTAGTACAGATACAGCTTCATTTACGTGTTTTGAAAGGGCCAGATTGGACTGGCGGGTTGCCAGGGACCGCATATAGATATTGGGGTGATGGATGGCATTCATCCGGATCCGATCTCCGAGGAGGGCACCTCCCGTTTTTCGTTTTGAGGGGTCCACCGAAATAATCCCGAGTGTCTTCCCTGTATGCTCATTTAAAAACCGGCGTACCAACTCATCCACCAGACTACTCTTTCCGGCTCCTCCGGTTCCCGTAATCCCAAGGACCGGCGCTGTGTGTTCCGGTTTGGGAAAGTGCTTTTGCAAACTGATCAGGCGCGCCAGGGTGGGGACATCCTTTTTACGGATGAGGTCTTCCAGGGGTTCCCCTTCTGGCAGGGGCAATTCCGAGACGGCGTAGTCCGCCGTACTGACCAAATCGTTGATCATACCCTGCAGCCCTAGTTCCCGCCCGTCATCCGGAGCGTACAACCGGGTTATACCATAAGACATCAATGCTTCAATTTCTTTGGGGAGGATGACTCCGCCCCCGCCTCCGAATATCTGGATATGACCGGAGTTCTTTTCCTGTAGCAGGTCGTACATATACCTGAAGTATTCATTGTGACCGCCCTGATAGGAAGTCATCGCAATGGCGTTGGCATCCTCCTGAATGGCACAATCCACCACTTCAGCCACAGATCGGTCGTGCCCCAGATGAATAACCTCAACCCCGGTAGTCTGAATAATCCGCCTCATGATATTGATCGCGGCATCATGGCCATCAAAGAGGGAAGCCGCTGTTACGATACGGATTTTGTGCTTGGGTTTATACGGGGTTTGGGCTTTCATGTATGTTGCGCTTTAATGCTTCGCAATTTACCGAAAATGTAAAAATTCTGCGTCTCTATTCCGGATTATATATCCATACCTGTGAAATAGTGGATTCCATTTTCAATCTTTCAATAAAGGCCGGGAAAACCTATGCTGCGCTCTAGGAATTCGCATTGAAAATAGCAGGGAAACAACACCAAAAAATTTCCTTGTACGAACCTTCTTACACAGCGGATTATTTTAAAAACCTGCATACTAAAGGGCTGATTTTTAACGTTATTAGTAAAGACGGGTACAGTAGTACATGGCGGAAAGATAAATTTGCTTTGCCTCTGCCGCAATTTACAACTTCTACCATCGATCATTTGAGTTAGTATTTTGAGTTAGTTAGTTTAAAACCCTGCTTTTCCCTGGCGGGGTTTTTTCAGTCTACACATACTCGTTTTATACATTCACTGTACAGGAGGTGCCGAACCTGTGCCGGGACTGTATCCTTTTTAAGGAATTGAAGATCCCTACAACAGATTAGCCTTCCCCTATTTAACGAAAAGGTTAATTTTTAGACAAAAAACCTGATTTTTAGGTAAATACCCGGGGGGTCGGTAATCTAAAGCCTCGTTTTAGCCGTAAATTTGTAATAAACCCTAAGCACCATGGAAAAGCAGAATTGTAAAGTAGGATCGATCAATGCAATAGGATCCGGTTCTCAGGAATTGCAATTGCTCAGGCACCAGCTGCGGCACTTCAACCAAAAGGCTATGGAGGCGGCGCAAAAGAATTCAGCTCTGAAGGATTTCTTTGAACTAAAGGCTCAGAAAATCCAGAAGATGCTCCAGCAATCGCTTTAGTTTTTTGATTCGCGAAGCACGCGGCTCATTTGCAGCTGAAGTGCTTTAGCTTTTTCCCGCGCAGCTTCAGCAAAATCTGCCCCGTCTGACGCATAGATAATCCCGCGGGAGGAATTCACCAGAAGACCTACCTGGGAATTCAGCCCATACGTGCACACCTCTTCCAAACTTCCCCCCTGTGCTCCAACGCCAGGAATCAAAAGAAACTGATCGGGGACAATTTCACGGATTTCTTTAAGAAATGAAGCCTTTGTGGCCCCAACCACGTACATCAGGCGATCTGCATGTGCATATTCCCTTGTTTTCCTCAAAACCTGAAGGTATAACGCCTCATCCGGCGTGGAAAGTGTCTGAAAATCGAAAGCCCCGGCATTCGAGGTGAGGGCCAGTAGAATCACGAATTTGTTATCAAAAGCCAAAAAGGGCTCTACAGAATCCCGGCCCATATAAGGGGCTACGGTCACAGAATCAAAAGACATCGCTTCAAAAAAAGCGCGGGCATACCGCCCGGAAGTATTCCCGATATCTCCCCGCTTCGCATCTGCAATCGTAAAATGATCCGGGTAGGAGTCATTCAGATAGGCGATTGTCCGTTCCAGAGCCTTCCATCCCTCACTGCCATAAGCCTCGTAAAAGGCCGTATTGGGCTTATAGGCTACACAAAGGTCATGGGTAGCATCTATAATGGCCTTATTGAATGCAAACAGCGGATCTTTTGAGGTCCGAAGGAACTCGGGGATTTTTTCCAGGTCCGTATCCAGTCCGATACAAAGAAAGCTTTCCTTTCTTCGTATTTCTGCAGTGAGTTGGGCTTGAGTCATACCAGATCAGAACGTTTCGGAGGCCTCCTTTAATTTTTCGGTATTGTGGACCAGCATCAGCTCGTCTATGAGTTTTTGGATATCCCCGTTCA
>CAZEQO010000164.1:0-2479 GCA_964514365.1 uncultured Robiginitalea sp. | reverse complement strand
CACAATATTCTGGAGGTCGTAGAGGGTAAGTCCTATCCGGTGATCCGTCACCCGTCCCTGGGGATAGTTGTAGGTGCGTATTTTGGCGGAGCGATCTCCGGAACTCACCTGTGAATTTCGCTTGGCCGCGTCTTCTTCCTGTTTCTTGGCGAGCTCCATATCGTAGAGTCGGGAACGCAGCACTTTAAAGGCTTTGTCTTTATTTTTATGTTGGGATTTCTCGTCCTGGCACTGGGCGACAATACCGGTGGGGACGTGGGTCAGCCGGACGGCAGAATACGTAGTATTGACGGATTGCCCGCCGGGTCCTGAGGAACAAAAGAAATCGATTCGAACATCCTTGGGATCTATATGAACCTCGAAATCCTCAGCCTCGGGGAGCACCATCACCGTAGCCGCACTGGTATGCACCCGACCCTGTGTTTCGGTTTGGGGCACGCGCTGTACCCGGTGTACCCCTGCTTCAAACTTCAGGGTCCCGTAGACATCCTCCCCGGATACTTCAAACTGGATTTCCTTATACCCCCCACTGGTACCCTCACTGAAGTCCAGCAAATGGGTTTTCCAACCTTTTGACTCGCAGTACTTGGTATACATTCGGTATAAATCCCCGGCGAAAATACTGGCCTCGTCCCCACCCGTTCCGGCGCGGATCTCCATAACCACATCCTTGGCGTCTTCCGGGTCTTTTGGAACCAGCAACATCTTCACTTCTTCCTCCAGGGCGGGTAAGGCCCCCCGAGCTTCATCGAGTTGCATTTTGGCCATTTCGGTCATCTCAGGATCACTGCCATCAGCGAGGATTTCTTCCGCCTCTGTAATCCGGTCATGCAATCGGAGATATTGCTCCCGCTTATCCATAATTTCCCTCAGATCCTTGTACTCCTTATTGAGCTGGACATACTTTTTCTGGTCGGAAATAATATCCGGCTGGATGATCAGGTCGGAGACCTCATCAAAGCGTTGTTTTACAATATCGAGTTTTTCCAGCATAGGCTCCTGAATTCCCAGCGAAGGTACAATTTTTTAAGACCAAATCCAGCCCTTGGATCGGGGTCCATTGCAGGTGAAAATGGATGTACGCCCTGTACGCAGGCGTTTGAGAATAAGGGATTAACGATTAAGCCGCGAAAGGTTAAAAAAGATCAAAACCCTGTACTAAGGGAAGTTTGCCGGCGCTGATTTACTCAAAAACGCGGAGCAGATCCCCCTGGAGGTCAGTATTGAAAATCTTGAGTGGATTCTGGGTGATGGAGTTCAGAGGGGCCCCATTCTGGTCGAAGCGGGAGCCGTGGACCTCACATTCAAAAATACCGCCCTGAACCTCCACAAAGGAGACCCCGGCGTTTTGCTCGTGGCTGCAAATTCTACTGGCAGCGACAAACTGACCCTGCAGGTTTCGGGCTACAACCACCTCATTGCGAATGATAAAATCGCCATTGTTCTGGAGAGACACCCCATCCGGACCGCTTAGATCTATTGTAAAATCTACTCCTGTAGGCACTTCCTGCCCCGGATCGCCCCCGCTGTCACTGGAACACCCCTGAACACAGGGAAAGACCAGTGCAAAAGCTGCCCCGGCCCCAAGTGAACGTAAAAATGCTTTTCGCTCCATGGTTGAATACAATTGAACTTATAAGAAGAAAACGGGATTCGGGAGGGAATCGTATACCTCAATACGTAAAGGTACCGTACGGACTGCTTATCGTCAGTTTTTTTTCGGGGGCTTTTTCAACCCGGCCAATCCGTTGGGCGTCGATACCAAAAGACTTGGAAACCTTAATTATGGAGTCCGCAATAACTTCGGGAACATAGAGTTCCATCCGGTGGCCACAATTAAAGACCTGGTACATTTCCCTCCACGAAGTACCCGATTCGCGCTGGATCAACTCAAATAAAGGAGGCACGGGCATCATCTGATCTTTGATCACATGGAGCTCATCTATAAAATGGAGGATTTTAGTCTGGGCCCCTCCGCTGCAGTGGATCATCCCATGGATTTCTTGAGGGCTGTGGGAATCCAGGATCTTGCGAATCACCGGGGCATAGGTACGTGTCGGTGAGAGTACGAGTTTCCCGGCATCCAAAGGTGTTCCGGGAACAGCATCTTTCAGTTTTGTCGATCCGGAATACACCAGGTCCCCAGGGACTTCCGGATCAAAACTCTCCGGGTAGGCCGCGGCCAACGCTTTGTGAAAAACATCGTGGCGGGCCGAAGTGAGGCCATTGCTCCCCATTCCGCCATTATATTCAGATTCATAGGTGGCCTGCCCATAGGAAGCCAATCCGACAATCACATCCCCTTCGCGGATACGCGCATTGTCGATAACCTGATCCCTCCGGATCCGGGCCGTAACGGTGGAATCCACAATTATGGTACGCACGAGGTCTCCCACGTCGGCAGTTTCCCCCCCAGTACTGTGGATTTCAACCCCCCATTGAGCGAGGTCAGAAATAAGCTCTTCCGTACCCTGAATCA
>CAZEQO010000163.1:1973-5947 GCA_964514365.1 uncultured Robiginitalea sp. | reverse complement strand
GACAACAACCAGCACAGCCCCAACGAAAACATCCGAATTGGCAACTACGTGGACGGTATCAAGACGATCCACTATATCCTTAAAGAACCACTGTAAGGATTTCATTGTGATTTGGGATCCGAAATAGTTTGAACCCTGCATCAAGTGAACAGTAGGCAGTTGCAGTAAGCAGTTTTGAAACCATTGAATTTAGCTTCTCAATGAAGGTTCTGCACAAGGCCAATGCCCACTGCCAACTGCTCCTGCCCAAAGCCAACTGCCAACAGCAACTGCTCCTGCCAACTGCACCGTACTCATTTCTCGTCTTTTTGAGGGAAAATCAGCGGATCGACAGTTTTTAAATGCAGGTCCCGTTGCGGGAATGGGATGGTGATGCCGTTTTCGTTTAGGACATCGTGGATGGCAAAAACAACCTCGCTCCTGATTCGAAGCCATTCCTCAAAATTCGCAGTCCAGAACAGTAACCTGAAATCCAGGGAACTCTCCCCCATACCATTAAATAAAACCAGGGGTGCGGGATCTGGTTTGACATCGGGATGTTCATCTATAATCTGCATCAGTAGTTTTTTTACCAGGTGCACATCCGATCCATAGGCCACCCCGGAGATAATTTCAATACGCCTGGATTTATCCGAAAGAGTCCAGTCCACGACTTCTTTGGATATCAGTTGGCCATTGGGTACGATCACATCTGCTCCTTCAAACGTCCGGACATGGCTTGAGCGGATTCCCATGGATTTAACAGTACCCATAAGGCTCCCCACTTCAATAATATCCCCTATCTGTACTTCTCTTTCAAAGAGAAGGATTACCCCGGAGACCAGGTTGTTAAATATATTCTGCAATCCAAATCCAATACCCACACTGAACGCACTAAAAATAATAGTCAATTGATCCAGGGGCATACCGATAGCCCGCACAGCCATCAGTAATCCAATGGTTATCAGGGCAAACTGACCCGATAGAGAGTTCCCTGAAAAAAATGGAACCTAAGAACTCATAAACAACATTTTTCAAGTAGAATATCCGCAATATGGCGTCTACCCAGAAAAGGGTAACACCCACAATTATAATCCGCGCTACTAATCTTTTCAGATAGTCTTCATGGTCCCGGATCACCTGAAAACGATCCGTATAACGACTCCCTATAAAAAACTGAAGTCCACCGATAAGGATAATGGCAGAAATAAACAGGAGTATTCCCGTAAGGGCATTAGTGAGGAAAGATTCTACTCCAACCTTTCCGAGCCTGACATAACCCAGAACACCAGCTATCACAGCGATTGCAACGATCACAAAATGGAGTTTGACCAGGAACCGCACAAACCATGTAAGGGTTCGGGTAGGCAGAAGCAGGACCTCCGGATGTCGGTATAGTCGATAGAGCAGCAGTAGTTCCAGAATGCCCAGTACCAATAGGGTATATCGAAAAAGCAGGGTCTCCGCCGGAATTAGACGAATCACCAAAAGCAGAAGTATTACTCCTATAAAAACCCAAAGGTATCTTTGAACCCCCCTGGAACCAAGTTTCCGGCCAATATCAACAATAGGGACCAGGAGCAGGAGTATGATCAGATCAAGTAGCAAAGGTGGCCGGTCCGGGAAGAACGCCACTGAAAAAAACAGGCTGAAAAGAATACCTGCGGTTAAGGGGCGCCTTAGAATTGTTTTGAAGGTGGACTCATAATAACTCAGGTTATCGGCCTTAAGGTCTTTGATGCGGGTACTTATCCAGGAAAAGAGTACCAGAATCCCCAAGACAAAAACAAGGTATTGTATCAGGGTATTTTTGCGCTGTTGGAAATAGAAGATTACTGCGTTCCATTCAGATTTCAAAGAGTCGACTATGTTACTGCGCATTGACACTCCGGCTTTATTGGCCGGTGCTTTCTCAAAAAGGACAGGGGCTGTTTTGGAATAGGCAAGGGATGTTTTTTCAACGAGGGCCTGCCTTATTTCCTCCATATGAAGATCGACTTCGACTTCCGTACGGATGGTCCTGTTCAGGGGGGTAATGAGTAACGCTGTGCGCCCTTCTATTTCATCGGCCAGGCTATTCAACTTACCCAGGGTAGAATCGATTACCCTGGAGATATTGCCGGAGGCATAGCTGGAATCCATGAGCTGTCGGGTATTCTCCCATCTGCGGAGTTCAATCCCGAGTTGCTGCTGTTGGTCTTGCAGCCCCCGTATCACATCCGATAACCGCTCCTTTTGCTCATTGATATGATCACTTGCCGTTTTCCAATAATTCCTTTCATTGGTTAAAAAACGCTGGCTCTCCTGCCGGTAATCGTACGTATTGGCACGTGATAGGGCACTGTCTATGAGGACCAGAATGGAGTCATTCCGTTCATTTTCACGTTCAATCCGCTGCGGGCTTATCAGTGACTCCTCAATACGTATCGCCCGAATGCGGGACTCCCCGGCGGCGATCAGGATCTCATTATAGGGAATACCCGCCTGGGCGGTAACCGTATCCTGGTTAATTATCTGACTATCAATAGTTTCCTGCCCATATAGCCCTTCCAGCAAAAGGAGTATAAAAAGCAGATTGAGCCAGGATACAATCCTCAGGTTTTTGCTTTCTATTTTCATTTTATGCATGAGCACTGGTTAACAAGATTTGACAGAACCGTAAGGAGGTTGCACACGTTTCAGTTCCTTAAAGATAAATGATCTCCAAAAAAGATCATGGACCTTTCGGATCTCAAAAGATAAATATCAGGTCGAATGAAGGATTTAGTCCAATGTTTGTACTCCGCCCCCATTGACAAAGAGGACCTGTCCGCTAACCCACTCAGAAAGCGGGGCGGCGAAATACAGGATAGCACCGGCAATATCCCCAACCTCACCGAGCCTTTTAATAGGCGTGCCGGATAGCATTTTGGCTTCGATCTCCGGAGTCAGGACCTTTGCAAGCGCTTGTGTCTTGGTGGCTCCGGGGCCCACGGCATTCACCCGGATCCCCAACGGCCCGTAATCGTGGGCCAGGTTGGCGGTCATATGGTTCAGGGCGGCCTTTGAACTTGCATAAGCACTGATGTTAGGGCTTTTATTCACAGAGGCCATGGATGTAATATTGATTATGGAACCATAGCCATTTTTACCCATTTCCGGGGCGCATAGTTGGCTCAGGCGCCAGGCGCTGAATACGTTCAGGCCAAAGACCCATTTAAAGTCGTCCAGGGTAATCTTGAAAGGACTCTCCCTGCCGGCTCCCCCGCCCCCGGCGTTGTTGACCAGGATGTCTATCCTCCCAAAGGATTCCACGGATTTTGAAACCAGGTTCTCAAGGTCTTCGTCTTTGGTCACATTACAGGGCAGGGCGATGGCCCTCCCCCCATTGGAAGTGATTCCCTCAGCCACCTTTTCTGCGTCTTCCAGTTTAAGGTCGGATACGACTACATTAGCACCGAAGGCCGCCAGTATTTCACAGGCGCCTTTGCCGATTCCATTCCCCCCACCGGTTACGATGGCTGTTTTATGGTTAAGATCAAAATAGGATTTTATATTCATACTTATATACTTTTACTTCATGCTGTTGCACTATGGCGGGATCGTAGACTCCTCTAATTACCACACCTCAGAAACAATTTATTTATATTTTTGAAGATAACGACATTTAAACCTCAGATTTTCCGCTTCCCATGACACGATTGGTTTTATTTCTTCTGGCTCTAGTGGTCGTAAACGCTGCCTGGACGCAGGAACTGAATGAAGAAGCACAAATTTTAAAAAATGCCTCCGAAAAGGATATGGCAGACTTTTATGACTGCATAGAAAACAGGGCCTTGTTGAAATACGGTGAGGCTGACACCTCTCAGCAAATGGATTACATCAACGATCAGGCCGAGGCCCTGTTTGAATATTTTGAGCTGCGGGACTCCCTGGTCAAAGACCCCGCCTCGGCTACGATGATGCTTAAAGTTGCCTGGAAATGGGGGGCACGGGAAGGTGGGCTCTGTGAGGTG
>CAZEQO010000163.1:0-1963 GCA_964514365.1 uncultured Robiginitalea sp. | reverse complement strand
CAAAGAAATACGGGCGAATTTGAAATCCTCTGAAAACTGAATTCGAGGCTAGTCTTTTACAATATCAGAATAGTTTAAAAGTTAGTTGAGTTCTTAGCACACAGCAGAAGGAATTAGGGCTTGTGTCCTTTTAAAACGCCATAAATATCTTTCCTAAGACAAGCAATTGATGACCGCTACTCCGAATTACTACTGCCTAAAGCTACTGCCAACTGAAGACTTCTTTTAACCTTCAACATTGAACATTAAACATTGAACATTCAACCTCGAACCCAAAACTCCACCATTTTCAAAAATCTCCCTTATTAAATGTCCAGGAAAAATTAACCCGGGATTCATGAAACAGGAACTTGCTGTAGGATTCAGTACCCATCAATCGGAGCGTGCCCCCATCCATTTCGATATAGGAAATGCGTGAATGTGCATCTGCATTTTCAAACCCAAATATTCTCTGACCCTTCAGGCTGCCATCCGCCCTGTTATATCCGGAAATCATTGCGGCATGAAAGGAGGGTTTCCAAAAGAAACGGCGAATGTCATAATGAGATTCGCCTGCCAGATAAATCGTTTCCTTATCTACGGCCATATCCCAATATTCTGTGTAATCCGCCGATAGCGTATGGGTATTTTGCCATTGAGTTGATCCGTCCCTCAAGTCTATGGACTGCAGGTGGTTTGTGACATTGGTATCGTTGGCAATGGCGTATTGAATAAGAATTTCATTTTGCAACGTATCAACGGCGTAGAGCGGCCTTCTGCGCGGATCGTATGGATCTTTCTTATCATAGATCAGCTTATGCCATTGGGTGTTCCAGTCCTTGTCGAATCTGGCGATCCCGAAATTATACCAATGCCATTCAGACTTCATTAAGGTAGTGGAAACGTATCCGGAGTCGGGTAATTTAGTGATTTCCCCCAGGGGAAATGGAGTTGTAATATATTTTTGAATCGAGAGATTCCATTTGTCTTCCGTCCTTTGGAATACCATTTTATCATAGACGTATGCTTCTTTCAATTCTCCCGTTTTGGCCGGGATAAGGATTTCAAATCCGTTGGTATAAGAGCGGATAAATTGGAATAGTGAACTCTCCATGGGCTCATCAAAGTAATGATCCACTAACAATCGACCGTCAGTATTGTATAGCAACAGTACCTCCCGTGTGGTATTTCCTTCTTCAGAATCCCCTGCGACGAAAAGTAGCTGATGCTCGGGGATCGCTAGCAGATATTGGGCGTTAATATCTTCATACTCCTGTCGCCAGAGGAGGGAATCATCCGGGCCAATAGCCCCTATATTGCCCCTTCCATCTATATAGAAGTATTGGTCTCCTGCTGGCTCTATTATATAAATACCATCGATCTCTTCAGGTAAATGGCGTGCGTCCTGGATCGCCGACCGGTTGCTTAAGACCGGGGAATGATAGGTGCCAGGAGTGTTAAAAAGGGTGGTGAGAAAATGGGTCAGGAAAGGACTCAGCAGGCCATAGGATATGAGCCCAAAGAACAGGATTAGTGCAGACTTGGGGAGGGTAAAGTACCATTTCCCGCCCAACCCGCGCAAAAAGAAAAATCCCGCATAAATGAAGAGTGTAATTTCCAGGACATAATATCCTTCAAGACTTGGGACCACAAAATTTGTGAGAAAACCGAAAACAGTCAGAATAATGGCAAATTGAGCGATAAAATATAGAGCGGTACTGAAATGAGTTTTCCAGGAGCCTCGCTTTGCAAAGAGGATACGGAGGAATAAAAAAACACCTGGAAGCATCGAAAGGGCAAGTACCACGGCCCCAAAACTTTCCTCAACATTCTCCTGGGTATCGTGATACTGTTGAAGCCTTAGAGGCGTACGCCATTTTAAAATATGGATGGGGGTTTCATTAAAGAGTTCCCCAAAAAACAGGATCAGGAATACGGCGGCCCCGATGACTATAGAGGCATATTTAATGGCTGAAGTATACCG
>CAZEQO010000162.1:0-6011 GCA_964514365.1 uncultured Robiginitalea sp. | reverse complement strand
CAATTTTCCCCTGCAACTCCAGAGGCCGGCCGGAGATCCGGTGATGCGGCCCGGGTTGGTCGTGGACTGGACAGATCACTCCTTTTACACCAGCGGCACCGTCCCCGAGGGTTCAAAGGTCCGTTTTTCACTGCCCCCCGACTGGGATGTCATGGAAAAAGTAGTACAAGGCGCCCAAAACCTCAAGGACACAAAAATGCCTGAGGCAGATGCCCTTGTAGTTTTTACCTGTGCCGGCCGTATCCTGTCGCTGGGTCCGCTGATGTCTGAAGAACTGGAAGGAATCAAAAATGTGTGGAATGTACCCATGGCCGGGATGTTCTCAAATGCGGAACTGGCCCGAGCCACGGGCGGAAACCTCGAAATGCACAACCTTACCACTTGCTGCATTGCCCTAAAAGAAATTTGATGGATAAGAACCTGGAGCACATCGCGAATTTTATCAAGGCCAGCCAGGAGGTACCTGAGGCAGAGAAGCAAGCGCTTTTAAAGGCGCTTAAAGCCGTGGACAAGCAAATCCAGATCCTTGATTTTAAACTGGACCGGACGGAAAAAGTCAAAAGGACCACCTCTATCCTGCTCGAAGAGACCATCGCGGAACTCGAGCAGAAGCGAAGTGCCGTTGAAGAAGCACTGGCAGAGTTACAAGCTACCCAGAAACAACTCATACACGCAGAAAAAATGGCCTCCCTCGGGGAGCTCACGGCCGGGATTGCCCACGAGATCCAAAACCCGCTGAATTTTGTCAATAATTTCTCGGAAGTCAGCCATGAACTGATCGATGAGATGAATGAAGAACTCGCAAAGGGAGCTGTCTCAGAAGCAAAAGAGATCGCCGGGGACCTGAAGCAAAACCTGGAAAAGATCACCCACCATGGTAAACGCGCGGATAGTATTGTAAAAGGGATGCTCCAGCACAGCCGCAGTAGTGAAGGGCGCAAAGAATCTACGGATATCAATGCCCTGGTGGATGAATACCTGCGACTGGCCTACCACGGGCTAAGGGCCAAAGACAAGAGTTTTAATACCGAGATTATCACGCAATTTGATGAATCATTGCCAAAAGTAGCAGTAATGCAGCAGGAAATCGGGCGTGTTTTTCTCAACTTAATCAACAATGCCTTTTACGCCGTAAATGAAAAAGCGAAAGCCCACCATGAAAAAACGGATGGAGTACCCTACACCCCTGTTGTTAAAGTAAGTACGAGCCACTCTTTAAATAAAAAAGATGATCGATTTGTGGTTCAAATCGCTGTTTCTGACAATGGCTCCGGAATACCCAAGGACATTGCTGAGAAAATCTTCCAACCCTTTTTTACAACAAAACCCACTGGCCAGGGGACCGGATTAGGACTATCCCTGAGCTACGATATTCTCAAAGCACATGGCGGGAGATTGTCCTTGAATCCTGAAATCGGCGAGGGTACTGAGTTTATTATTGAATTACCCGGGCCGGGAAGTCCGGCCTAAAGATTACAACAAAACAGTATCCTCGTGTTCTATGCCAGGACGGGAGATCAAAATAATAGTAAGCGCTTAAAACATGAACCGATGAAAACCAGATCACATAATCACTTCCTCAGATTGGTACTTAGCCTGTATCTCATTCTTGTAATCGGTTGCAAGAATAACGAGGAAGCCCCTCCCTTTCCCTATGCCGAGGGGAGATATCCACAACCCACTGTGCGGAAGCTACCGCCCCCATTGGTGGATACCGTAGGTTGGGTTACCGAAGCGATTTCCGGGCTGAATTCCCCAAAAGTCCAAAAATTCAATTGGGATAATCTGCCAGCCAAACCCTTTACTACAGGCACTTCCTTCCCGTTGCAAGAAATTCCTGAGGAACAACCTTTTGATTTAAATTCCTTTCCGGCTATTCCCTTTTCGTTGGATAGTTTGCCACGGGTTCCCATGGAAGTTAAGGTTGCCCCTTTGGGGAATCCAAACATTGTGGAGGCGGGTAAACTCACGAATGCCCCGGGGGCAACCAGAGGCGTTCTAACCATGGATAACAGTTTCGGACTACCTTCTCTTCCTTATGGTCAATTCACCGACAGCCAGGGTATATTTTGGATAGGGCTGAACAATGGGGTAGCCCGATATGACTCAGAGACCCTGGCCATTTATGACCTCGAACAGGGACTCGAAGCCAAATACATCAACCTGTTTTTTGAAGATTCCAAAGGAAGGCTGTGGATGATGGGGAACCAGGGCAGTTTATCCATGATTGACTTTAAGAGCAATCTGGTCTATGAAATTAAAATGGACCTCGTTCCCGCCCCTAATTTTCAAATGATTGAAGATGAAAATGGGCTTCTCTGGATGGGGACCTTATCCAATGGGGTTCAGATTCTGGATCTGGATCGGAAATTCGCTTATCACCTTACCGAAAGGGGAGGTTTGCTCAACAACAATAGTTTTGCAATATTCCTTGACGCCGCGAATTATCTCCATATATCGACCGTCGACGGAGGTTCGCACATCCTGAATCCCCAGCGAGACCTCCTGTATCAGATTGAACCCATAGATAGCCCTAACTTTTTTAGTGTATTAGACCCCGGAGGACGAATCTGGTCTTCGGGCGTGGGGAAAATCAATATTTTGAATGCCGAAAAAACGGCCTTATCCTATATCCCCGCGGAACACCTGGGCGTGGATGGCA
Organism: uncultured Robiginitalea sp.; assembly: GCA_964514365.1. Lineage (GTDB taxonomy): Bacteria > Bacteroidota > Bacteroidia > Flavobacteriales > Flavobacteriaceae > Robiginitalea. Next base: position 3,349 of record CAZEQO010000162.1, on the reverse strand, counting down.
ATACCGTATTCACCTCTATTTATCAGGATCCGCAGGAGGACTTCTGGTTTGGAACGGATAGGGGCTGGCTTATTCAGTATTCCCAGAAAACGGGAATGGTCACCAAGTATGAAGTAGCGCCCTCTAACGCTGCGAATAAATTCATCTATTGCATCCGAAAGAGTGTCGAAGGGGATATTTGGATGGCTGTGGCCCAGGGCGGAAGTTATATGCTAGACCTCAACGGGCCACGACCCGGAAACTACGATACGGCAAGTGGCCTGAATAATAGATCCGTTTGGGCCACCCTGGAAGCGGCAGATGGCACCATCTGGATTGGTACGCACGGGGGAATCGATATCTATGACCCGGCGACAAAGACGCTGAAACACCTGGGGGTTGAACAGGGCCTGATCCATCCCCGGAATACGAACCTTACCGAGGACAAACAGGGTCGGATCTGGGCAGGGGGAAATGAGGCGGGGATCAGTATTATCGATCCTAAGGCACAAACCATACAGGTATTGGCCTTAGGATCAGACCTCAAAGGGGCCGGGATAACAAACACCATGCTATCGGATGAGGGAACAATATGGGCAAGTCATTTTTCCGGGGAAATTCAGAATATTGACCTGGATCGGAGATTACGGCGGAATTACAGGGATCCGGATTCCTTCATAGGGGCCATGCGAAAGGATCGGGTTGTTCAGGCGGATCCAAATACCCTATGGGTGGCTACAGAGGGAGATGGGGTTCACAAGCTGGACCTTGAGGGTAATGGTAGGCAGCGCTATACTATGGATCAGGGACTGATATCCAATACGCTGTATTCTATGAATTTGGATGCCAAAAACAGGCTGTGGATCGCTACAGACCGGGGGGTTCAAATGCTGGATGAGGCGAATAAAAAAATAACAACCTTCACCAAAGCGCAGGGGTTACCGGCCAACGATGTCTATGATGTAGCTGTAAAGGATGGAAAAATCTACCTGGGTTCCTCCAAAGGCCTTGCGGTTGTAGAGCCAACAGGGCCTGTTGACAAAACAATATGGAAGGTGCAGACGATTACCAAAGACCAGGGACTGGACTTTGACGACTTTTCGCAGAACAGTATATCCTTCGACTCCGAGGGCAAACTATGGGCCGGTGTTGAGGGACAGATCCTCACGGTTATGGACCCCGTAAAATCGGATACCTTGCGCATTTCCTCCCACATCACCTCGGTCAATGTATTCGACAATCCATTATCCTTCAGGAAATCGGGCGAGATTGACGCCTTGGCAGTGCAACCAGACAGCGCCAATATGGTTGAGACTGTTTCTAAAGCGTCAGATTCTACCTATCAAAAGCTACATGGGATTACCTGGGAGGCGACAGTGGGGCCGTATAACCTCCCTCTTGGCCTGGAGTTGCCGGCAGACCAGAATTACCTGAGCTTCAATTTTAATGGGGGCCAATACGGGAATCCTGGAAGTGTGGTCTATCGGTACATCCTGGAGGGGATAGATAAAAACTGGAGCGCCCTAACGGATAAAACCACCAGCGAAAACTATCGGGATCTTCCGCCCGGTGACTATACCTTTAAAGTTGCCTCTCTGGGCTACAACGGGGTTTGGAGCGAGCCTGCATCGGTTTCCTTCCGCATTGCGCCTCCCTGGTGGCTCAGTTGGTGGGCATACCTAATTTATCTGGGCATTCTGGCCCTTGTCGCCAAACAGGTACACGTACTTCAAAAAGCGCGAACCCTTAGAAAAGAGCGCGAAAAATCCAGGGAAAAAGAACTGGCACAGGCCAAAGAAATCGAAAAGGCGTATACCGAGCTCAAAGCCACGCAGTCCCAGCTTATCCAATCCGAAAAGATGGCTTCCCTGGGGGAACTGACCGCTGGAATTGCCCATGAAATACAGAATCCGCTGAATTTTGTAAATAATTTCTCAGAAGTAAATAAAGAGCTCCTCCATGAGCTCAATGAAGAAATAGAAAAAGGCCATTACGCGGAGGTGAAATCCATCACCAAAGATGTGATCGAGAATCAGGAAAAAATCAATTTCCACGGGAAGCGGGCAGAAGGCATTGTCAAAGGAATGCTATTGCACAGCCGCAACAGCGAAGGAAAAAAAGAACCCACCGACATCAATGCCCTCGCGGACGAATACCTGCGTTTGGCCTATCACGGTCTGCGGGCAAAGGACAAGAGTTTTAATGCGCATTTTCAAACTGATTTCGACGATAAATTGCCCGAAACAAAAGTAGTGCCCCAGGATCTCGGAAGGGTTTTACTGAATCTGATCAATAATGCCTTCTACGCTGTAAACAAAAAAGAGAATGCCAGCTCCAATTCGGCTGGGGAAGCCACATACAAACCCACGGTAAAAGTATCCACAAAATACCTGGCCGGAGAAAAGGGGAAAGGTGGCACTTTAAGAGTTTCCGTATCCGATAATGGGACTGGAATTCCAAAATCCCTGGCAGATAAAATTTTTCAACCCTTCTTCACCACCAAGCCCACCGGGCAGGGTACGGGGTTGGGCCTCAGCCTGAGTTATGACATTATAAAGGCACATGGGGGGACTTTAGAAGTGCAGTCCGAGGAAGGCAAAGGCACGGAGTTTATCATTAAATTACCTGTTCTATGAGTAGGAACACTTCTAAAGACAAAACGGACGTACGGTCCGTCTATGAAAGGTTGATAGGGGTCATGCTCGACTTTAATGACCTGAAGGAACTTCAGGATACAGTACATCCGGATTTTACGGGGTATGGAAGCGCAGCCCATGAATTTTTCAGGACGCGGGAGGATCTGGAGAAGATGGCCAGGATGCAAAAGGACCAGCTTGAGGGTCAGGAATTCAGGTATGATCGCAAACCGGTGGCACAAAAGTTTTTTGCCGATAGGGCAAGCTGCCTGATTCTTGAAGAGTTCGACCTCTTTTTTTCCGGTAACGAACACCATCTGCTGCTGCGGCTTTCGACCCTGGTCGAGCGGATTGACGGGGCCTGGCTCGTTACCCATGTCCACGGTTCCACCCCGGATTCGGATATCGCTGAGGAGGAAGCCTTCCCGGAGCAGGGGCTGCAAAAGAAAAATGAGCAGCTGGAAGCAAAGATCCGGGAACGCACCCGGGAGCTTGAAATCGAAGCGGCCCTGGAGCGCACCCGTGCTCAAAGCATGCAGATGCAACATTCCAGTGAACTCAACGAGGTTTCCAATGTATTCCACGAGCAGTTGTTACTGCTGGGCATCGATTCGGAATTTTCCTTTGTCTGGCTTCCCAGTGAATCCAGGGACGAACATTTGTTCTGGACCACATGGTCGGAAACCGTAAATGGAGAAGCGGTTTTTCACAGCAGATCTATCAGCTATCCCCTG
>CAZEQO010000161.1:4103-6016 GCA_964514365.1 uncultured Robiginitalea sp. | reverse complement strand
CCAATTTAACATTTTTTTTAGGATTTTGATGCTATCAGCAGAGCGTTTCCCCCGGATCGTCAAGAAACAGGACTTTAACGCATTTCAGGTCCGTATCTCGGCCTATTTCCTTAGCGGTAATTCCCTGTGATCTTTTTATGGTTTTGTATCTTTAATCCATGGATTTTAAAGCCCTGCTCGAATTTCTTACCGACCTGAACAGAAATAACAACCGGGAGTGGATGGATGAGCACCGTGCCACATATAAAACCCTGCGGAATGCCTTTATCCAATGGCTGAATGGAATGGATTCGCGGCTCGCGGCACTGCATCCCGGGTACTACCCGACCCCTGGCAAGAGAGGGATCAACAGGATCAACAACAACCTGCTCTTTCATCCGGATCGCCCGGTGTACAAAGACCATTTTGGTGCAGGCCTGGATAAGGCTCCCGGGAAAGGTGATTTTTACGTACAAATTGGGATAGAAGAGTCATTGCTGGCCGGAGGCGTCTGGCGTCCGGTTTCGGCAGATTTATCCAGAATTCGCGAGGCGATCGATTACGACGGGGAGATCCTTGAAGGAATCCTTCAAAAACCCTCCTTTAAGAAGATGTTTGGCACCTTATATGAGGACCGCCCCTTAAAACGAATGCCAAAGGGGTTTTCCGCGGACCACCCGCAGGCAGAATTGCTCAAACATAAAACCTTCGCTGTCGTACGCCCCTTAACCAAAGCCGTGATACTTTCTCCGGGCTTTGAAGATATTGTCGTAGAGACCTACCTGGAGTTATTGCCCTTTAGGACCTATTTAAACCGGGCGTTGTCCGTGTAAACCCTGAAATAATATGGAGCGCATTAAAAACCTGGTTCGGGAAACACTCTCAGAGGCCTGGTACACTTTATACCAGTATACCTATGAATACCTCCGATCGGACGGATCATGGGATACCCAGCAGCGAGAAGCCTATGATCGTGGTAATGGGGCCGCTGCCCTGCTTTATGATCCCGTTCGCCAAAAGGTCCTTTTAACCCGGCAATTTCGATTGCCTACGTATATAAATGGGAATGAAGATGGGTTTTTAACCGAAGTCTGCGCCGGCCTTCTGGATGGTGATGCCCCCGAAGCCTGCATGATACGTGAAATCCTTGAGGAAACGGGCTACGCCGTACCCTCGGTCGAAAAAGTTGTCGAGGTGTATACCTCCCCGGGAGCAGTCACTGAAAAACTATACCTCTATCAGGCGGAGTACAACCCGGAAATGAAACGCGAAAGCGGGGGAGGGGTAGCTGCCGAATCCGAAGATATCCAGATATTGGAATGGTCCTACGCCGAAGTATTGGAGGCGCTGGAAAAGGGTGTGATAAGGGATGCCAAGACCCTTATACTGCTCCAACACGCTGTGGTTTTTGGTCCTTTGAAGGATTTTTTGCCCAATGGGCAGGATTGAAACGGGTTCCCTATTAAGAGTACCTGGAAACGGGTCCCGGTATTTTGTTTGGGATACGCCGGTAGCTGCTTCCTGTTTGCAGAGCTCACGGCTTGTAAGGCCCAAAACCATTTGAAACTCCAGATTGGGGTTTTGGTGGACGCCCGCCCTAGTAATGTTCCCGAACCCAAAGCAAAATGCGCTGCATCCTGCTTTTGATAAGCCTGGTCGGTTTCAGGTAGTGATTGTTCATAAAACTAAAAATCAAGATTTTACCCGATTTTGTCAATAAGTAGCCACTTAAACAATGATTGTTACTTAAGCTTCCCGTTTTTGCAAATAGATAAGGTTCTGGATTACCTGAATACCAATCTTCCAGTGTACCCGAGACACCACCGGTCGGAAAAAACTGAAACAATCGTTCTTTTGGAATTTCAACATAGAGCTTATATAAAACATGTACGATCGACTCTGGGGTAAACAAATTGTAACGGGATAGCCCCGAA
>CAZEQO010000161.1:0-4093 GCA_964514365.1 uncultured Robiginitalea sp. | reverse complement strand
AATGTTCCCGAACCCAAATCAAAATGCGCTGCATCCTACTTTTGATAAGCCTCGTCGGTTTCATGTAGTGGTTATTCATAAAACTGAAAACCACCGTTTTTCCGGATTTTGTTTTTAAATACCCACAGAGGTTGTGGTTGTTGCTCAGGCTTCCCGTTTTACCAAAGAGATAAGGGCCATCCGGATCCTGGTACCAGTCTTCCAGGGTGCCTTTTTGACCCCCTTTGGCCATGAGGGTAAAAAGCCGGTCTTCAGGAAGGTCCCGATAGAGTTCCAGGAGCAGGTATACCAAAGATTCAGGACTGATAAGGTTATATCGGGAGAGCCCTGACCCGTCTACCCATCGCGGTGGGGAAGGCATGTCCCTTAAATGGGTTTTCAGGATATAGTCGCGGGCCTTGTTAAAGCTCAGGCTGTCCGATAAGGTGGAGGATACCATAAGCATTAATTGTTCGGCCAAAAAATTATCGCTTACTGCCATCATCTCCCTGTAAAGGGTGTCCGAAGCCATGCCCGGCAATATTTTCCACGGGCCTTCAGGCAGGGCTTTTCCGCGGATCAGCGGGCGACCTGTCGCTTCTTCCCACAGGGCTTTTGTAAGGGATGGATTTATGGTGAAAGGAATGTCCGTGGTATCCCGGAAGGATGGGTCATAGAAAAAGTGGTTGCGTTCAGGACTCCTGCGGTAGTGACTCTTTTTATTAAATACACTATCCCTGAAAATTCCAGGGGAAATCCCCGGGCCGTCGGATTTCCTGACCAAACGCACCACATTGCCATAGAGGGGCAGGGAGGTCCGCTCCACTTGATACCCCTGGTCAAAATCATCCCAGGCCCAGCCGGGGCCCCAGGAGGGCTCCCCGAGCGTTCCCATGTGCAGTACAACATGTTCAGGGTCTTGCAGGAAGTCAATGCCAGTGCGGTCCTTCAGTGCCGGATGCAATATGGAGGGGTCTCCTGTGCCGAGTACGTGCAGGGTATCACCCCGCACCTGGTACTTCAGGGAAGGAATCCTGTCGGGGAGCGTCTTCAGGGCTGCATACAGCGTAAAGAGTTTTGTCGTACTGGCAGGCGTAAAATAACGTCCGGAATTCAGCGAGAGCAGTGTATCACCGTTTTGTGCATCTACCATAAGTACGCCGGTAAACTCGGAATAAGGCCCTGAATCTATGAGTTGCTTGTCGAGGAATCGCTGGACTTTCCTCTGGGAAGAGCATCCTGTAAGCAGAAGGATCAAAAGCATTTGGCCGGCAAAAAGACGCCTGAATTGAAGGTGTTTAAGCAAGGTAGATCGTTCTGAATACACGTGTGAGAACATGAAATTATTAAAATTTTAACGGACTTCGAACAATAAATAAAGGTCTTTTTGAATTTAGATCAATAGACAATCTAACTTAATTAAACACTAGAATATGGCAGGAGGAATGCTGGAGTACACTAAAACGGTACTCCAAAAAGTCAGTTTCGACGCGCGTTTATTCAGACGTGAACTCGAAAAAGCCATTAACCGGCTTTTGCCAAGCGAGCTTGAAGAACTCAAACAATGGCTTCTTCAATTCGTAACCGACAAGCCCGAGCTAAAACCAGCTCTGTGTTACTTATCCTTGTAATTATGAGCCCTGCGGAACAGGGCTCATTTTATTTCTTCCCGCTGCCTTCCCAGACGTTTTAATCTTTCCCACTCAGAGCCGGACTAATTATCTGTACATCCTGAAAGGTAATGGCCCCTCTGACTACAGCGGCTATAACTTCCCGGAGCGCTTTGGAAATCTGGTGCTTAAGCTCTTTTTTGTGATAGATCAGACTGACTTCCCGCGCAGGGGGTGGCTCTTGAAAATACTTTAAATGTTCCTGTCCTTTTGCATCGAGTTCCAGCGTATGTAAGTAGGGAAGCAAGGTCATCCCCAAATTTTCATCGGCCAGGTGTATGAGCGTTTCAAAACTGCCGCTATCCAGCTGAAACCGCTCTTCATCCCCATGACCTGAATTTTTGCAGATGTTGATCACCCCATCCCTGAAACAATGCCCGTCCTGCAAGAGCAGGATGTCACGGAGATCAAGATCCTCAGGTTTCAGTTTTTGGGTATCCGCAAGCCTGTGGCCCTTAGGGATATAGCCCACAAACGGCTCGTAATAAAGGGGCCGCTCGATCAGGAAGTCTTTGGCCAGGGGGGTGGCTGCAATACCGGCGTCCAGATGTCCCTCCCGAAGGTTTTTAATTATGGCCTCTGTATTCTGCTCCTTGATAATCAGCTGCACTTTGGGATACCGGTCAATAAAGGTCTTCAGGAACATGGGCAATAATGTAGGCATAACCGTGGGGATGATACCCAGTCTGAAGGTTCCTCCAATAAAGCCCTTTTCCTGGTCTACAATATATTTGATGCGCGCGGCCTCATTGACGATGTTTCGGGCTTGTTGTACAATTTTTTCCCCGGCTTCAGTAATGCTGATGGGTTTCTTTGCCCTGTCGAAAATGCGAAGACCCAGTTCATCTTCCAGTTTTTGCACCTGCATACTCAGGGTCGGTTGGGTAACAAAACACTTTTCGGCAGCCAGGGTAAAATTGCGATATTCAGCTACGGCCAATACATATTGAAGTTGGGTGATGGTCATTGGTTAATACCTTAGAGGTTCTAAAATTAAAAAATGTATTGACATAGCTCATTGTAAAAGGATTTCTTGTTAATACCTTTATTGAAAATTATCGTATTATGAAATTAAATGCTATCGGGCTTCCAGCTGGCCAATCCAAGGCCCTGGCTGCCGACCTGAATTTTCTTCTGGCCAATTTTCAAACCTATTATCAAAACCTGAGGGGAATCCATTGGAACATCCGCGGAAAAAGTTTCTTCGACCTTCACGCCAAATTCGAAGAACTCTACGACGACACCAACCTTAAAGTAGACATGATTGCAGAGCGGGTATTGACCCTCGGTGAAATACCATTGCATACGTTTGCCGATTATACCAGGGTTTCTAAGGTGCCTGTAGGCAAAGATGTGAGCAAGGATGAAGATGCCATCCGCCTGATTGTCGATTCCTTAAAGGAATTACTGGTATTGGAGCGTAAAATTTTACATGATTCTGACGAGGCCGGGGATGAAGGAACCAATGCTATGATGAGTGATTTTATCACCGAACAGGAGAAAACAGTGTGGATGATGAAGGCCTGGCTGGCGGAGCAGGTTTGATCCCAAATAAAAAAATACCGCCTCCACAGGCGGTATTTCTTTGTTAAGGGTATGTGTACAGGGCTTTAGAAGCGAATAACTATGTCCTGGTCAGCAGCTCCAACCTCAAAGCTGACTGCTTCAAAGCTGGGCGGCCCCATACTCATATCATTCCCGCTCATCCCATAGGGTTCTGTGGGCATTCCATTGGATTCGTAATCCATTCGCTGATTGCTATTCAAGTCGTGGAGTACCGAAATCCCGTAGGTTCCCGGGTTCACATTGTTGAAGGTAAAGGTCATTTGCCCCTTTTGGGCGGGCGATTTGTAATTGGCAGTGCCCGGCCCTTTCATAAATGTATCCTGGGTGTGCAGGGCAGCGAGGATATCACCCTGGTCGTTGAGGACGTTTTCAAGAGTGATGGTGAGGGTTACCCCGTCCTGGGTTCCTTCCTGTGCCCAACCGAGGGCAACAGTCATTGTAAAGAATAAAAAAAGTGATTTCATGGTGGTGTGTTTTTAGTTACTGGAGTAAATATCCCATAGGGCGGGGCCTCCTGCAATATCAGGATACTGAAGTGTCGAATCCCGGGGATGAATTGAAAAGGGTAGGGGGTTGCTCAGTCGAGGGTTGCCCATGTTTTTTCGATCAGGGCTTTGGTAGCATGAATGCCCTGGGCTTCGGAAAGTCTTTCTCCTTCGTATTCAATTCCAATATAGCCGGTGAATCCCGAGTCTTTTACCTCCTGGAGCAAGGCTTTATAAGGTAGTGTGGTCTCGTTTCCTTCCGGGTCGAAATCATAGGATTTGGCGCTCACCCCTTTGGCAAAGGGAAGCATTTGCTGAAGCCCTTTCACCGGATCGTAGGAATCCGTGCAGCTTCCGCCCTGGGTACCTCCCCATTCTTTGTTCAGGCACCAG
>CAZEQO010000160.1:1491-6027 GCA_964514365.1 uncultured Robiginitalea sp. | reverse complement strand
CACCGCCATCGACTACAACAACAAGCTGCTCATGTTTGGCGGGTTCAACGGTATTGAGAGCATGCACCTGAACGACATGCACATCTTTCCATTCCACATCCAGTTCCTCGGCAATGATCATGGGCATTGCCGTTTTAACCCCCTGCCCGATTTCCGGGTTTGGCGAAAATATAGTCACAGCCCCGTTGTCCGCAATTTTTATAAAGGCGTTGAAGTCGTTGTAGTTCAGGTCTGCCAAATCCATGGCGGGTTCAGCCCCGGGCTTACAGGACTCAAAAAATGTAAAACCTATCAGGAGCCCTCCCCCGGCCAGGGAAGTGGCCTTCATAAAATCCCTTCTGCTAAAGCCTTGTTCGTTCTTGTTATGTGACATTTGAGAATCTGTTTAAGTCTTTCTGTTAATTTGTTTTTCTACCCCTCAGGATTGTGATTCCCTGGCTGCAAGAGCGACGGCCTCGTGAATCCTCTGGTACGAGGCACAACGGCAGATATTTCCGTTCATGGCATCTTTGATTTCCGCCTCGGTCGGATTGGGGTTGGACTCCAGTAAGGCAGCTGCAGACATGATCTGCCCTGACTGACAATATCCACATTGGGGCACATCTACGGTCTTCCAGGCTTTCTGCAACGGATGCGATCCGTCTTCCGAAAGGCCTTCTATGGTTTTTATTTCCCCGTCGCCGACCTGCCCGATTGGCATGACACAACTCCGAACAGGGCTACCGTTCACATGCACCGTACAGGTGCCGCAAAGCGCAATTCCGCAACCGTACTTGGTTCCGGCGAGGTCCAGATGATCCCGCAACACCCAAAGCAGGGGTGTGTCTGCACTGACATCTACAGTATGGGAAGTACCGTTTACTTTAATTGAATATGAGGGCATAAGCTTCGATTTTAAAAACACATAATGTTCTAAAAATACCAAAAAAAACAGGATTTCTGAAGAATTTAGGAGTTTGTTTACAATTTCCCATCCGCCGTTTCAATTTATAATCCCGGCATAATACCGGGGTGATTTTTCTGTGACCTATGTTACTTTATGTCCGGTTCCAAATACCGAACTTAGCCTTCAAATTGATCCACGTTTTCAAACAGGTTTAAATTATTGCTGTATGGAAGCCCTCCGGTACCTGGCGCGCAGGATATACGTGCTTTTTATGATACTATTTTCCTTGATCGTGATCCTGTTCATAGGCTTATTTACCTACACGCCCCAGGTAGCACCAAAGTTGGCCACAGCCGAGACCTTAATATCTACCCCCTGGGCACCCAAAGATATCCTGGAGCTATGGGAAACCGTCGATCCCCTGGTGCAGGACGGGTACCTTTTGATCAGCGAAACACCGAAATATATGGGGCCCATGGCGGAGGATGAGAATGCACAATTTACAGGAAACAACCTCACCTGTACCAATTGCCACCTCAAGGGCGGGACACAGAAAGGATCCGCCTCTTGGGTTGGGGTTACGGGGCGGTTTCCACAATTTGGTGGACGTGCAAACAAAATAGGGTCGATAGAAAATCGAATTAACGGTTGTATGGAACGGAGCATGAATGGCAGAAAGCTTCCTGATGATTCTCAACAGATGAAAGCCATTGTAGCCTACATGGAATGGCTTGGGGAAGGAATCCCTGAAGGGGAAAAAGAAATCTACAAGGGGTATGCCCGACTTCAAATCCCGGAAATCGCCGTGGACCTGAACAGGGGGAAAGAAATTTACGCACGGGACTGTGCTCTATGTCACGGACCGGATGGCCAGGGAATCTCAAGCCCGGATTCCAACCAGGGTTACCTTTATCCACCTCTGTGGGGGCCAGACAGCTATAATGATGGGGCGGGCATGCACAGGGTGATCACAGCCGCGGAGTTTATCCTAAGTAATATGCCCTTTGGAATGGCCAGTCGGGAAAATCCAAGATTGTCCGATGAAGATGCCTACCACGTGGCGGGTTACATAAATAGTTTCAGCAGGCCACACAAGCAAAATACCGAAGCAGATTATCCCGATTTGAAATTAAAACCTGTATCAACTCCTTATGGTCCATGGGCAGATGATTTTTCACCGGAACAGCACAAATACGGTCCTTTCCCCCCTATTATCGACTTTTACCAGAAGACACAGAATATCACAAAAATCAAATAAAGCGCATTTATGCGACGTATATACCTGATTTTTCTCTGCCTGCCGTTTCTACTCAGCTCCCAGCAACCCGAGGATATAGAAAAAAAAAGTAGTCTTACCGGCCAGTGGAGAACGTATTATATGGTAACGGCCAATACCGGGTCTCTCACGGATTTTACCGCCTTGGCTACCGGGGGGTACCTGAAATATACGTTACAGCCAGGCAAGCGCTGGACTTTTGGGGCCGCCCTCTATAATTCCACCCAAATTGGGGGTATGGATCCCGCTTTGGTGGATCCGATTACCGGTAGGCCGAGCCGTTATGAATTAGGACTTTTTGACGGGTTGAACCCCAAAAAGGACGCGGTTTTTATCCTGGGAGAGGCCTATGTCTCCTACGCACTTCCCAGGCACCGGTTCCAACTGGGGCGGATGAAGCTCAATTCTCCTCTGATCAATCCTCAGGACGGCCGGATGATCCCAACCCTGGTACAGGGCTTATGGTATAAATACGAATCCGGAAGTGAAATGAAATTTCAGCTTGGGCTGCTGAACCAGATAGCCCCCCGCTCAACCGGAGAATTTTTCGGAATTGGAGAAAGTATTGGGACTTATCCGGCGGGCCGCAGTGTAACGGGAGCGCCAAATGGCTACCCGGGGCAGACGGCGTCTGACTTTGTGCTTTTCTTTAATGCCCAACTAAAGCTCACACCAAAGCTGAATATCAACGTCTGGGACTATATGATCGAAAATGTCTCGAATAGCCTGTATGTGAATCCCAGGTTTGCCCTCAGCCCTACCCTCGAGCTCGAAGGGGAATGGCTTCACCAGAATCGGTTGGCTGAAGGGGGCAATGCACAGGATTCCCTGAGGTACTTCAACCAAAACTCCTCGGATATTCTTGGGTTCCGGATCGGATACCAGGGTAAGGGGAGTCGGATCTCCCTCGCATACGAGAGGATTTTGCCGCATGGGCAGTTTCTTTCTCCCAGGGAGTGGGGACGGGAAGGTCTGTTCAGTTTCCAAAAACGGGAACGCAGTGAAGGCACGGCAGATAACCATGCCCTTGTCTTCTATTACCGCACCCGCATTCCGGTCAAGCAGGACTTAGTGGAAATTCAGTCTGTCTTCAGTCTCGGCAGGCACTGGAAACCCTCCGTCCTGGATGCGGAGGCGAACAAATATGCCATACCGGACTATACCCATCTGAACCTCGACTTCTTTGTTCATTTTGATAAACTCAGAAACCTTAGGCCTGAAGTATTGTTCACTGCCAAATTTGCCAACGGGGAGTTTCCGTATAATCCAAACTTCTACCTCAATAAAGTGGATATGTTCCACCTCAGCCTCGTGCTGAACTATAATTTCTAAGGGCATTCCCGGTTAGGACATTCTCATGAAACATGCCTTTTGGGGTTTCTTTCCGGTTCATCAAAAAGTGGTTGCCATATTAGCGGCACCAGAAATAATTGTTTCTGTCGACTTTTGATAGGGCCCGGATACTAGAACATCAGTAACTCCGTTTTCCATTCAAATCCAAAGAACTATGAAAATGATGATTTATTTCAAGAGAGCAGTAGTAGCATTGAGTGTTTTGACTGCCCTTTCTTTAGCTATTTCCTGTGGAAATTCCGATGATGACGTCCGGTTTGATCCAAATCTGGACAATGACCTGGGGCTGGGGCAGAGTGTAGACGATTGTATCGATTTGGGCAGCAATGAATTGTTGCTATCCATTCAGGATGAATTCACGACCCTGCCCGGGAAAGTATCGGTTTTTTTCAGGGTTACGGATGTCACGGGAAATCCTGTAGCCGGCCTGACGGCCAACCAGTTTACTATCTATGAACAAGGACGCAATGACGATTGTTTCAGGACGATCTCCCCATCGGAGTCCCAGGCACGGATTTCACCCAATTCACAAGTCTTTGCCAATCATGACGGGCAGGACGAACTGCATCAGTTAGAGGCCCTGACGCCTTCACGGGAAGCCCTATTGGCAGCCATTGACGGAATAACCACCGATATCAGCAGCGACCCCTCGACGGATCTTTACGGTGCGGTGATCAAGAGTACAGATGTGGCTGAGGCCCTTTTGGAAGACAGTCAGGAGAATAGCACCATTGGAGCCGCTTCTGTGGTCCTTTTTACAGACGGAACGGACCAGGCCTCGCGTTACCGGGAACGGGATGCCCTGGACAAGGTGGCGGATGCCGATTCCAATATTTCCTTTTTTACCATTGGGCTGGGTACTGAGATCGATACGCAAATCCTGGAATCGGTGGGGAAAACCTTTAGTGTTTTTGCGGGAAACAAAGAAGAACTCGAAACGACCTTCAACCAGTTATCCCAAAAAGTATCTGAGCGGGCCAACAGCTTTTACCTCTTTGAATACTGCAGCCCGAAACGCGAC
>CAZEQO010000160.1:0-1481 GCA_964514365.1 uncultured Robiginitalea sp. | reverse complement strand
AAAACAACCTGGTGATCCAGGTCCTGCGGGGAAGCCAGCAGGGAGCCGTCCAAACCCGGTTTGATGCCAGTGGATTTACCGGTGGGTGCCAGTAAGTGCAAATCGCTTTATCGATAGATCATACTGTTTTTCCCATTCCCCTCACGGGAGGAAAGATTATAGAGGAATCCATTGACCACTGCGTATTTTGGGCCTCCTGCTTTAGAGAGGATAAACGTGGGATTCATCCCGACACCCAGACGCAGCTCTGCCGGTTTAAACGTTGTGGAAATCAAATGCACAGGGTAAGGTGAATTGATATTTTCTTTGGGAAGGTCAGCCACCCGAACATAGGCTACTCCTTCCTGAAGCAGGCTCCAGAAGTCCAGTTTTTCGACGGACTTCATATCGGGCATTACTTCGGGATATACCTTCGCCTGCTCCAGGTGATAGCCCGTGGCATCGAGGGTCTGATATCCGTAGTATGTGGAGAGATCTCCGAGGTCCACCACCCTGCTGCTGTACCAGAAATCGTCATGGGAAGCGTCATCGACCTCCGGCCTCTGGATTCCGATATCCATAAGGTACTCCTGTCCTAAAAGGGGATAAGTAACCCCTTCTATTTTCAAATCGAAGAGTTTGCGGTCGTTTTCCGGAATAGACTCATATCCGTCGAGCGTCATTTTTTCATAAGACCCCGTGGCTATGGTATAGATGGCGGAAAGAATGGAGACGTAGTTCAGTTTGCGGATTTCCTGCTTCTCCACATCTTCCGGATACCCGCCCGATTCAATAAGGATGGCACTGGTGCCCCATTTTTGGATATTGTCGCCAAAAGCCCTTGGCTCAAAATCATCGTTGTATTTCCCGACCTGCCCGGGGGCGTACTTCTGGAGGATACCATTCATATACCCAATGACTTTCATGGCATTGGCCCTCACCGTGTTGATCTCCTTTTCGTAATTGTACGCCGGTGCCAGATAGGAAATTGTCGCTGGTTTTGCAGTCCTTTCGGCATTGTAATACGTGCTCTGATCGTGGAGGTTAAAACCGAACTCAGCCTCCAGGCTGTCCCTTACCCCTTTTAACGTTCGTCCTTCAGGAGATTGCAAACGCAAAGCATCCCGATTGATGTCGATGCCCAGGGCGTTGCGTCGGGCAAAGACTTCGGCCCCATCCGGATTGAGCATGGGTAAAAAGTGCAACCGCACAGATTCGAGGATGGCGCGTTTTTCAGTTCCCTGGTCCGGGGAGGCCAGAAAATTCAAAATATCGAAAATAGCCTGGGTAGCCGTAGGTTCGTTTCCGTGCATTTGAGACCAAAGAAAGACATCTGTATCTCCCTTGCCAATGCTTATCAACCGCAGCGGCCTGCCTTCAATGGATTGTCCCACCGTGCGAATTTCAAAGCCGGCCTGTAGCGCTTTAGCATTGATCAGCGGTTGAATATCCCGATGCTTTATACGGCGTTTGTCAAGGCTTTTTTCCTTGTAACGGTCATA
>CAZEQO010000159.1:1091-6084 GCA_964514365.1 uncultured Robiginitalea sp. | reverse complement strand
CCGGATACCTGACTGATCTGTATATGTAAAAAGACCAAAGGTTGGTTTTCTGGATTTTTGGGCCCGATTATACGGGGGATAGTATTTTTTAATCGCTGCAGCTTCCATTAACAAGGCGACCAGTTCAGAACCTGAGCGTTCGAAGTCTAAATCTGCCATTTCCCGACACATCAGCAATTCCTTTTCAGACTTATCGTAAAAGTGGCTGAGCACCCGCTTCTTGAGGTTGATGGCCTTGCCCACGTAAATGATCTCCTTTTTCCTATTCAGAAAATAGTAAATACCCGGGGTTTCAGGGATTTTTTGATAGGACGCTTTCGGCAGGTGAGGGGGGAGGGTAGCCTCCTGGGAACGGGCATTGAGAAAACGGCTGATCGCTTCCTTTCCCTGGGGGTTTTGCAGGATGCGATTGAACAGCAGGGCTGTTGCATGTGCATCACCGGCCGCCCGGTGCCTGTTTTCCAAAGGAATTTTAAGACTGCTGCAGAGTTTGCCCAGGCTATAGGACTTTAGACCCGGAAAGACCTTTCTGGATAATCGGACAGTGCAGAGTTTTTTACGGATAAAGTCCAACCCCGCACGCCGGAATTCCTGTTGGACAATGGGATAGTCAAAATTAACAGAGTGAGCTACAAATACCCTGCCCCGAGTCATTTCCTCGACTTTTTGCGCTACTTCATTAAAAAGCGGGGCCTGGCGCACCATGGCCGTGCTAATCCCGGTAAGGCCTGTAATAAATGCAGGGATGTCGCATTGGGGGTTGACCAGGCTACTGAACGAATCAGAAATCCCATTCTCATCCAGGTTATACAAGGCGATTTCGGTAATTCGGTTTCCATGAATCCCGTTCCCGGTAGTCTCTATATCGACAATGGTGTACACGACTATTTCATTGTTTTTTGTTCTCTTATGAGGATTCCATTTGTCATGGGAACCTTTACCCCCTGAAGCGATCCCCGGGATTTAACCAGCTTTCCTGTCCATTGGTTGAAATATGTACTTTACCGGGGTTGGATGCCGGACTGATTACTTGTATGCCGGAGGTATCTATTTGTATATTGAGTAAACAACGCTTGATTAGAATCTTAAATGCCAGGGAATCCCAGGCCGATGGCAGGGTGGGTTTAAAGGAAACCCCATTTTCCGTAAGGACGAGTCCTGCAAAACCCTTGACAATGATCAGCCACACCCCACCAGCGGCTGCGGTATGGATCCCACCGAGAAAGGAACCCCCGCTCATTACTTTTTTGCTGGCATTATAAAGGTCAATCCCGGCGGATTCAAGAAAATAGCGGTACGCTTCCTCAGGGTGATCTGCCTTGCTGGCAACCAGGGCATGTGCGCTGGGGCTCAGGGAAGATCCGTGTTCGGTACGTGGTTCGTAGTAGTCGTAATTGGCCGTGAGGATGTCCTGTGGAAATCCGTCGAGCATGGCCAGCAATTGTATGACATCGGCCTGCTTTAAGACCTGGGTGTGTACAGCAATGCCATTGGGCCATCCCCAGTATTCTTCGGGATGGATGAGTCGCTCGCGCAGGGCATCCGGCTCAATGTCCTCAAGCTTGAAATACCCGTCGAACTGTTCGATCACACCGGTTTCAGAATCGGGTTGGGGGAGCCAGAGCTTTTCAAAAATATCCTGCCAGTCTTCCCGGGCTGTTTCAGGAAGTCCGACTTTAGAAGCAATAGCTTTCAGGTCTTCGGGTTGCCCTGCCTGAAGGCGGTCGTAAACTCCGCAAGCCTTTTGCAACGCAAAGCGAGAGAGGTAATTTGTAAAGGCATTGTTGTCTACATTTTCATGGTACTCATCCGGCCCGAGTACACGAATGATTTCGTACCGGTCCCTGTCTTTTTTAAAGTGTACCCGTGAGACCAGGAACTGGGCCACTTCAAAGAGTACCTCCGCACCTTGTTGGACCATAAATTCCCAATCCCCGGTGGCCTGGTAGTACATCCAGATCCCGTATACCACATCGGGTGAAATATGGATTTGCCAGCAATTGAAATGATTCCGTATCAGGCGGCCCGTCAGGACATCGGTAAAGAAAAAATCAGGGAAGAGTTCATCTCCGGTCTTTCCACTGGTCCAGGCGTAAAAAGCCCCATAATACCCAAGACCGGCAGCCTTGCGTTTGGCCCCTGCAAGCGTATCGTACCGGTAGGCCACGAGTCGCCGGGCAATTTCGGGATGGGTAAACGCAAACATCGGCAGGTTGTAGGTTTCCTGATCCCAAAAGGCGGCCCCCTGGTACACCTGGCAGGAAAGCCCCCGGGCACCCACCGGGAGATTAGCGTGTGTAGGGGTAGCGATAAAGGCCTGGTACAGGTTAAACCGGATCAGGACCTGATCCTCCAGGTTCCCTGAAATCTGAATATCTGATATATCCCAAAAGGCCTCCCAGTGTTTTTGATGGGCTTCCCAGAGCTTTTGATATCCGCACTGCAGTCCCGCAATCACCATCTCTTGCCCCTGGTGGAAGGGCTGCTCCAATTCATTGTTATGCGTTATGGCAACGACTTTTTGCAATCCAATGGTATCCCCTGCTGCGAGTTGAAAGGTGTATTCCCTGAAAACACCTGTATCGGAAGTGGAAATACCTGCTTCTTCCGGCACCTTACCCGTAAGGGTAACTCCTTCGATCACGGATAATTCTGTGCCCAGCTCATGGGTTTTCAGCTCAATTCCGATCAGTCCCTTGGGCAGGGACTGTGGGTCTAAGTGTTTAAAATGAGATCCGTTCAAACTCCAAACGTCTCCGTCTATACCTGTTTTTAATGTATATACTCCTTGAGTTCGGGCCGTAAAGCGAAACTCCTGAACAAGGAGGTGGTGGTTATCATAGCTGGCGAATTTCCGGCTTTCAACCTCGAGTGACTGGCCTTTGGAACCCTCCCAGTGAAAGGTACGGGTGTTTAACCCATAACGCAGATCCAGGCAGTGCGCATACTCCTGAAGTGCTTCAGGGAGCAGAGAACATATTTCTCCTTCAGCCTTTATTTCTGAATACAACCCATTTGGGACGTTGCACAACTCACTCCATCGACTGCCCGGGGCCTGGTCCCAGGTATCGGTTACGATACAGGCCACGAATTCTTCAGGACCCCAGTTTTCAAAAGTTCCGCGATACCCCAAATACCCGTTACCGATCATAAAATTACTCCCGGTAGTGACAATTTGCCCGGGGTCAAAGGAATTCTGGATGATTTCCCATCCGGTCTTTGTATGGAGATTGTTTTGTAACTTCATATTGGTTGATACCCTTTTTCTGGCTTCCTGACAGAGGGATTAAATTTGAATAACTAAAATAAGGGTATTTATCCAAAAGAGCCGATCCGGAAGGCGGAATGACAGATTTAAAGCTGATGTCCCAAAAGAAGAAAATACTACGTCAAAGATCGAATAGCAGAATCAGACGTCTGACCTGGATGCTCCAGATTATGATTTTGATCCTGACGGGTTTTGTGGTTTATGATGCCATTGTTCTCAAAACCCCACTCTATTATATTGCATTTTTGGTGGTCGGAAGATTTGTAGGAACGATATATCGTAGAATCTACAGTGTTGACCGCGACGCGAAATCCGATCAATTTGAATTGAATACCGGTATTTTTAATATCGTATTTACGGGAGTACTCATTGTCTTTCGTTCCCTATTCGCCGATGATCTTCTTCACTATTTGAAAGTACAATGGATTAACGACGGGCTTTACCTGTTTTATATCGGGCTGCACTGGAGCAAGCTACATATACTCTACAAGCAGATGGAGGAAATGACGATTCAATACCTGTTAAAAAATCAGAAATCCCGGGGCGATACCAATCCGCCCGAGGCAGAGTGACCTCCAGTCGACTTTAAGCAGCGTGGGTATTCAGTGAAATCGGACCTTATTTTATGCTCTCCTGTCGCAGAGCCGTCACTAATTCTTTGGCGTAGTTCGAAGTTGTTTTCTGAAGGTCTTTAGGGTCCTCTAATTTAAATCTCCCGAGCCATTGCAGGTTGTTACCATCTGTAGCCCGAACGTCGTACAGGGCACTTTCAAGCTCGAGGCTTGTGCCTTCAATGGAATACCCGGACGCCCAGTCCAGGGCTGGATAATACGTCCAGTAGTATCCCCATTGCCCGTAATAATTGGGATTTGTGGAAGGGTAGACCCCAGTGGGGATCAGTTCTTTGTAATTCTCCGTATCGACCAGGTGGGTGAGGATAACTCCGTCAAATCCCATTTCGATTACTCTGTCTTTTAAATCGGCTATCTGGGCTTCGGTCAGATCTGTATCCACAGGAACCCCAATTCCGGATTCTTTGTGGTATGCGACGCCGTTCACACCGTGTCCATCGAGGTTACGGGCGACGTCCTGTTCAAAAATTGATCGGGAGATTTCATTTTTTCCACGGGCAATAACCAGGATTTTGGAGTAGGACTTTTTACCCTTAACCACCGTCTGGGATTTGGTCATATACATACTCCCGCACCCGGAAATGAGCAATACGCTACCCATTATACACAAAAAACGTAAGGAAAATTTCATAGAATCATAGTATGGCGCAAAAGTAGGGTTTCCCCTGTTGTTATGCCAGTAATGCAAGGGTATTTTAGAAAGTATGCGCTGCCCAATACTTTCAAATAAAAAATAATTATCGATCCCAAAGGGCGCTTTAGTAGCGACCTCCACCATAAACATTCACCCCCATACTGGGAACTACCTTGGGTCCATGGCTTCCCCAGACGACATCAATGCCTGCACTGGGCCGGATCACCGCGTTGGAGCAACTGACAAGCATGGAGCAAAACAAAAGGCCCAGGAATACAATGGCGGATATTCTTTTTACTTTTTTCATCTGTTTTAAACTTTGTATGTTATAATTTTTGGACGCATAGCAGGGCGTTGTTAGGGTCTTCGAAAACCACAATGCTACCATTGCGGTATCCACTCTCAGGCCCGAGCAGGACTTGTGCATTCGCTTTTTTCAAACGGGAATAAAAACCAGGA
>CAZEQO010000159.1:0-1081 GCA_964514365.1 uncultured Robiginitalea sp. | reverse complement strand
ATGTTTACGTAAGGAACCCATTGGCTCCGGGCGCCTTCGGCAGGGTTGGGAATTATCCCGCCTACGTTCTGCCCCCCCTTGTTGATGAACCAGTAGGGCTTATCTGTCTTGTCATTTTTGTTGATGTTCGCGTCAAAGACCTTTTGGTAAAAACTCTTACTGAGATCTGTATTGGTGCTCCAGAGTTCGGTCCAAATCCACTCCTGGGGGCCATTGGTGAGTTGTGAGACCGGATGTGCAGGATTCTCAATAAACCCAAGTTTTTCACCCAATGGCCCTTCGAGGATTACTTGTTTACCTGTATTCTGAATATTGAAGGTCTCCAGGATTACCCGACCCCCACTAGCCGTAAACTTACTGGTGATTTCCTTGACGCTCGGGGTAGATACGGAAGCCACCCATAAGGCCGCATCGGCCCCGGGGATTTCAACCATACCGGCTATGGGCCGTCCCTGGTAGCGCACAAGGGCCACTTTTTGCCCTTTTAATTCGGTAGTCGTGATTTCCCAATCGAAGATGCTTCGGTAAAAAGCAGCGGATTCATTAAGGTTTGGCGTTACGTGGGTATACCAGACAATATTGCCATAAGTGTCTGGGGCAACCCCTTGGGTTTCTGAAACATCAGTCACCATAGGCTGTGCAGACAAATCATTCACCAGAACAGACCAGAAGGCCAGGGTGCAGAGAAACAGGGATAGAATTCTTGTAATACGCATGACTATTCTATTTAGTTTTAATGATCAAATATTATTGAGGAAACATAAACGTAATTCCTGCCCGGAAACCCCAGCCTACTGCGTTGGCATTACCATAAGGGATGCGCGGTCCTATAAACACCTGTGAAAGCTGGTTCCCCAGTTTCAAAACCTTCGAACCTATAAGGTTGACGAAACCGATGGTGGCGTTTTGTCCCCAGTCCTGGGAGAGTTCGGTATTGAGCGCTATAGCATAACCTCCGGCAAAATTACGGGCGATAAATGGTTGAAAAAAGGTAGCATTTACATCGGGGCGATCTGAATCTCCGGCAACAGACCAGATATGGTTGACCAAGGCACCGACAGTAAAAGATCCCGCTTGTTTC
>CAZEQO010000158.1:3568-6150 GCA_964514365.1 uncultured Robiginitalea sp. | reverse complement strand
GTCATAAAGGGAAACCAGGCGGGCACGCAGGCCCTTGTTGGAAACCAGGTCGAGTCCCCTGGATTTAAGCATTTCAAAGGAACTGGTGGAATGCACGAAATGCATGGGGAGCAGGGCGTAATTGAAGTGGCGGCTGAGGGAATCGTGGTATTGGCCATTGTCTTCCAGCACATCAACGAGCAGGTTCAGGGAGTGGAGGCTTTTTTGCAATTCTGAAATATTTAATTCGATGTCCTGCAAATCTGCGAGCAGCTCGGTTCTGCATCCTTTCAGGATTTCAATTTCCGCCTTCCTGCGCGCCTGGTCTTCACCATAATTGGCCAGTTCAAAGGCTCCATAGATGCCGATGACAAGCACCACAACCTCCAGGAAGTATTCCGGCCATTTTTCTTTAAGCGTACTCAGGATTCGTTTCATTTCGCAGTGTTTGCAAGGTATACGGCCTTAATTATCCAATTCAGTATTAATTTCGGTTATCAATTCCTCAATTTCACGGATGAGTTTTTGCAAACTGTTGATATTCCACTTTCTGTTCGAAATAATCTCGGTGTTGATGCTTTTGAATTCTTCATCTTCAAAAAGGCTGTTATAGTCGAAGGGTTTTGCCAGTTCTAATTCAACATCGTTACTGTCCGTGGCAAAATACCTTCTGAAGTGCCTTACATGGTATGGATAGGATATGTTTTGCTGCAAATTGTTGGACCAGACTTCATTTTCATTTTTTAGGATGGAAAACTCATTCTCGAAAACATAACTAATCCTGTTGCGTAAACTATCGTTAGAAATCAGATCAACCCCTTTGGACTTTAAAAATTCATATCCTCCCGTAACCGGGTTTGTGGTGACTGTCCAAAAATATACCCCGAAGGCGCTTTCCAGCTCCTTGTTGTAGGGTTTTCGATGATCCAGGTAATCGAGGATCATTTGATTGTAGGAAAGATATTGAGATTCGCTCTCCAGGGTCCTCTCCAGGATCTTAATGTTGCTGACCAGGTTGGATTTAAGCTCACTGAGCAGTTCTGTTTCTACTTCCTTGGCCTGCTTTTCAGCATTGATGTTGTCCAGATAAAAAGCGATCAAAATCCCAACCACAATAAGAAGTATTTCCCCGATTGCATAAAGCAGGTATTTGCCGAACTTATTTTTCGTGAACAGGCGTTGGCGTAAGGAGCGGAAGAAGCGAAACATGTATATGGGTGGTTGCCCGATTAAAGTACGAAAAAGAAGGAAACCTCCGGGAAACTTCCTGAGCAAATAAGGCGGACAAAGAATTCTGGACGGGACAGCATTCGCAAAGTTTAAAATTTTGATAAATCCGTATCCCGTTGCGTTAAAATCTTGCTAAAGGGTGTAATAATCATCGGCGAGACTAGTCTTTAAAGTGAATGGATTATCAAAAACAACCTGAACAATGTGCTTCAAGACGTCACATATCTTGCTGCCCGCCATCAAAATCTACGGACTCAGTGCTAATTTATACGAACCCCTGATTGCATTGTTTTCCGACGTACAGTTAGATCTTCTGACCCTTGTGTACACCCTGTCTTTAGAAGGGTTATTGATCTTCGTGAAATCCGCCCAAATTGAAGTCCCCGCCTGGGCCGAAATACTACAGGACCTTTTCTGAATACAAGCGACCCAGACAACGCATTCTCAATGAAACTGGGATTAGGGGATTTGTGCAGTTCTATTAACTATTCCAACACTATTTCGCCGTCCAGCAAGGCCAGGATATCACTTATTTTTTCCCTTAGGATTAGTGACTGAGCATGAGCGAAAGTGTTCTTGGTCAGCGCCCTTTCCAACTACGGGATCAGGCCCTGTTCGACAAAGTGCATAAGTAGCCAGCAAAGCGGCAAATATGACTACTCAAAATCAAAGCCTGACACTTCAGGTTATCTCAGGTTTGGGACTAACTTCATCGCTCTTATTTACGTAAAACCTTCCCCGCTTTCAGGGCATGGAATACTCCATTGGCGACGGAAAGCTGTCCATTGACAATCACCCAGGGGATGCCTTCCGGATATTGATGCGGATTTTCAAAAGTTGCCTTATCGGCTACGGTATCCGGATCGAAAATGACGATATCGGCTTTCATTTGTTCCCGGATGAGCCCCCGGTCTTGGAGGCCCATGGTCATGGCGGGGAATAGGGTCATTTTGTAGACGGCCTCCGGGAGGGAAATCGTCTTTTTTTCACGCACATAGTGCCCCAAGACCCGCGGGAATGTTCCGTACCATCGGGGGTGCGGATGGCCCATACCAGGCTTGACCAGCCGTCCGTCCGATGCGATCATGGTTTGCGGATGTTTCATAATACGCTCAACATCTGCCTCATCCATCGCATGAAAAACGCAGGATGCACCCCCGTTTAATTGGGCTTCAATGACCAGGTCTGCCCCGTTTTCCACAGCGGGTTCCAGGCCTTTAAGCTGACACCAGTATCCCAGGGTTTTTCCCTCCAATTCGGGCATCCAGGCCACCTTTGCAAACTGCACCCGGTTCAGGTCGGCGCCCCCCCGGTCATTTATGAGGTTAAAAACGATGCCGGCTTTTATACTATCCCTGAGCACAGGATCTGAT
>CAZEQO010000158.1:0-3540 GCA_964514365.1 uncultured Robiginitalea sp. | reverse complement strand
GGTCTATTTTGATGTCAAGGCCTGAGGCCCGGGCAGAATCAACCATGGAAAGCGTTATTTCGCTTTTACCCCACATAGGCTTACCCACAACTTTGTGATGGGTGAGCACCACGGGAATATCAGCTTCTCTCGATATAAGGATAGCCTCCCGGACAGACTCCAGCAATCCCAACCCCTCCTCCCTGAGATGGGAGGTGTAGATGCCGCCCCCGGCGGAGGCCACTTTGGATAATTCGATGACTTCATCCACTTTAGAGAATGTTCCCGGCAAATATTTCAAGCCTGTTGAAATCCCATATGCCCCTTCCTGCATGGCCTGGGCGATCTGCTCTTTCATCGCGGTTAATTCTTCTGTGGTCGGAGCCCTGTTATCCAGGCCCATCACATTTCTCCTGACCGTATTGTGGCCGATGAGGTAGGCGACATTCATGCCAACACCTATCTGTTCCAGGGAATCCAGATAGTTGCCAAAGGGCCATGGACTGCTTCCGTCCGGCCCTCCTAAGGCCGTGGTTACCCCTTGCCGGACATGGCTTTCACAATCAGAGAGCTCCAGGATGGGGTCCAGGTGCGTGTGTAAATCGATAAAACCCGGGGAAACTATGAGCCCACCGGCATCGATTTCCATCTTACCCACAGCCTTCGAAAGGTCGCCGACAGCCACAATTTCATCCCCGTTGATCCCCACATCCCCCGGGAAGGGCTCCCCTCCTGAACCATCCAGGATTTGCCCGTTTGTGATCAGGATATCGAAGCGCTCCGGGGAAGTACACCCCAAAACGGAAAGGAGCAACAAGAGTATCAGGAGTCGTTGGTGTGAGTGGCGGAAGAAGCGGAGCATGCGATAGGGTAGCTGATTTCACTTTTCAAGATAGAGAAATATTTAGTGCGCCCACAGAATCCCCGGGGTCTTCAAAGGTTAGAATTGAGAAAACCCACAAGTTATATAGTCTCCGGAGGCATCAAAAATACAATGGCTTCCGGGATCATACGCAGGGTGGCCGGAGTAAGGCCAACATACTCGCCATCTGCTTCAATATGCAGGCGAGCTTTGCTTTCGAGTAATACTTCCTTCGCCTTGTGGTAGGTGACTTTGGGATGGTCTATCCGAACCCCTTTTTTCAATTTCCCGAGATTTTTGAGGTAATCCCAAACGCTCAATTCCCCGAATATGGCGACCTGGAACAGGCCATCATCAAGCCTGGCATCCGGGGCTACGCAGAGGGCGTTGCCGAAGCAACGCCCGTTGGCCACGGCCATTTGCAGGAGCCGGCCCCTCCACTGCCAACCATCGCTTGTGCAGGTCACTTCCTTTTTGATATAGCGGAGAAACCCGGCGAAGATGTGCCAGAAGTAATTCAAACCCGGCCCCAGCAGCCCTGAGGACTGTTCCATTTTTTGAACCACTTCACCCCCAAGCCCTGCTCCCGCGATGTTAATGAAATAGCGGACGTCCCCGGTTTGTTTCAACAGGATTTGGCCCAGGTCTATTTTTTGGGTTGTATGGGTTTGAATGAGTTTCAAAAGGTCTTCGATCGAATTGGAGACTTGCGCAGTCCTGGCAAAATCATTGGCCGAACCGCAAGGGAACAGCCCTATTGCCGGGTATTTACGGGCCGGAAGGCTACTCTGAAAAAGCCCATTGATCAACTCGTGCAACGTGCCATCACCCCCAACAGCAATCATGTAATCGCATCCGTTTTCAGCCGACTCCCTGGCCAGTTCTATGGCGTGTTTTTTTCGCCGGGTGGGCAGGAACTGCACACTTCCCGGATTCGTTTGCCGACAAAACCGCTCAAGCTCGGGAAGCACCCTGACCGCGCGTTTGTTTTTGCTATTGACGATAAAGACAACCTTCATGTGGCGCGGGGGGATAGCCATATATTAGCCAATGGCCATTATTCCTTCCAGGTCAGGGAAAGGTTGATCACAATGGCCATCAGTAGCCATATGATAAAAGTTTCCCCATGCGACATCTCATATACAGACCCGGCGGCTTTGGCGGCGAGTAATACGAGGTACACGACAATAGGGGATAAGAGCAGGCTGATGACGAGTTTAAGCAGCGATTTTTTGTAGTCCATAATGGGTTGGTTTTAGAGTTTTTAAACAGGAAGCTCTTGGCATAGGGAGCGAAAGCAGGGGATGAACGTTTTAGGCACTCAATTTGCTGTTTAATGGCAGAAATCTCAAAGAGGATGGGCCTATTATTTAACACCTTGTTCCCGCTCTAATATAACAATGATTTCATTTATCTGAGATTTAGTTTTTTGGAGCAAATCAATATTGTAGGTAAAATTGATTTCAAGCAGGAAGATATTGTTCAGGAAGACTTTGCTTTTAAAGAGCTCGCGAATCTCTTTCTTCATGAGATCGGAATGACTGTCGATATAAAGGGAGTCATAGACGAAATCAAGTTTTGGGATGTTGGATTTGGGCAGGACAAAATAGCTTCCCCAGTCCACGTACTTCTCAAAATCCTCGAGAAACACATTGAAATCATACCGCATATGTTCCTGCGCAGCGGCTATTCCGACATGGGATTTCTTCAAGTCCATCAATTTGAGTTTGAGTTCGTCATTTCGAATCATGCTGAAATTACCAGAACTCTTCATTTCTTCATAGGTGTTGTCATTCGGCCGGAACTCATCCACAAAAAAAAGCACAAGAAGATCGTTGGAAAAATCGTAGAGCGAGCCTATCGAATCCCGGTCTGCTTTTTGTTTAACATTACGGGCAGCGCGCACTTTGTTATGGGAAAAAACAATTATCGTGTCCAACCGCTCTATGTCTGCAAGAAGGTCATTTTTTAAATTGCCAAAATATTTTATTTCAACCTGCCGCTGCTTTCTTTCCTCATTCCAGTTATTGACCTGCAGGGCCAACAAGATACCAATCATCACCAGGGCGATTTCCCCAAGCGCGTACAGCAGATACTTGCTGAACTTATTTTCTGTGAGCAGTCGTTCGCGTAGTTTTCGAAAAAAGCGGAGCATGGTTTGGCAGTAAGGTCCTTTAGGATTCTCAAAGTATTGAAATTGTCGGACAAGCCAAGGCCCAGTGGTAATAAATTACAGTTGTGGGTTTAAAAAAGACTTCCGGGCACCCTCCATAATGTAATTATACCTGAAGCAAGTTTTTGTAAGTGTCCGGATATCAATTCTATTCCAAAGCACAAAACAGTCAGAAATCCACCGCTTTAAAGGCCTTACCTGCTATTTTATCCCGATCTTTGAGAAAAATACGCCATGGTCAAAAAGAACATACGTCTGGAAGTAATGGAGGCTATCGAGCCCAAAGTAGATGGGTATATGAAGGAATTCCTGATTGCCCCTGAAGACATCTGGCAGCCCACCGATTTCCTCCCCGATTCACAAAGCGATAAATTTTACGACCAGGTAAGCGACCTGAGGGAAGCTTCCAAAGAACTCGGATATGATTTCTGGGTGACCCTGGTGGCCGACACCATCACTGAGGAGGCCCTGCCCACATACGAATCCTGGCTGATGGATGTAGAAGGGATCAGCCAGCAGGATGAGC
>CAZEQO010000157.1:0-6193 GCA_964514365.1 uncultured Robiginitalea sp. | reverse complement strand
ACTTAGACGCTAGAGAATCTGAAGCGATAGTCACATTCTTTAAAATTATCAATCACTTAAAACCATCAATTATATCTGGGTATAACTCTGAAAACTTTGACTGGTATTTCTTTGTTGTTAGATGTCAGAAGTTAGGTATTAATATAGAAAAGATTGCGAAGACATTAGGTCCAATACCATTTTATAGAAAGAAACAAACACTTAAGATGGGTCCTGAGATGGAATACTATGAACAAACTCATATGTGGGGATATAACATTATGGATGTATATCACGCAGTTCGTAGAGCACAGGCAATCAATTCGTCTATAAAACAGGCGGGACTTAAATACATTACAAAATATTCTCTGGCCCTGCTTATTTCAGGTTTTTGGTCCCTGGCATTACTGGCTCAAAACACCCCGGATTTTCAGAGTGCCTACATACAAATCACTCCCGATCCAAATACAGAAACCCTTACAGGGGAAGTGGCTTACCAGTTCGAAACAGTCTCGGGTCTTGATAGCGTTATACTGGATGCCCATAACATGGAATTTGAGCGCGTGATGCTCAACGGCCAACCTGTGGCCTATCGGAATGATAAAGGGCAATTGAGGATTCAGGGCCCGAAAAGAAAGGGAAAACACAGGCTGCAAATCTATTACAAAGCATTTCCCGAACAGACGGTTTATTTCATCGGCTGGAAAGATGACATCGAAGGGAATGAACAGATTTGGACTCAGGGACAAGGCAAAAACAGCAGCCATTGGGTGCCCGTAGTCGACGACATGCAGGAGAAAATGGTTTTTGATCTGTCCATCCTTGTGGACAGCACCTATGAGGTTATTGCCAATGGCGCGTTGAGGCGGACTGAAACAGTTGGCCGCCTCCGGAAATGGGATTTTGATATGACAGAGCCTATGAGCAGTTATTTGCTGGCATTCGCCCTGGGGCGGTACCAGTATCTGGATCGACAGGCACCCTCGGGGGTACCCCTGAAGCTTTACTACCCAAAAGGTGAGGAAGACAGGGCGAATTGGACGTACCTGTACACTGAGGAGATTTTCGATTTTCTGGAGACCGAAATTGGAGTGCCTTATCCGTGGAAGGATTATAAGCAGGTACCGGTAAGTGACTTCCTCTATGCAGGTATGGAGAATACCGGGGCCACATTTTTCTCAGATAGATATTTAGTAGATTCTATTGCGTACAACGATGAGAACTACGTCAATATCAATGCACACGAACTCGCGCACCAGTGGTTTGGAAATCTGGTAACAGAAAAGGATGCTGCCCACCATTGGTTGCACGAGGGCTTTGCAACATTTTATGCCTACAGGGCGGAAGAGTCCCTGTTTGGCTCGGAATATCTACACTGGAAGCTCTATGAGACGGCACGGGTACTTGAAGAAATGGATCAGAATAATAAGGGGGAAGCCCTTACGGATCCCGGGGCGGGGAGTCTTACCTTTTATGAAAAAGGGGCCTGGGCCCTGTTTATACTTCGCGATAAACTGGGCGCCGGTGTATTCGATAGGGGAGTGCGGCTTTTTTTAACAGATAACGCCTATTCCAATGCCGGGATTTCGGATTTTCTCACAGCCCTGGAAACCGTATCCGGCACTTCCCTCTCCGGGTTCCGCACCACCTGGCTGGAATCCGAAAGCTTTGATATTTCAGTAGCTGAGGACTATCTAGCAGAAAAAGAGCCTGATATTAAGGTATTTATTTCGTCACGCGATGAAATCCAAAAAAGGGTCCTTCCGGATGGGAATGCGTTTAAAGCCTATTGGGATTTGGGTTCCGGGCCGGAGTATAAAGCGCATATTATTGAAGCTGTCGGACCCTTAATTTCCCGTGGACTCTGGGAGGAGGCTGCAAAGGATCAGGCCCTGATTGTACATAAGGCATTACTTGAGAATACCCGGGAAGTCAAAGATTGGATGAAGCCCTATCTCAACACCTGGCTGGATGCCCCCAGTTATGTGTTGCGTGAAAACAGCTTGTTCCGGCTTTGGATTAACGATCCCGGGAACCGGAGCGCTCAGCTGGATCGCATCGCTGCCAATGGGAGTTTCGAAAACATCCGCCTGAAACAGTTATGGTGGCTGTTGGCCGTGTTGACCCCGGAGTACAAAAGTCCGGACCAGCAGAGGATGTATTTAGAAGCCCTCAGGAAGACTACCGCCCCCGGGAATTCGTGGGAAATACGCCAAAATGGGTTTGCCATGTTGCAACAGGTCGGCGCGCTTGACGTTCAGAATTTAGAGGATCTCATGGAGGCTACGGAACACCACAGCTGGCAATTTCGCAAATTTAGCAGGGAGATGCTCAAAGAGGTGATGGCTCAAACTCCTGATGCGGCGAATTGGGAGGAACTGGCCGGGCGATTCCCCAAAGCAAAATATAAATATTTACATGAGTTAATCACGGCATTATGAGAGCAATGGTTATTTCTGGAGGAGGCAGTAAGGGTGCTTTTGCAGGAGGTGTAGCACAGTACCTGATAGAGGAAAAACAATATTCCTATGACCTGTTGTTGGGTACCTCTACAGGAAGTCTGCTGATTTCACACCTGGGTTTGAAGAAAATAGACAAAATACGAAACATCTATACCTCGGTTACCCAGGAAAGTATTTTCAGTAACTGCCCGTTTACTATTGAACGCAAATACGGTGTTGCTACTATCGGTATCAATCACCGGAATGTGCTTAAAAACTTTTTAAAAGGGCGGAAGACTTTTGGGGAGAGCTTAAACCTGCTTAACCTTATACGCAATTCCATCACTGAAGACGAATTCGCTGAGTTACAAAATGGTCCCATAGATATTGTGGTTA
The DNA here is from genome assembly GCA_964514365.1 of uncultured Robiginitalea sp. GTDB lineage: Bacteria > Bacteroidota > Bacteroidia > Flavobacteriales > Flavobacteriaceae > Robiginitalea. Next base: position 3,377 of record CAZEQO010000157.1, on the reverse strand, counting down.
CCGTTTCCAACCTCTCCCTGAACCGGGTGGAGTACAAATCCATAAATGATTTTGACTACGATTCGTTTTGCGAGTGGATATGGATCTCCTGCAATTATATTCCCTTTATGAGCCTGGTTCGAAAAAAGGGTTCGGAATATGCAGATGGGGGGCTCGGGTGTATGGTTCCCATTGAAGAGGCGATAAAGCGGGGGGCCACAGTGGTAGATGCTATAATTCTCCATACGGAGATATCCCACCTGAATCGGATGCCTTCCCGAAATGCGTTTTCACTCCTGACCAATATGTTCGCCTTTATGCTGGATCGGATTGAAGAACACAACATTAAAATCGGAAAATTTACAGCCAATCACCACAATGCGATCATTAATTTTTACTACACCCCAACCGTCCTGACGACAAATTCCCTGGTGTTCGATAAACATCAAATGACCAAATGGTGGAAAAGTGGGTATCTCTTTGCGGAATCCCTGAGTGAGCAGAGCAGTGAACTGGAGCTAAACTGAGCGCTACCAAAGCGCCCCTATTTCCTTTTTTACATAAGACAGGGCTGTAGCCGAAGGTGACGTCCGTTCCATCATATCATTGAGAAGATCTTCCCGTAATTTATCGGCATTGTCGGCCTCGCTCATGGCTGATTTCCGAATCCCCTGTATGGTAGCATTTTTGGCGGCTTTGATCACGTTCCAGCATTCATCCGTCATATAGATCTGCTGGGAAAGGTTATGCTCGTATTCGTTTTCAATGGTCCGGATAAGCAGGCTTTCATAATCCCCTTTATCTGAGGAGGCAGGGGCTACCCGAACCACTAATTTGGGTATCGCTATCCGCTCCAGGAAGAGCGCCATACGTTCATAGGCCTGCAGGCGTATGGGTAAGGTGTTTTTCTGACTGTCTTTATGCAGGATAAACCGACGTCGGCCTTCCTCATTTTTGGTGTGCATCTTAAAAAAATAGAAAGCAACCACGCCCGTGACCACAGCGGGCAGGAGGTATGCAAAAAGTTGTAGGATGTCGTTTCCGTTCATCGGTAGTGGAATTCAAGGGTTTTGTGTGGGTAAACGCAAAATAGGCCCAAAAAGTATTCAGACCCCTCCCGATATCACCCCAAATTTGGTTTGTTTACCCGGGTACTCCTGCGCAGATTATCTCTTTACCTCGTCCTTTACCATTTGATAGAACTGGCGGTAATTCGGATGTAAAAGGATATCTACACCTTCGCTGAAATTTCCATCCCGTGCACGACTCTGTAGTCGGGATTCCGAAACTTCGTAAGTGCCTTGCAGCGCATTCATTACAGCGGTGGCCTGATTGGCAGCCAGGGTCATGTCTCCAGTCATGGACAAACCTTCCACGGTAATACCGAGGTTGGGATGCGCCTTGGCAAGCGCGGCTACGCGCTCTGCCCAGGTACTCCCTTCCGCTGTCAACTCGGTTCCGTCATCACTCCCAAAAAGTAACGAAAGGCCTCCGGAAATCACAAGGCTACCCGCGGCTACCTTGAGCTTGGCATCCGGGCCGAGGGTACGTTTGGCGTCATTGAGCAGTACTATAATCGTGGAATCATTCGCGCTGAAAGAGTCCTCAATCCCTTTAAGTTGCCTTTCTTTCGCGTTGAGAGACTCGAGCGCTTTTGAAAGTGCGTCTTCTTTTTTATTGGAGACATTGGCAAAGCTCCCCAGGTTCGCCATCAGCGTTGCATTGGCATCTTTTAATTCGGTGACCTGAGCTTCGTAGGATGCAGCTTTGGCCTGGGCGGCCTTATCACTTGCCTGGGCTTCTGAAACCGACCTTTCCAATTGCCTGACCTGTGAACGCAGACTGTCTATTTCCTCAATAAGGTCTGATTTTCGCTGAGCCATGGCCAACGGGCCAACGAGCAGGAATACCAACAGCGAGAAGGAAATACGCGAAATAGTACGGGTAACGATTTTCATAAGCCTTAAAAATTAGATCGCAAAGATACACACCTTCCCGGATAATTAACCAGTGAATTTTTCCAGGCCTCGGTCCATTGTGGTTTAACCTTCCTTGAGATAATCCAGGCTGAGCTCTGTAAGCGCCTTTACCCCAAGGATCAGACCCGATTCATCAATTCGGAAATCCGGGGTGTGATGGGGGAAAGGTTCCTCGTTCCCGGGGGTCATCCCGCCCAGGAAAAAGAAAAAACCCGGGACTTCTTTTTGAAAATAGGAAAAATCCTCCGCGCCCGTCACAGCCTTTTGAGTCTGAACATTAGCCGTTCCCGCCACCCGATTCAGGGTGGGGAGCATGGTGCTGACCAGGTCGGGGTCATTGTACGTAATATCGGTGGCATCCTTAATTTCGACAATGGCTTCCCCTCCGTAGGCTTTGGCGATGTCCGGGACCATTTCCATCATCCTGCGATTGATAAGGTCTTTCATTCCATAGTCCAGGGTGCGGATTGTACCAATCATTTCAGCATCCTCGGGAATGATATTAAAGCGTACACCACTTTTTATCTTGCCCACCGTGATCACGGCAGCTTCATTGGTCAGCTGGGCCTCCCTGCTGATGATGGTCTGCAAACCGTCGATGATTTTAGCGCTGATGAGTATGGGGTCTACTCCCGACCAGGGTTGTGAGCCGTGACTCTGCTTTCCCTTAACCTTAATTGTAAAACTCTGGGCAGCCGCCATGGTGCCTCCGGATTTATACCGGATAACTCCTGCAGGCGTCTGGGAATTGATATGAAGCCCGAAAATGGCATCCACATCCGGGGATTTCAGCACCCCTTCTTTCACCATGAGCAATGCCCCACCTTCTTCCCCGGGTGGCGGACCCTCTTCCGCGGGCTGAAAAATAAATTTCACAGTCCCCCTGATTTTGTCCGTGTTTTTGGAAAGTACCTCGGCTACGCCCATAAGGATCGCAGTATGCGTATCGTGCCCGCAGGCGTGCATAACCCCGACCTCTTCGCCTAAAAACTCGCTGGTTACTTCAGAGCGAAAGGGCAATTCATTGCGTTCGTAAACCGGCAGCGTGGTCCACTCGTCATCCAGGTAGACGGCGGCAGCACCCGCCGCGAGCGGAGCTTCCTGACCCGCGTCAACGGGCTGTTCCGCCGCAGGCTGGTTGTCAGCTTGTTGCTGAACCTGCGGGGCAACCATCGCGCGAAGCGAAAGGTAGAAAAAAAGAAACGCCGCCGATGCGACGAGGAAGGTGTAGGTGCGGCGATCCACGATCGATCCGGAGGATTGGAGAATTTCGGAGCGTGACGACGGCAGGCGGAATCCTGGGGCCGGCAACGCAAGTTCAGCCATCAAGTGCCGACACGGCCCCGCAGGTGCTTTGCTCGCCGACTTCGACCCCCGATTTCCGAGCGACCGCCCGATGAACAGCTTTCAGAGGAGGGC
>CAZEQO010000156.1:0-6202 GCA_964514365.1 uncultured Robiginitalea sp. | reverse complement strand
GGTCGATGTCATGTTCCAGGGCGAGGTCCACATGGGCCTTATTTGCTACTTCCGTAGCGGTTTTTAAACCGGTTTCTTCCTTTACCCGCTGCAGCCATTTTAAACCAATGGCTCCGACCCCTTCAAAATTCCCGGGACGCGTCCGAGGCTTCCATATTCCGGCGCGATAGTAGTTTACATCCGTATCCTTAAGCGCATGGGCAATACCCATAACCTGCTCTTCTGTCTCCGCACTACAGGGACCGGCAATCACCAGGGGGTGCGTTAACTTCAAATCGTCTAACCACGTGCGGAAAGCAATCGTATTTTCCATCTTGTTCTTTAGTTTTTTGGCGTTGGAATTCCATTTAATATTTCCCCAATCCGGTTGGTTTCGTCCATTTCTCTGAAAACACCTTTGTAATCCGCGGTGTCGAGCAGGTTTCGAAAACCTTGCAGGTTGGTAATGTATTCGTCCAGGGTCTCCAGGACATTTTCCCGGTTCTGTTCAAAAATAGGGGTCCACATAGCCGGGGAACTCTTGGCGAGCCTGACCGTGGATTCAAAACCACTCCCGGCGAGGTCAAAGATATCCCTTTCATTCCGCTCTTTTTCAATCACTGTTTTACCCAGCATAAAGGCACTGATGTGCGAAAGGTGTGAAACATAGGCAATATGCCGGTCGTGGGCTTCGGGATTCATATACCGTATGCGCATCCCCATCTTCCCAAAGAGGTCCAGGGCCCGTTCCTGTATCCGAAAGGCGGTTTGTTCCACTTCGCAAATGATATTTGTTTTTCCTTCGAAAAGACCTGAAACAGCAGCTTGCGGCCCCGTAAATTCCGTTCCCGCGATTGGGTGGCAGGCCAGGTAATTACGTCTTTGGTTATGTGTGGAAACAGAGCGACAAATTTCAGCCTTTGTAGATCCCGCATCCAGAACAAGGGTGTCCTCCCCGACCGCATCCAGGACCCTTGGCAATTCCTGCAAAAGACTGTTGACGGGTATACTGAGTAAGACCAAATCCGCTGCCTCCAGATCCCCGTCCTCCAAGGCCCGGTCGACCAGGCCCAGGGTTATGGCCGTATCGAGATGGGTTTCATTGTGGTCTGCTCCGACAATTTCGACCCCGGGAACAGCGTGTCTCAAATCCCTGGCAAATGACCCTCCTATGAGTCCGACTCCTATAATTACTGCTTTCATCCTTCTGTTTCTTTAGTCAGGTTGTCCATTGCCCGAACGGGTTCGAGGCGCTTGAGGGCTTCGCGGATTTGTTCCTGGGGTACGCAGAGCGAAAACCGAATATAGCCCTGCCCCTGCGGGCCAAATACAGTACCTGGTGCGACAAAGATGTGTTTCTCATATAATAATTGATCCACGTAGGTTTCAGAATCCGGACTGCCTTCCGGTAAACGCGCCCAGACAAACATCCCTACTGCTCTCGGGTCGTAGCTGCAGCCCAGGCGGTCGGCAACCTGGAAGACACCTGCCCTGCGCACCCTGTAGGTTTCATCCAGGGCATCGAACCATTCAGATCCACTTCTAAGGGCCGCTATGGCGCCCTTCTGAATTCCATAGAACATCCCGGAATCCATATTGCTCTTCACTTTGAGTACGGCTTGAAGTAGATCGGCATTGCCGAGGAGCATCCCCACACGCCAGCCCGCGAGGTTAAAAGTCTTACTGAGCGAATTCAGCTCCAGTACATATCCCTCTCCGTCGGGGATTTCAAGAATACTCAGGGGGCGGCGACTCAGCACAAAACTATAAGGGTTGTCATTGACCAGGAGGATCTTGTTTCTTCTCGCAAAGCGAACCAGTTCAAGTAGCTGCTCGCGCGTGGCTATTGCACCGGTGGGCATATGTGGATAGCTCACCCACATCAGTTTGACCCCGTTCAATCCCCCCGCCTCCAGGGCTGCCAGATCCGGGAACCAGTTATTTGACTCGGTAAGGGCATAGGGAATTGCCTCTGCTCCCACCAACCGGGTTACCGACCCATAGGTGGGATAGCCCGGGTCGGGAATCAAGACCCGATCTCCGGGGTTCAGAAAAGCCATACTGATATGCATGATCCCTTCCTTTGATCCCATCAGCGGCAATACTTCTGTTTGGGCGTCCAATCCTACCCCGAATTTCTTTTGGTAGAAATCCGCAATGGTCTGTCGGAGCTCCGGAAGGCCCTGATAGCTTTGATACTGATGCGCGCCGGAATCCTTCAGGGAATCCGTCAGCGTTTGCAGTACTTCCGGAGAAGGAGGCAGGTCCGGGCTTCCAATACCCATATTGAGAATGGGATGTCCAGCCTCCTTAAGCCCGCGTACTTCCCGCAACTTTCTGGAGAAGTAATATTCCTGAACCTCTTGTAACCTTTCAGCAATCTGTATCATATGCGTGCGTTTTTATATTCGCCCAGGAGTTGAAAATCCTCCGTCAAAATAGAAATCAGGGATTTTGCCTTCTCAAAATCGGAATAGTGCTCAAAAGTCACGTCGACAAAGAAGGAGTACTTCCAGGGGGTTTCGATAACCGGCAGGGATTGAATCTTGGTAAGGTTCAGGTTGCAATCGCTCATGACGTTCAATACGGTTGCCAGACTGCCCCTTTTATGATCCGTAATAAACCGCAGGGAGGCTTTATCAATCTCTTCCCGGGGCAGGACTTTGTTGGTGGTTTTTACCACAATAAAACGTGTGGCGTTGTTTGGAATGGTCTGAATATCCCGGGCCAGGATGTCAAGACCATAGAGGGTGGCAGCCACCTGGGGGGCAATGGCTGCGATGCCCTTTAATTGCCTCTGGTGAATCTTTTGGGCCGTTTCCGCCGTATCCACATCTTCTACCATTTTGATATGGGGTTGGGTTTTAAGATATTCCCTGCATTGCAACAAGGCCATCGGGTGGCTTCGCACCTCGCTGATATCCGATATCTCCTGACCGGGAAGGGCCATCAGATGGTGATGGATATTCAAATAGTGCTCTCCGATGATATGCAAATGATTTTCGCACACCAGGGCATAATTGGGGATGATGGACCCTGCTATCGAATTTTCAATAGCCATAATCCCCTTGTCGGCCTTTCCGGCCAGAAGTGCATCCACAAGGGCGTGGAACGACAGGCATTCCACCAATTCCACATCAGATTTAAAAAAATCGTCTGCAACCTGGTGGTGGTTCGAACCCTTTATTCCCTGAATTGCCACACGAACTGGCACCATTTATGAACTGTTTTATGTACAAAAAAAAATCCCGTTAAAACGGGACCCTATCTTACAAACTCTCTGCGTAGTCTACAACGGTCCCTGTCCTCTTCCATAAAAGAAGTAGAAATAAAACCCGGTCCAGAAATACGTAGAAGTCATTGTTTTCACTATCTGTGGCTAAAGTAGCCATTAATTTGCAACCGCCATGGGGCGTCCCATTTTTTTAGGATTTTTTCAGATTTCACCTCCTATGCTGAATAATTTATGGCAAAATGCACGCTTTACTGTAAATAATGCAGTGCGGTGAGCGGTATATATTGTTAGGATCGCGCAAAATCTGTTCAAACCCAATTCGAACGGCATGGGAGATCTCTGTTTTTTAAAGCTTCTAATTCATCATTGTTTACTTTTACAATAAAATACGCCATACATGTCGATTAAGGTCTCCCATATAAGTAAGCGCTTTGGCTCCCAACTCGCGTTGGATGACGTCAGTTTTTCAACTCGAAAAGGAGAAGTAGTGGGCTTTCTCGGGCCTAACGGAGCGGGAAAATCCACTTTGATGAAAATACTCACGACCAATCACAAAGCGGATACAGGTATGGCTGAGGTGAATGGTTTTGACGTCCGTTCCCACCCTAAGGATGTACAGCGGAGTGTGGGATATTTACCCGAACACAATCCCATGTACCTGGAACTTTATATAAAGGAGTACCTGGAGTTCTGCAGGTCGGTATACGGGGTGTCGCGAAGCAGGATTCAGGCGGTAATCGACCAAACGGGCCTCGGGCCGGAAGTCCATAAAAAAATCGGGCAACTCTCCAAAGGTTACAGGCAGCGGGTAGGACTTGCCGCGGCCCTCATTCATGAACCTGAAGTCCTTATCCTCGATGAACCTACCACGGGGCTTGACCCGAATCAACTTCTGGAAATCCGGAAACTGATTCGTGAAGCCGGAAAGGAAAAAACCATCTTGCTTTCGACACATATCATGAAAGAAGTTGAAGCCGTTTGCGACCGGGTACTGATCATCGACCACGGGGCACTGGTAGCTGATGCCACTATGGATGAACTTAGAAAAGACGAAACCCAGATCGTAGAAGTAGAATTTGATTATCGGGTGGAAGAGGTACTGCTCGAACGACTCCCCCATGTGGATACGGTTAAAAATACGGGAGGGTTTGTATATGAATTGAGTTTTACGACTTCAAAAGACATGCGGGGGGTGGTATTTGATTTTGCCCATGATAATCAACTCAAGACCCTGCAACTGAGTCGCAAGACAAAAAACCTCGAAAACCTTTTTACAGAACTCACCCGGGGGGAGAAGGTTTAATCTTCAAGCTGAAAATCGATGGTAGTAACCACCCGGACCTTCTTGATTTGAGGGGTATTGGCATCCCGGTTGGTAATTGAGAAGAGCCCCTGCCGGGCTACACGAATCTGACCTACTTCTGAATTTGAATCGCGTGCAAATTTCTCGGCCACTTCCCGGGCATTTTTTGTCGCTTCCTCAATCATTTCCGGTTTTAGGGTATTCAGACCTGTAAAGATATATTCTATGGGCTCCCATTCGTTTTTAGACCCCATAAGAATTCCCCTGGAGAGCAGGTTCAGGGATTCGGTCAATGCGGTTTGTAACTTGGGGACATCGGTTGTGCGCAAGGTAATTTCGGATTTGGCCATATAGCGGTACCTGTTGTTTATGGCCCCGGAATTATAAGGGTTCGCCTGGACGTCATTAATATTCACCGGACCGCGTGTCATCTCCTCCGCACTAAAACCCTGCTGGCTAAAAAAAGTGCTTACCGTCTGGTTTTGTGCCTCAATCCGCCCCCTGAGCTCCTCCAGGTCATTTCCTGTCAGTGTGATATTGATAGGCCAGACAGCAAGGTCCGCGGCCACTTCCCGCTCAGACAAGCCTTTTACCGTCACATACCTGTCGTATTTTTTAGCATTTACTTGTAGGTTTCCTATGAAATACCCTGCGACTACTAAACCAATAGAAAGGAGGAGTGCTGAAACCCAGTAGGTGTTTTTCATAAATTGATCTTTGGTGTATTAATAACCGCCCGGACATCCCCGGGCTATTTTATATACGGATCAGAAAAGGTTCCCGGATTACGGCCTGAAGGATATTGATTCCTTTGGCTTTACTTTTCACTCCAGTTCGGCGTACTCGATTCTCTCACTGATTTCGGGAATGTTTCCGGCATAGGATTTCCCGCGGAGTTTTGCCACGGTATGGGCGTCCAGGGCTTCTTCCGGATACGAGTGGATCAGTTCCTGCAGGGCTTTCTGATCCAGGGTATCCCTTAGAGGATCCAACCAGCGGTCTGCGATTTCCTCCGGGAGTATCAGCGGCATTCGGGGACCCGCGAGTTTAGGATTGTTATGGATTCGGGCCATAAGCGGATTACCTTTCGTGGTTACAATACTGAAGGTTGTCAGCAACTCACCGGTTTCAGGGTCCACCCAGTCGTTATACAGTCCCGCAAGAACCATGGGATTTCCGTCCTTCCTGTAGATAAAATAAGGATACGTTTTGCTTTTATGGTGGTGATGCTCATAGAAGCCGTCTATATAAATGAGGCAGCGGTTGTTTTTTGCCGCCATCCTGAAGGAAGGCTTTTCAAAGATGGTTTCCCCCCGGGCGTTCAGTGTTTTATTCCAAAGGCCCATAGCCTGCCTTTTGTCCTTCACCCAATGGGGGACAAGGCCCCAGGTAGCTACCGACGGAAATTCCGGGTCCGCATCGGTATAGATAAGCATCCTTGGGTGACTGAATCCGGAGGCGTGATACAGGGGCAGGTCGGTAAATGGCAGCAACTCCTCCCGAATTTGTTCAGCCGCCTCGTAATCCCCGCGCCGTATCGCGCGCTCGATATCCGCCGCAGCGTGGTCAACGGCATCAGCCGCAACGCCGGACGGCACGGGGATAAGGCACCAGCACGGCCGCCTTCCCAGCCGCCGCCAGTTCGGCAACCGTCGTCGCACCCGCGCGGCAGATGACGAGGTCGG
>CAZEQO010000155.1:5443-6268 GCA_964514365.1 uncultured Robiginitalea sp. | reverse complement strand
CTTAAACGCATTAAAACTAAAATATGATCGCCAAATTTCCTTTTCAACCCTTCAAGTTTCTATGTTTCCTAATGATCAGTTTATTCATGCCTGTCGCAATGGGGCAGCAGGCACCCTCTGTGAAGGAAGATACACTGCCTATTCCCGAGCCCAAGGCATTTATCACGGAACACCAGATCCAGAATGGAAATCGTAAAATAGCCTATCGGGCGACCGCTTCTGAAAGGTATTTGAAAAATTTGGAAGGGGAACCCGTGGCGTCCGTTTGGTCTGTGGCCTATACGGCAAGTGAAATGGGAAACCCGGCCGGCCGGCCCGTAACTTTTGTTTTTAACGGCGGCCCCGGGTCGGCTTCTGTATGGCTCCATATGGGGCTCTTTGGCCCTCAATTGGTAGAAGTGGATTCGGATGCCACTCGCGATGATGGTGCCGCACCCTATGCCCTGAAGGCTAATAGCGAAGGCCTGCTGGACGTTACGGATTTGGTATTTATAGACCCGGTAGGCACGGGTTACAGCCGTGTCATCGGCAACGGTAAATTGGAGGATTTCTGGGGCCTGACCGAGGACGCAAGTTCTATTGCCCAATTTATAAGGGACTGGATAACGGATAACAACCGATGGATGTCCCCAAAATATATCGCGGGGGAAAGTTTTGGGACGACGCGGGCCGTAGCCGTGGCCCGGAAACTGGAAGGCGGAGGGCAGAATATGGCGCTGAATGGCCTGATTTTGATTTCTCAGGCTTTGGATTACGGGGGTTCTACTTCAACTCATTATAATATCACTTCATATATCACCTATTTACCCAGTATGTCGGCAACCG
>CAZEQO010000155.1:0-5433 GCA_964514365.1 uncultured Robiginitalea sp. | reverse complement strand
AAAAGGCGGGTCAGGGGATGACCCTCGAGGCTTTTGTGGAGGAATGCAGGGAGTTTACCTATAACACATACATCCCGGCCCTGTACAAAGGTTCACTTTTGCCGGCCTCTGAAAAAGAGGCGGTTGCCCGGGAAATGGCCCGGTTCACGGGCCTGGATGCGGAGTATCTTCTGGAGTCGGATCTACGGGTGCTGATGCCCCGGTTTCAAAAGGAATTGCTCAGGGATAAAGGAGTCGCCCTGGGCCGGCTGGACGGGCGTTTTACTGGTGAGGAAATCGATGCCTTCTCCGATGGTCCCCATCTGGGAGATCCCGCCAGTTATCAGATCAGCGGGGCGTATACAGCGGCCCTCAACCATTATCTGAGGACGGAGCTGCAGGTAAAAATGGACCGACCCTACCTGACCTCCAATAGTGCCATAGGTGGTAAATGGAATTGGCGCCCGGTACCCGAGGGCAGCTATTGGGAACCCGAACACGTCAATGTGGCGCCCCAACTGGGTGAGACCATGCGCCGAAATCCAGAGATGCGGGTACTGGTCGCCAACGGTTATTACGACCTGATTTGCCCATTTTTTGATGCCGAGTACACCTATGCCCGGAATGGGATCGAGACGGACAAAATTCAGATGACCTATTACGAGGCCGGACATATGATGTATACCCATCATGAGGATTACCAAAAACTCGCCCGGGACATTCGCACCTTTATGACAAGCTCTTCAGAGTGAAACAGAATTTTCAATCTTGTGAAGCCTTCCACGAGAAGTTTGTTATTTGCCCTCAATAACCCTGCAACCCAATAACCTAAAAACCTGTATGAAACTATGTTCTCCTTCCTCCGAAAAATCCGGAAAAAACGCTACATGAAAAATGATTCAACAAAATATCTGGGGTATGCCTTAGGAGAGATCGTATTGGTTGTGATTGGGATCCTTATTGCCCTGGGGATTAATAACTGGAGTGAAGACATGAAAGAGCGGGAGTTGGAAATGGAAATCCTCGTGCAGATCAGCGAAAACCTGAAAAAGGACAAAGCCGCCTTAAGCGAAATAATTGCCAACGCGAATCGCGCTGTCTACGCCTCGCGGAAAATACTGGCACTACACCAGAACAATGAATCCTCGGACAGTTTAAAATTCTGGTTGGGAAACATTGTGCAGTTCGATCGGTTTCTGCCCCTTACCAATGCCTATGAGGTTTTGAAATCCAAAGGCCTGGACCTGGTGACCCATAAAGAATTGCGCTTTATGCTGGGTACTTATTACGACGACCAGGCGAAGATCATCACCAATGCCAACGAAGATTTGAAAATGTCTTTTGAGGATGACTGGCTGCCTATAATGAGAAGTGGAGTTGTCGATTTTGAATTTAAAAAGTATCTGATACTGCAGGATGAAAGGGCCTTCATTGCTTCGGATAATTTGAGGAATATAATGGTTTTGAATCGTTCAAATTACTCGGGTAGTATCGAGTATATGAATTCCGGAGTTGAATTAATCGACTCCATCCTGGAGATCATTAATACACAGGTTCAAAGTCAGCAATAAATGGAAGCAGTAGGCATAAGGGGTATTTGCTATGATTCAGGATCATCCTATTTACGAGGGCCCGCAGGCGCTCCTGCCCTGATACGGGACGTCCTCCGCTCCGGGATGATGAATTTGTATTCTGAGAACATAACCGACCTCAACACCTGGGAAACCTGGGATCTGGGAGACTTCGAGATCCAGAACTATTTTGATATAGAAGCCCTGACCCGGGAGCATCTGACCCGCAAACGGAAACTTTTTACCCTGGGTGGGGATCACAGCATTACCTATCCGACTGTAAAGGCCTATGCAGAAAAGTATGGCAAGTTGGACATTTTACAAATCGACGCCCACCCGGATTTATATCAGGACTACGAAGAGGACCCTTATTCCCATGCCTGTCCTTTTGCCCGAATCATGGAGGATGGCCTGGCGCAGCGCCTGGTCCAGGTAGGGATTCGCACCCTCAATCCGCATCAGGAAGCACAAGCCGAAAGATTTAACGTCGAGATGCATACGATGCCTGCAGGGCTACCGGAGCTTCCGCTGAAATTTTCCAATCCCGTCTATGTTTCCCTCGATATAGATGCACTGGACCCGGGGTATGCACCCGGGGTTTCCCACAGGGAAGCCGGAGGGCTGACGCCCCGGGAGGTTCTTACACTGCTTCAGGGTATCGACGGTGAGGTGGTGGGTGCAGATCTTGTGGAGTATAATCCCCTCCGGGACCTGGATGGAATGACTTCCGAGGTAGGGGCAAAATTGATGAAAGAACTCCTGGGGCTCCTTATTTAGTAAGCGAGAAGAGTATCTCAGGGTATTAAAATATTTTTACCCGGTATGGGCAATTCTTAAGGTATCCTCAGTATTTTTAGGGGACAATACATTGGGGCATTCTTTCAGTACTGAGGAATGAAGCTGATCCCAATGCCAATTTTTGACCCTTGTGAAACCTTTTGAATACTTTTTTGGCATCCTGCTCTCAGAGCGCACCAAAAAGCAAACTGAAAAAGTCATCCTGGCCATTGCTATTTTCAGTTTCCTGGCACATCTCGGGTTGATATTTATGGTCGATGCCGGCTGGCTCACCTCCCGGTCTGAACTTCTGGATAACCCAATTGCGGCAATTTACACCCCATTTTCCTTCATCCTGATCTATGAGGTTTACCTGCTGATCTATTACCTGCCCAAGTCTATTACCACCTATATCGGCAAACAATATGAGATCATCACCCTTATTATAATACGTCGTTTATTCAAGGACCTGGCCAATCTGAAACTTTCCTCCAACTGGTTTGAACTCCAGGACGACCTGCAATTTACCTATGACCTGGTCGCCTCGGTGGTTTTGTTTTTCCTTATTTACCTCTTCTATGTTCAAAGCCTCAAACGACGGCAATTATTGACAACGGATACAGGCGGGGTTACCAACATACAGCGCTTTATCGATCTGAAAAAGGCTGTGGCCACCTTATTGGTTCCGGTCCTTTTGGTTACCGCGGTGTACTTTTTTACACTGTGGGGTTTAACTGCTATGGGTCTCACTGAAACATCCGGTATATCCTTTAAGAACATTAATAATGTGTTTTTTGATGAGTTTTTTACAATTCTCATTGTGGTGGATGTTATTCTCCTGCTCGCATCCTTTTATTATTCAGACCAGTTCCACAAAGTGATCCGCAATTCCGGTTTTGTAATCTCCACCATCCTGATTCGGTTGTCCTTTTCCGTAGAAGGAGCTTTGAATACCATCCTTATTGTTACGGCCATCTTCTTTGGGCTGCTGATGTTGCTGATTCACAACCTTTTTGAAAAACAAATACAGAAAGGCGCAACAGGGTAATTTGAAAATGCAACGCTTTCGATGGGGAAACTTTAGAGGTTCGGACCAGCGGTTGCCTATGTCCTTCCGTCCTGCCTTCTCCACAACTGATGTAACTCATTTCGGGACTTGAACATTAATGTTACTTTTCGCCTAACGCCCAATGGGTAAAACAACATTTCATTATGGAGTCGCTTGAGTTTATGCGGGAATGGTTGGGGGCGCATCCCATTATTGAAACCATTTTAAAGTATCTTCTATGGGTCGTGGTGGTATTCACGCTTACCCAATATCTCAAGCGTATTATCCGCAGAAAAACCGGGAATAACAATATCCGTTACAGGTCTCAGAAAATTATTGAGGTGTTCGGGTATCTGCTGCTGATTATTGTTACAATTACTTATTTTACGGGTAACATCAAGGATATGGCCCTGGCTATAGGGTTATTCACAGCGGGGATTACGATCACCCTTCAGGAATTAATCCTGAGTATTGCCGGTTCTGTGTACATTTTTCTTGTTAAGGTATACCAACCCGGAGACCGGATTGAAATCGCAGGCATCAAAGGGGACGTCATAGACATAGACAGCATGTATACCTCCATGATGGAGATCGGTCAATGGGTAAGCTCGGACAACTACAGTGGCCGAATCGTTAAACTCAGTAATGCTTTCGTTTTTCGGGGTCCTGTTTACAATTACTCCCGGGATTTTCCCTTTATCTGGGATGAGTTCGATCTTCCAATACGTTATGGGTCTGAAATAGAGGAGGCTAAGAGAATTGTTTTGGAGATCGCTGCTGCCCAACTCTCGGATTTCGTGAGGGAATCTGTTGAAAAGTGGAAGTCGGTTGTCGCCCGCTATTACATAGAGGATGCGGTGGTCGAGCCTACCCTGGCCATTACGCTGACAGACAACTGGGTTCGCCTAAACCTGCGTTATATCGTGGATTACAAAAAAAGACGTCATACAAAGCATTTATTGAATGAATTAATTTTAAAGGCTATCGCCAATACGGAAGGTAGGGTTGTTCTGGCCTCTACGACCGTAGAAGTCGTTCGGGTTCCGGTCCTTAAAGTAGATACAAAAGACGAGCTCTGAAATCTACGATTATTTGGATTTGGGAACCTCCCGAACGGGTGGGAGATAAATTTTAGGCTTCTATTTTGTAACAATTTGATATGCAGGGCGTCTATATACTAGAACCCCACATTTATCGTTTCACATTAAAAGAGATTTGCATCATGGCAACTTGTCGTCTTAACATTATTTATAAGGCTCTTTTTGTAGGAGTTTGTTTGCTGCTGTTCCTTCTTTACTCCTGGTAGGAATACGGGCTGAAAGACTGTTTGGAGTTTCTGTTTTTTATTGGATCCAAAATAGTCTTTAGCATCATCTCTGATATTCCCCTTAAGGGAATCTTCCAAAATTCGCATACAGGTTACTAAAAGCGCCAGGTTTATATAGGAGAAGTTGTTTTCAGTGCCTTTAGCGCGCCCAACTTTTCCGGAGTTTAAGAGCGTTGAAAGTTTTTCCTTTGAACGGCCTGGGGCGATCTTGTATTTCAAACTTCCTTTGTATTTTTAGGATATGCGTTATGTTTTCGTATGTATGGTACTCAGTTTTCTTTTTTCGGGTTTTGGGCGCGCTCAGGACCTGCGGCCGCTGAGATGGCAAAACCGGGTACTTCTGCTTTATACAGATAGCCTGATGCACCCGCAGTACCAAAAAATGGAGGAAGCCCTCCGTAAGGAGGAAAAAGCGGTTGGCGCACGTAAACTTGTAATATATACTATTATGGATCAACAGGTATCCCGCGGGTTGCCTGGAGAGAGCTGGCAGGATGACGTTCCCTTGCGGGAAGCAAGCCAAAACCTGGAGAAGGGTTTTGGCTTGGAATTAATTGGTCTTGATGGGGGCGTAAAGTACCGTTCGACCTCGGCGGTGCCCCTGGAGGAGCTTTGGACGTTAATTGATGGTATGCCCATGCGCCGGGCTGAACTGAAGAATCAGGGCAAGCCCTGAGGCGGCTTTGGGCGGGGCACGATGCGTTCCTGGAGGATACGTGAGTCGTCCGCCT
>CAZEQO010000154.1:4383-6290 GCA_964514365.1 uncultured Robiginitalea sp. | reverse complement strand
TCCAGATCTGAAGGCACGGTCTGCATTGTGGTCTCTCCCTGGTTTACCGATACCACAAAGGCCTCTTTTTTGTCCATCCAAATACCGATCTGCTTCATAATAATGCTTTTTAAAAGTATACACGATTTAAATGTATTTCTGTGTTTTTCAATCCCTTTCCGGGGGAATCACCAGAAACGGAATCCGGGTATGCAACCCTATTTGGTCAATAACTGGGGTTACGAGTAAATTTTCAAGAAACGTATGCGTATTCCGGACCAATAGCAACAACTGTATCGGGGTGTCCCGGGCAAAACGATTGATGGCCTCGATAATATCCCCTTCGGCGGTTTCAGTCATCTCCCAGGTATATCCACCGAGCAATTCCTTAAGTTGCGCTCTGCCCCTTTCGCGCTCAGGTTCCCTGTCAGCCGGGGTATACGCATGCAATACGTGCAAAATTACCTCGGGTTTTCCCAGCAAATATTTAAGGAATTTTAGGGATAATTTCTCGTAATCCGGTTTAAAATCTGTCGGAAAAAGGAGATTTTCAAGGGCTCCTACCTCAGCTCCCTCAGGGACTACCAGAACGGGGCAACTCGCCTTATGCAGGACCTGCACCGCATGCGTGCCAAACAACACTTCACGAGCGCCTGTAGCGCCCTGGGTACCCATAATAATCAAATCCAGCGTCTCCTTTTTACCCATATCCTCAAGTTCTTCAGCCAGGGAGTTAAACGCGGCATGGGGAATAATTTCATGCTCCTGGCCCGCATGCTTAAGTAGGGTCTTTTTATGTTTTTTTAGTTTTTTCATCACCCGTTCCTGATACATATCCCCGAGACCTATCTGACCGGGACTGTGGAGCAAATATTCAGCTCTGAAGAATGCCGGGGTGTAGGTATGGGTAAGATAAAACCGACAAGCCTGGCCTGAAAATAATTCCAGAGCGAAACGGGCAGCCTTATCTGCATTTTTAGAAAAATCTGTAGGAATAGCAATTCGATACTCCATAGCCATATATTTTACGATCTTTTTAAAGATACAAAAAGCCCCGGGGGGGCTATATGATTTACATCATTGTCATATCCCAAAGGGAATGATTACTTTTATATGAATACATTCTTGAAACATGAAATAAGCCATTACTCTTTTTCAAAGCCCAAAAAATCTTTGATTTAGAAACCCTGAAACTGAAATTGCAGAAAGCAAAAGCAAGGGTTTTTGGCGAATTCCATAAGGACTAATTAATGCTATAGATAACGACCGATGAAAGGTTCTTTCAATACCCTTATTCAATCTGAAACACCTGTTCTAATTGATTTTTATGCAGACTGGTGTGGGCCCTGCAAAATGCTCTCCCCGATTCTCAAAGAGGTTAAAACAGTGTTGGGGGATCGGATCAAAATCCTTAAAATCGATGTAGACAGCAATGCTGCCATCGCGGGGCGATATCAGGTTCGCGGGGTACCCACAATGATACTCTTTAAGGAAGGGGAAATTCGCTGGAGAAAATCCGGGGTATTGCCAAAACACACCCTCCTTCAGGAGCTCGAACCGTTGTTGTAGAACCGGCAGGAACTCATGGCTCAGGCCGGGTCTTTAAACTATTTGTATGATCCCAATATGCGAGTGGTGCTTACGGATACTCACATCCTTCCGGCCGGGAGCAGGTAATGAGCCCCCTTTTACCGGCATCAGGCTACATACCCCTAAATTAACCCGCCCCAAAACAGATTTTCTAAAAATCCTTCCCATAGGACTGCTGGTCATTTTATTCACTTCCTGTGGCTCCAAAGAAGAACCGATATTACCCGAAAAAGGCAATATTACCGCCTCGGTGTACGCTTCTGTAACCGTTTGGCCGGATAGTATGTACCGGGTGTACGCCTCTGTAAGTGGGATTTTAGAGAAACATCTGGTCGAGG
>CAZEQO010000154.1:2075-4373 GCA_964514365.1 uncultured Robiginitalea sp. | reverse complement strand
CCTGACGGACGCGACGCCCCGCCTGAGCACAGAGAACGCCCGACTGCAAATGGAATTGGCCCGTCAAAATTACTCGGGGGCCTCCACTCCCTTAAAGGATTTGGAGGTACAAATAAAAACTGCAGAATTAAACTTCCGGGACGATTCGATTAATTTCAGGCGACAGGAAAAACTATGGTCTCAGCAAATCGGTTCCCTTGCTGACTTTGAGAACCGAAAACTGGCCTACGAACGCTCCCGAAACCTTTTGCAACGTTTGCGCAGCGAATACGCACGCCTTCAGAAAGATCTCAAATCCCAGATGATACAGGCGCAGAATACCTATCAGTCCAGTGTCGTGAAAACTTCAGACTACACCCTTCGAAGTACGATTAAGGGTAAGGTCTACGCCTTATACAAAGAACCGGGAGAAGGGGTACTTCCCAATGAACCCCTCGCCCTCCTGGGCAGCCCGGATGTGTTTCTCGCTGAATTACTCGTCGATGAAATTGATATTGTACAGATACAGGAAGGACAACTCGCCCTGGTCACCCTGGACGCCTACCCGGAGACCGTTTTTGAAACCCGCGTCACAAAAATATACCCTCAGAAAGATGAACGCTCCCAGACCTTTACCGTTGAGGTCCGGTTTGAAAAGGCTCCGGATATCCTTTATCCAGGTCTTTCGGGGGAGGCCAATATCATCATCGCCCAGAGGGAAAATGTACTGACCATCCCCAAAGACTATCTGGTTGGGCGGGATAGCGTACGTACGACTCAGGGAATGCGCAAGGTAGTCACCGGGATAGAAACCCTGGACCGGATTGAAATCCGGGAGGGGATCGAGGCTGACACAAAACTCTTAAGGCCCCAACAATGAAACAATGGCCGCTTATCCTGAGTATTGCACGAACTCATTTGCTGACGAAGATGAAATCCACAATCACGGCAGCCCTGGGAGTCACTTTTGGAATAGGCGCCTACATTACACTGGTTAGTTTTATGACCGGGCTCAATGGAATGCTCGATGACCTGATCCTCAATCAAACCCCCCACATCCATTTATACAATGAGGTACAACCCAGCGAGGTTCAGCCTGTAAACCGGTATACGCCTTTCCATTCGGATCTGCTCCAAATCCGCTCCGTAAAACCCCGGAAGGGACAACTGAAAATCCACAATGCCCCACCCATCTTAAAAAACCTGAAATCCCGGGAGGATGTCGTCGGGGTAACCCCCCAGGTCAGAGCTCAGATTTTTTACCTCTCCGGAGCCCTAAACCTGGGCGGTGTGCTGGTGGGGATGGATATCCTGGAAGAAGAGCGGATTTCCAATCTGGGCGACTATATCGTACAAGGCAGTGCCCGGGCGCTGGCGAGTTCAGACAATGGGGTAATCCTGGGCATCGGCCTGGCGGAGAAAATGTCGTTGCAGATGGGGGACCGGGTTCAGGTGAGTACTCCTGAGGGGACTGTTTTTCCCCTCCGAATTGTGGGAATATACCAGAGCGGTTTGGCCGATATCGACAATACCCAAAGCCTGACAACCCTGCAGAACGCCCAGCGGATTATGGGAGAAGCCTCCAATTATATCACCGATATCCACATTAAACTGGCGGACGTTCGGGAAGCTCCTGTTATGGCCCGGCAACTCCAGGCACAGTACAACGTACAAGCACGGGATATACAAGATGCCAATGCCCAGTTTGAAACCGGGACCACCATCCGCAACCTGATCACATACGCCGTTTCCATCACGTTGTTGATTGTTGCCGGTTTTGGGATTTACAACATCCTCAATATGCTGATATACGAAAAGATGAATGACATTGCTATTTTGAAAGCCACAGGGTTCTCCGGCCTGGATGTGCAAAATATTTTTATGAGCCAGGCCCTTTTAATCGGCTTAATCGGAGGGCTTTCCGGACTGCTCCTGGGATTTGGGCTCAGTCACCTGATCGATTCCCTTCCTTTTGAAACCGAAGCCTTGCCCACCATCGACACCTTTCCGGTAAACCACAACCCTGTGTATTACCTGATAGGCATAACCTTTGCGCTTTTATCAACTTTTGTCGCGGGCTACCTGCCCTCGGCCAAGGCCCGAAAAATAGACCCTGTTCAAATCATCCGGGGAAACTAATCCTGAGTTATGAAGACAGTTCTTGAAGCTCGGAATATCGATAAATTCTTTACAAAACCTGTAGAGTATCACGTGTTGAAAGACATCTGTTTTACCCTTCCGGAAGGGCAGTTCACAAGCATTATCGGAAAATCCGGTTCCGGAAAATCCACTTTGATTCGCTGCATCAACCGGCTGGAG
>CAZEQO010000154.1:0-2065 GCA_964514365.1 uncultured Robiginitalea sp. | reverse complement strand
TATGGATACAGATTATAAGGGGTCTCTGTATCTCAAAGGCAAACTCATCACTGGCAGTTCGCATAAACATCTTGCGCGACTTAGAAATGAATATATCGGTTTCGTGTTTCAATTTCACTACCTGTTGCTGGAATTCAGCGTTCTGGAAAATGTGATGCTTCCAGCACTGAAACTCGGATTGAAATCAGCTGGTGAGATCCGCGACGATGCAATGGAAAAACTTCGGATGCTCCATATTGAAAAACTCGCTAACAAAAAAGCCTCCCGGATTTCAGGAGGTGAAAAACAACGGGTTGCCATCGCCCGGGCCCTTATCAATAACCCGGCTATACTCATGGGAGATGAACCTACCGGTAATCTGGATAGTTACAATTCGGAAAACGTCTTTCAGATTTTTAAACAGCTTCGGGAAGAAGAAGGATTATCACTTCTGGTAGTCACCCACGATGAAGACTTCGCACGGCGTACGGACCGCATTCTGGAAATGGAGGATGGACGTATTATACAAGGTTCTTAAAAGAAAAGCTACTCCCAACGATTAAGACGGCGTCGCAGGGCCAGTACTTCCTCCTGCAGGGATTCCACCTGGTCCAAAAGGTGGTCCACAGCCAGCAAGGTTTCAGGGCTGATTTCCAGATCCCGGTGCAGGCGAACGAGTCGTTCCAACCTTCGCAGGTCGCTCCTGGGAATAACAGGTTGGGCTTCTACCTGCCTGATTTCAATGAGTTCAATCTCGTGAAGGGAATAGATAAAGGACTCTTCAAGGGCATGGCCCCTGCAAAAATCTGTGATGGGAATATATTTTTTCACATTCATAAGATTAGAGGTTTTTGGCTTTTAAACTTTCAAAAAGGCCTTTTTGTTCCGGGGTAAGCTCCCTGGGTAAAGCGACCTGGTAGGTGATGTACAAATCCCCGAATTCCCCCTTCTTCTTATATACCGGAAAACCTTTTCCTCCAAGTTTCACCCGGGTATTATTCTGGGTCAGTGGCTTCACTTTTAGTTTTACCTTACCATCAAAGGTGTCCACCATTAAATCCCCTCCCAGGACAGCCGTGGTCAAAGGTACCTCTTGCGTTTTATACAGATTGGCCCCCTCCCGGCGAAAGGGTGTGGAATTCCGAATTTCAAATGTAATATAGAGATCCCCTTTCGGACCACCGTGAATCCCCGGACCCCCATATCCCTTGATCCGTATGGTCTGCCCGTCTTCTATTCCTGCCGGTATTGTGATTCGGATATTGCGATCCCCCACGGTCAGCGTCCGTTTGTGTGTCTGATAGACCTCCCTCAGGTCCAGTTGGAGGTTGGCGTTGTAGTCCTGCCCCTGGTAACCCCTGCGCTGGCTTTGCCCCCCCTGCCTGAACCCCCCGAACATGGATTCAAAAAAATCGGAGAAGTCTCCTTCCCCACCCGAGGAATAGGTATACTGCCCGGAGCTCCTCCCTGATTGACGGGATTCCCTGGCTTTTTCAAACTCTTCAGCATGCATCCAGTCCTTCCCGTACTGATCGTATTTCTTGCGTTTCTCCGGATCGGATAATACTTCGTTGGCTTCGTTGACCTGTTTAAACTTGAGCTCTGCTTCGGAATCATTGGGGTTCAGGTCCGGGTGGTACTTTCGGGCCAGTTTTCTATATGCCTTCTTAATCTCTTTGGCGGTAGCCGAGGAGGGTATTTCCAGGACTTTATAGTAATCGATGAAATTCATAGGATATAACCGAAATGAACCAGAAATTTAGGTAATTTATCCCATCCATGCCAATTATTTCCCACTTCCCAAACCCCTGAGCGCATTCCGGTAATGCTATATGGAAGCCCCGGAGTAAGACCATTGCGGCATACTCATAAGATAATTGGGCTTGCAAGTGAAAATGAGGGGGAACCTCAAAGGCATAAAGTTGTTTTCATTTTTATTCCCCGAGGTCTTTGTGTGTCCCAAAAAGGGGGTTATATTTGTCCCGCTAATTTGACGGCCACGTGGCGGAATTGGTAGACGCGCTACCTTGAGGGGGTAGTGTCCTACGGACGTGCTGGTTCGACTCCAGTCGTGGTCACTTAAAGC
>CAZEQO010000153.1:2485-6310 GCA_964514365.1 uncultured Robiginitalea sp. | reverse complement strand
CCGATATCTACGAGCCGGTGCGCGCGCAGGCCGAAGCCGCGGTCAAGGCGCTCGCCGGGGTGGCCAGCGTCTCGGCGGTGCTGACGGGGCATTCCTCCAAGGCGCCGCCGGACCTCAAGCCGCAGCGCAAGGCCGAACCGCAAGGGCCGCAGCACGTGCCCGGCGTCAATCACATCATCGCCATCGCCACCAGCATGACCAGCCCCATGACGAGCAGGGCAGGGCTGCGCTGCGTGTAGACCATGGCTTTCTCCTCCTGCGGTGGTTGTGTGGTCGCACCGGCGGGGTGGCCGGGGCCGGGCCGGGCGCCTCTGCGGCAAAGAGCTGCATGCCCCCTATTCCCAGGAGCGGGAGTATGGCAATGGCCAGGACAATAATCCCCATGCCCCCAATCCAGTGTGTAAGGCTCCTCCAGAACAATATCCCCTCCGGCATGGCTTCGATATCATCCAAAATGGAGGCCCCGGTCGTGGTATAACCGGACATGGTTTCAAAAAACGCATTGGTGAGCTGCGGAATACTGCCTGAGAGAATATAAGGAAGTACCCCGGAAGCCGACATAATAATCCAGCCGAAGGTGACAATGATATACCCCTCCTTTCGCTTGACTTCTTTCTTATGGCCCCGGGTGAGGTACATGGCTACAGTACCCACGATTAAAGTAGTGACAGCCGCAACGCTGATGCCGAGGGTAGCCCCGTCGGCATACAGTCCGCTCACTACTGCCGCCAGCACCATAAAACCGCCGTTGAAAAGCAACAGCAGCCCCATAAGGTGTATTATTATTTTGGAATTCAGGCGCATATTAAAGGAACAGCTTTTCGATCTCCGGGATGGCATTGGGCAAACAGCACACCACTACCCGATCCCCTTCCTCAATCCGGAAATCACCCAGGGCGATAATACCCCTGTCATTCCGGATGACACCCCCTATACTGGCTTCACGCGGGAAATCCATTTCCCGGATAAGAGTACCGGCGACTTCTGAAGTCGGTTTGACCACGAATTCGAGAATCTCTGCATTCAGGTTGTTTAAACGGGTAAGGGCAACCACCTCCCCCTTTCTGACGTACCGGAATATGTTATTGGCGGCAAGAAGCTTTTTGTTTATTAAGGTATCCACGCCGATGGACTGTGAAATCTGAAAATAATCCATGTTTTCCACAAGGGCGATGGTCTTTTTTATGTGCTTGGACTTTGCGACCAGGCAGGACATAATATTCGTTTCGGAATTCCCCGTTACCGCAATAAAGGCATCCATGGATTCCAGGCTCTCCTCCTCGAGAAGTTCCACATTCCGGCAATCTCCATTAATCACAAGGGCGTTGGGCAGCATATCGGCCACCTCAAAAGCCTTGTTTTTGTCTTTTTCGATAATCTTTACATTAAACCGCTTCTCGCAAAGGTCCCGTGCCGCTTTAGTGCCCACCTTACTCGCCCCTAAAATCATCACATTGCGAATTTCCTCTTTCTTTTTACCGGTGAGTTTATAAAGTTCATCCATACCGGTGCGGTCGGTGACAAAATAGACCTGGTCCTCTTCCCTGAATTCAGTATCCCCCCTGGGGATGAGCGTAAACTGGGTCCCGCGACGCTGCATCGCAATGGGCATAAAGTGCAATTCCGGGAAAATACGGGCAGCCTCCTGAACCGTTTTACCCACGAAGGGAGCTGACTTCGGCAGCGACACCCCGACCATAATAAGCAGGCCGTTCTCAAATTCATAGGTATCGTTAAAGGCGGACTGGCTCAGCAGCAGGTTAATCTCCGCAGCGGCGAGTTCTTCGGGCGAAATCAACTCGTCAATACCGAGTTCTGAAAACTTTATGCGGTCTTTGTACTCCACAAATTCCGTATTGGAGATACGCGCGATGGTCTTTTTGGACCCCAGTTGCTTGGCGAGAAGGCAGAGGGTGATATTGGTCGTTTCCGAGGAGGTAACCCCAATGACGAGATCCGATTTCCCGACCTGCGCGTCATTGAGAATGGAAATACTGGTAGCATCCCCCTTAAGTACGCGAATATCAAGATGGCCTTCCGCATAGGAGAGACTCTCTTTATCCGTATCGATCAGCGTTATATTCTGGGACTCATATGAAAGTAGTTTAGCGAGATGGAATCCAACCTCTCCTGCACCAGCGATGATAATTTTCATTCAGTATAGCATTGGTACGGGCCAAAAAAAACCCTGAGCAATGTGAAGTAAACAGCCTTTTTAAAACAGTAGTTAGCCTCTGAAAACACTGCGGGGCAAAATTACTGATTTTTACAATTCCACCCTAAAGTAGCCCGGGAGATTTTAAAAGGTTCCCTCGGCTGTTGGAAGCTCAGGTCCGCCCATTGTCCTATCTTTGCACTTCAATTCGCTCACCATGGCCAAACAGGTACTTCCTTACAAAGACTCGGACCAGAACAAAAAGGAACAGGTGCGACAAATGTTCGATACCATTTCCGGAAAATACGACGGCCTCAACCGGCTGATCACCTTCGGCACAGATACCTTTTGGCGGAAACGACTTATTCGACTGGTCAGTAGTCAAAACCCGGAGTCCGTATTGGATATTGCGACAGGCACCGGAGATTTGGCCCTCGCTTTCGGCAAAACCCCCGCCAAAGAAATCGTCGGGCTGGACCTCTCCCCGGGAATGTTGGAGATCGGCAAGAAAAAAGTGGTCTCCAGGGGACTGCAGCAAAAAATAAGTATGGTTTTGGGGGATAGCGAAGCCCTGGAATTTGAGGATCAGTCCTTCGATGCGGTTACGGTGGCCTTTGGGGTTCGCAATTTTGAAAACCTGGAAAAAGGCCTCTCTGAAATCCACAGGGTGCTAAAACCCGGGGGCATACTCGCCATTTTGGAAACCTCGGTTCCGGAGAAGAAATTCTTTAAATGGGGGTATCAGCTCTACGGCAAATACGCCCTTCCGGTTCTTGGAAAACTATTTTCGGCCGAGGGAACCGCCTATTCCTATCTCTCGGAGTCCGCAGCGGCCTTTCCATATGGGGGGGAATTCAACAATATTTTAGGGAAAATCGGGTTTATAGGTATGAAACACGAGCCCCAAACTTTTGGGGTTGCCACAATTTACACTGCCACAAAATAAGGTATGAGACATATCTGGTTGCTCTTGATGGCCCTGGCGTTGGGCCAGCCGGTAAGCGCTCAATTTAACGAAAAGCCTATTCTCAACCTGCAGAATGAGGACCTGGCACGCTTTAACTGGGGGTACTTTCTGGGCTTTAACCAGTATGATTTTAAGTTTGAATACAAGAATGACCTCGACCCAACCGATATCCTGGTCAGTAAATCTGTCGGCTTCAATGTGGGTTTGATCGGGGAAATGCGCATCAATGAGTTTTTGGACCTGCGTTTTGAACCCGGGCTTTTCTATACCCAACGGGACCTTGGATTTCCTGGTTTTTCATCTGAAAGTGACGCCATACGCGAGGTGAGCTCCACCTATATCAATTTCCCATTGTTGTTAAAAGTCAGCACCCGCCGTCTCGGGAATTTCAAACCCTTTGTAATTGGCGGATTCGGGGCAGCCCTCAATTTAGGCAGCAATGAAGATTCCCCTGATGATAACAGCAGCGGGACCTTTCGGATGAAGCGACAGGTTTACAATTACGAAATCGGCTTTGGTGTGGACTTTTACCTGGAATACTTTAAATTTTCACCCTCTATCCGCGGGGTCTTTGCCCTTACCGATGAACTCCTTCGGGATGAAGATCCGAACAGTCCCTGGACGGGGAATATAGAGGCTATGAAGACCCGGGGTATTTTTGTGAATTTTACCTTTGAGTAAAGGGTTGCTGCTTCCTGAGCTC
>CAZEQO010000153.1:2009-2380 GCA_964514365.1 uncultured Robiginitalea sp. | reverse complement strand
TGATATTCAAGGCTTCTTTCAGACTGCCTTTGAGATCCGGGGCAATACCGTGAGATTCGCTCCCCATCAGCAGGATACCTTCCGTTGGAAAGGAAAAGGCGGAAGCCGGAACCCCATCCATATCCGCACCGAATACCGGGAGACTACTTTCTGCCAATGCACGCCCAAGCGGCAGGTAATGCACCTGGACCCGGGCAAGGGAACCCATACTGGCCATCACCACTTTGGGATTAAAGCAGTCCACTGAATCCGGAGAGCAGAGTATTTCCCGAATGCCGAACCAGTCACACAGGCGAATGATGGTGCCCAGATTCCCCGGATCGCGTAACCGATCCAATGCCAGGACCCACCCAGTGTACTCTGGAGGCCTT
>CAZEQO010000153.1:0-1980 GCA_964514365.1 uncultured Robiginitalea sp. | reverse complement strand
AAATGGGCCCGCCGTGGAGGTACTGTAAAGATGTGCAGGTTGCCACCCGGCAGCCATGAGAGTTTCCACCACCTTAACCCCCTCAGCCAGGAAGAAGCCGCTCAGACTCCTCTGCTTTTTTTGATGCAGACTTTTTATAAACTTTAATTCCCTTTTGGCAACCATCCAAATAATGTAATTTTGACTCGTATGAAGGCCCGCCGGCACGTTGTGAAACTCCCTGCTAAAATAGGATTAATCCTGATTGGACTGAGTTTTTTCTCCTGCAACGTCCTGAAAAGGGTGGAGCCGGATGAACTCCTGCTTACCGATTTTGAAATCTACGCCGACAGTGTAAAAACCTCGAACTCCGATGTAGAAAGCCTTGTGAGCCAGAAACCCAATGGAAAGGTACTCGGAATCCCGCTAAAACTGCATGTGTACAACCTGGCCAAACCCAACCCGGATTCGGCTTATCAGGACTGGTTATTTCGCAAAGAAAAACGGTACGACCGCCTTGAGGCCCTGCTCTCTCAGAAACAGGTAGAACGTTTGGGGGAGTCTTTTTTTGTCTCTGGCCTGAGTAATGGGTTAAAAAAGGCGGGGGAAGCTCCTGTAATACTGGACAGCAGCCTGACCGAAAAATCCCTGGATCGGATTCGCGCTTATTACAATACAAAGGGGTATTTTAACAATACGGGCAGTGTCGAGGTAGACACCACCGGGAACCAGAGGGTGGCTACCCGATATAAAATCGACCTGGGGAGTCCCTATATGATCGACACCATCACCTATCGGTTTTCCTCCCCGGATATCGATTCTATTTATGCCCTCCACAAAGAAGAATCCCTGGTCCGGGTGGGGGAACAGTTTGACCTGGCCGCTTTTACAGCAGAGCGGGAACGGCTCACAGACCTTTTCAGAAATACGGGAATCTGGAACTTCCAGGAGAGTACGATTAGCTACGACATTTTAAGGGACACCATCCTGGCTCGGGATGACCAACAGATGGAGGTGGAGCTCAATATCGAAAATCCGCGCCTGAGGGGCGGAGGAGACGCCCCACCCTACCGGGTCCACCGGATTGACTCGGTCAATATTTTTGTCGACCACTCCTTTACCGATCAGCGGGATTCCCTTAAATCTGTGGTAGAGGATAATTTTACGATCTACTATAAGGGCGAATTGCGTTACAAACCCAAAGCCCTTCGAAATGCCGTTTTTCTGGAACAGGGTCAGGTGTATCGGGAAATCGACCGCGTGCGTACCTACAGGCAAATCAATAACCTGAACACCTTCCGATATCCGAACATAGAACTGGTAGAGCAGGGAGAAGATTTACTGACGACCAACATCTATCTCTCCGCCCGACCGAAAAATTCCCTGAGCTTGGATTTCGACGTGATTCACTCCAATATCCAGCGAATCGGTATCGGTATTGGAGCCGCCCTGATCACCCGAAACGTCTTCGGGGGAGCGGAGACGCTCAGCCTCAATGGAAGGGCCACATTCGGTTTGTTGAGCGACGAATCCCTAACAGAGGATTTCTTTACAGAGGTTTCGGCCGATATCAGCCTGGTCTTCCCGCGTATCTGGATGTTTTCCTTTCTCAACGCCCAACGCCTTATCCCGAGTTATATGCTGCCCCAGTCCAAAATTACACTGGGGACCAGTTACCAAAATAATATCGGGCTGGACAAGCAAACCCTGAACCAGCTCCTCTCCTATACCTGGAGCCCGAATGACCTTACCCGGAATGTTTTCGAACTCCTGAATATCGAATACGTCAGGAACCTGAATCCGGAAAACTTCTACAACGTCTACCAGAGTACCTATGACCGCCTGGATGATATTGCGACTGAGCCGGAATTTCTAAACAACCCGGATCTCGCGGATTTCTATGAGCCTACTGATGACCCCAACGACCCCCTCCAACTCACTATCCCCGAGGGAACCACAGGCTTCACCAATGCTATTCTGGACGGTGAGGTAGTCCCTGAA
>CAZEQO010000152.1:5808-6330 GCA_964514365.1 uncultured Robiginitalea sp. | reverse complement strand
AACGAGTAATTCATCCCTTGCGGCATCCGGCGTTGGAATCGATGAAGTTGATTTCACAAATGCGGCAGAGAAAACCGTGAACGCCGTAGTTCACGTTAAAAACATCACCATCAATCGCGGTCCCGGGAACCTGCTTGAATTTTTCTACGGGTATCAGGAGCGCTCGACGCCCCAGGTAGGTACGGGTTCCGGGGTGATCATCTCCCCGGATGGCTATATCGTGACAAACAATCACGTCATCGCCAAGGCCAATCAGTTGAGTGTTACGATGAATAATAATAAAACCTATGATGCGACAGTAGTCGGGACGGACCCTATTTCCGATATTGCCCTGATCAAGGTGGAATCAGAAGACCCCCTGCCCTATTTGGTCTTTGGAGACTCAGACAACGTCAGAATTGGTGAATGGGTATTGGCCGTGGGAAACCCTTTTAATTTGACCTCAACGGTCACGGCCGGAATTGTAAGTGCCAAGGCGAGAAATCTGGGCAGGAATCAATCTTTTATTCAGACAGATGCTGC
>CAZEQO010000152.1:0-5798 GCA_964514365.1 uncultured Robiginitalea sp. | reverse complement strand
TTAACTTCAACAGTAACTGCCGGAATCGTAAGTGCTAAGGGGCGTAACCTGAATATCATTCAGGATAATTACAAAATTGAATCGTTTATTCAGACAGATGCTGCGGTAAATCCCGGAAACAGCGGAGGTGCGCTGGTCAATACCAATGGGGAACTGGTGGGTATCAATACAGCCATCACTTCCCAGACCGGATCCTATATCGGCTACTCTTTTGCTGTCCCGAGTAATATCGCCCGGAAAATCGTGCAGGACCTCCTGGAATACGGAGATGTGATCAAAGGGGTTCTCGGTATCCGGACAGTAAATCCGGGCTCGGAATATGCCATTAATAATGGGATTGACCAGGTTGACGGCGTATTTGTAGGGGAGGTAGAAGAGGATTCCGGTGCGGAGACAGCCGGTCTGAAAAACGGGGATGTCATTAAACAGATCGATAATATCCGTGTTCGGAAATTTGCAGACCTCACAGGATATATCGCGACGAAAAGCCCAGGGGATATGGTGGACGTAGAACTCGAAAGGGATGGAGAAATGGTAGTAATCCCTGTGGAGGTGCGGGAAAGGCAAATTATTCAGTTGCCCATCCTCGGGTTTACGGTGAAAAACCTGTCCGACCAGGATCGGGAAAAATACGATACCCCACATGGGGTGAAAATTATAGATGTACCTCAAAATTCAAGAAAATACGGACTTGAAGGAAAGGTAATTCTGGAAGTGGATGGTCAGGAGGTCAGGGATATCAAAGATGCCCGGAAGTATTTCAGTGCGATTTCTCGATTCGGACAGACGAGTATCACACTCATGGATGAAAACGGGGAACGCGAACGGGTCATTTTCCAATAACCTGATCCTATATATTTAACTAAATCCCACCCTCCAGGTGGGATTTTTATTATACGAAATCCTTAGGCGAAAACGTTTGATTGTATAGTTTTGCGGAATATTTAAATAATCCTTATCGATGAACCACAACAGCCCTTATGAAAAGGAACTGGCCTTTCAGGCCGACCGGCGAAAAGCGACCACAGAATTCATCAAAATCATCAGCGATCTCTGGTACGACAAGGCCATTGAAGTGGTTTTGTTCAGGAATCAGGTAATCGATAAAAACGTAAGTGATATAATTAACCTGCACGAATACGCGGGGCAATTCGTTCAGAAGCCTATTTCTATCTTCGATTCCGTTGAACTACTCAGGGCCATAAATGACATTGCGCTGCCGCCGTCCAAACTGGATATTGGAAAATTGACCTATGAGTACCATACGGACGAGGAGAATAGATACCACAACGTAAAAGCTTTTGTTGTCGATAAACTCCGGGAT
Source organism: uncultured Robiginitalea sp. (assembly GCA_964514365.1). Lineage (GTDB taxonomy): Bacteria > Bacteroidota > Bacteroidia > Flavobacteriales > Flavobacteriaceae > Robiginitalea. The sequence goes on along the minus strand of CAZEQO010000152.1, from coordinate 4,474 downwards.
TCAGAAGCCTCCCCCCAAATTGAACCCAAGGATGTCGTGCTTTATGGTTTTGGGAGAATTGGCAGGTTACTGGCCCGGGAACTTATGGCCAAAACCGGTAAAGGCAATCAACTCCGGCTCCGCGCCATTGTTACCAGGGGTGGACTTAACGAGGAGGTTCTTAAAAAAAGAGCTGCCCTTTTACGAACAGATTCAGTTCACGGAGAATTTAGCGGAACTGTTGAGGTAGATAATAAAAATAATTTACTCCTGATTAACGGTACGAGCGTCCACATGATTGCTGCGGACAACCCTGAGGACATTGATTATTCAACATACGGGATTTCCGATGCGCTGGTCATTGACAATACCGGTGCCTTCAGGGATAAAATTGCCCTGGGAAGACATTTAAAAGCAAAGGGAGTCGACAAAGTATTGCTTACAGCCCCGGGCAAGGATATACCAAATATTGTACATGGAGTTAACCACAGAGAATTTAGCCCGGATAAGGTCCGGATTTATTCTGCAGCTTCCTGTACCACAAACGCCATAACACCACTGTTAAAGGTTGTTGAAGATTCTCTGGGTATTGAAAAAGGGCATATTGAAACCATTCACGCCTACACAAACGACCAGAACCTGGTGGACAATATCCATTCAAAATACCGCAGGGGACGTGCGGCTGCCCTCAATATGGTAATTACCGAGACCGGAGCGGGAAAAGCCGTAGCCAAAGCCCTTCCTGCCCTCTCCGGGAAACTCACATCCAATGCTATCAGGGTTCCTGTACCCAATGGATCCCTGGCCATCCTCAACCTGGAACTTAAAACCAAGACCACTCCTGACGGCATAAATACTATTGTAAAAAAGTACGCTTTGGAGGGTGATTTGGTGGAACAAATTAAATATTCACTGAGCAATGAACTGGTCTCTACAGACATTGTTGGCACGTCGGCCCCGGCTATTTACGACAGCAAGGCGACGATTGTATCCCCGGATGGAAAAAACATTATTCTTTATGTCTGGTACGACAATGAATTTGGCTACGCCCATCAGGTCATCCGCCTTTCAAAATATATTGCCAAAGTCCGACGTTTTACCTATTACTAGGTTAAACTGCGGGATATTCATCAAACACGCGGTTGAATTTTGGACCCTGCGTGTTGCCAGTTTTTTTTAAAATTCCATTTTATTGAAGTACTTTAGTCACTTCTAACCCTTTATCTACTAAAGAAACTGATCCAATGAGGCTATTGAAAACTATTTTACTCGGCCTTGCGCTTTTTGCCGGTAGCATGCTCTGGTCCCAGGAAGAAGAACAGGAAAACTCACTGGATGGTGGGACAATCGAAAGCCAATTTGAATTTCTATACAGAAAATCAGGGAACTACAACGCTGAAGGAAGGCGATATGAGGTGGTTCGTCGGATACAACTCGATAAAATCCGGGATAATATTTTGGACAGCCTCAACAAGGCGCGGGCAGAAGCGCGGGAGTTAAACGCCACAATCACCAGGCAGGATGGCACCATTGAAGACCTAAATGGTAAGCTTGAAAATACGACGAACCAGTTGTCCGATGTTACTGCGGAAAAGGACAGTATGTCTTTCTTTGGGATACAGGTATCAAAGATTACGTATAATCTGATCCTCTGGACGATAATCGGCGCTCTGTTGCTTTTCCTCCTGCTTTTCATCTACAAATACCGAAGGAGCAACGTCTTAACCCAGGAAGCCAAAGTAAAATTGGCTGATGTGGAAGCTGAATACGAAGACCACCGACGTAAGGCCCTGGAACGAGAGCAGAAAATTAGTCGTCAACTCCAGGACGAGATCAACAAATACAAAAAAGGGAAATAACATTCCCTGTTTTTAGCACTTCATGACAATCCGGGAAGCCCATAGGGAAGATTTGCCGCAACTGGCGGAGCTCATGGATGCCTACAGGATTTTTTATGGAGCCCCTTCAGACATAGAAAAGGCCAGGGTTTTTATGCATGAACGCATTATTAAGCAAGACTCCGTAATCTTTGTAGCCCTCCTCGGGGACCTCATCTGTGGTTTTACCCAACTCTACCCTTCCTTTTCCAGTGTAAGTCTTCGGCCCCTGTTTATTTTAAATGACCTTTTTGTCTTCCCTGAACGAAGGGGTTCAGGGTTGGGAGAAGCCCTACTGCTGCACACCCAGGAGTTCTGCAGGAACAAAAATGCAAAGGGGTTGGCCTTAGAAACTGCTGTGGATAACCCAGCACAAAAACTCTACGAGCGACTCGGATGGGAAAAAGACGAAGGAGTTTTACACTATTTCTGGACCTCCAGGGATTAAGGGTTGTCAAAATATCTAACCATGCGTATTGACATCATTACCGTATTGCCAGAACTGTTGGAAAGCCCCTTCGGCGCTTCTATCTTAAAGCGGGCCATCGATAAGGGGATTGTAGCGGTCAATCTCCATAATCTCAGGGATTACGCCACGTCCCGTTACAAGCAGGTAGACGACTACGCTTTTGGGGGGGGAGCTGGAATGGTTCTGATGCCCGAACCCCTTGACCGGTGTCTCGAGGATCTGACCTCCCACTGCACCTATGATGAAATCATCTATATGACTCCGGATGGGGAGACCTTGAAACAATCCATGGCCAATCGATTGTCACTTCGTTCAAATCTGCTGATCATCTGCGGGCATTACAAAGGAATTGACCAGAGAATAAGGGATCGTTGGGTTACTAAAGAGATTTCCATAGGCGATTATGTACTTTCGGGGGGTGAACTCGGGGCCGCTGTTTTGTGCGACGCCGTTATCCGGCTTATCCCGGGCGTATTAAATGACGAGACCTCCGCCCTCACGGATACATTTCAGGATAACTTGCTCGCGCCTCCGGTTTACACACGGCCCAGGGACTTTAAAGGTATGCAAGTCCCGGAGGTCCTTACAAGCGGAGATTTTAAAAAAATAGAGTCCTGGCGGGAAGAACAGGCCCTGGAGCGAACCCGTGAGCGCCGTCCGGATTTACTCGAAGACCCTACCGATTTAAAATCAGACTGATTTTCCTTGTCAATTGAGATTATTAAATTATTTTTGCACACGATTTTGGTTCAACCTCTGACGAGATGCGTGCATGTTGGTCCGGAAAAATTTAAATTGTAACCATGGAATCCTTAGTTAGTTTTGTTGAAAACGAATTTGTAACCCGAAAAGACTTTCCAGACTTTTCTTCGGGAGACACTATTACCGTTTATTACGAAATCAAAGAAGGGGAAAAAACCCGTACCCAGTTCTTTCGCGGTGTCGTCATCCAAAGGCGCGGTTCAGGAGCTACAGAAACATTCACCATTCGGAAAATGAGCGGGACTGTAGGTGTAGAGCGGATTTTCCCAATCAATATGCCTGCTCTGCAAAAAGTAGAGATCAACAAGCGCGGAAAAGTACGCCGGGCGAGAATTTTCTACTTCCGCGGCTTAACAGGTAAGAAAGCGAGAATTAAAGAAGTGCGGTCCTAATCAATCGGAGCGAAATAAAAAAGACCGGAGCGAAAACTCCGGTCTTTTTTTTTATATCTGTGCCTCATATTCAAAAAGCGTTTTTTGAATAATAGAAATACAGTCTTCCAACTGCTCATCCGTCATTACCAGGGGGGGTGCAAAACGAATAATATTTCCATGGGTGGGCTTGGCGAGAAGTCCGTTCTCTTTAAGCGCCAAACAAATCTCCCAGGCGGTGGAACTGTCTTCCGTATCGTTTATCACGATTGCATTTAACAACCCTTTACCCCTGACGAGTTTTACCAGGTTGGTTTCCTGAATGGTTTGGTCCATCTTTTCCCGGAATATTTTTCCAAGTCTGTCTGCCCTTTCCGCAAGTTTCTCTTCCCTTACAACCTCGAGGGCCGCAACGGCTACAGCACATGCCAGTGGGTTTCCGCCAAAGGTGGAACCGTGGTTGCCCGGTCGGATAACTTCCATAATCTCATCGTCTGCCAAAACTGCCGATACCGGGAAGACCCCGCCGGAAAGGGCTTTTCCGAGAATCAGAATATCCGGTTTCACCTCGGGAACCCCTGAACAGTTCTTATCCTCGCAGCTACAATTCCCACAACTGGCCAGTAATCGGCCGGTACGTGCAATTCCAGTCTGAACTTCATCGGCAATAAACAGTACATTGTGCTCCGTACATATTTTTTTTGCTTCTTTTAAATACTCCGGGTCGGGCACATATACACCCGCTTCTCCCTGTATAGGCTCCACTAAAAAGGCAGCGACTTCCGGTGACATCACCTCCCGCAAAGCGTTTAGGTCATTGTAACGGATAGCCGTTATGCCAGGGGTAAAAGGTCCGAAATTCTCTGTAGCGATCGGATCATTGGACGCTGATATAATAGAAATGGTACGCCCGTGGAAATTATTCTGGCAAACGATGATTTTCGCCTTGTTGGCAGGAATGCCCTTTTTTTCATAGCCCCATTTACGCGCTAATTTCATCGCAGTTTCTACTGCCT
>CAZEQO010000151.1:3705-6364 GCA_964514365.1 uncultured Robiginitalea sp. | reverse complement strand
GAGGAGTGCAGAAACTGTATTTCTGCACGGGTCAGCCGGGAGATGCGGCGGTGCAAAATACAGTTTTTGCACTCCGGGACAGCCGTAAAACCGTATCCGGGGGAAACTTTTCGATCTACTGATGACTCATGGCTGTTTATCAGAATTCATATTTCACTGTTCCGTAAAAGGCCCGGCCCGGCAGGGGATAAATTACACCCGCGGATTACCGATACGGCCAAACGCCTGTGGTTTATCTACCTCGGCTATACTGTTGCAGAAACCCTCCTGCTTAAACTCGCCGGCATGTCTTTTTTCGATGCGGTCAACCATGCGCTTTCCACCTTGTCCACGGGGGGGTTTTCTACAAAAAATGCCAGCGTTGCCCACTGGAGTGACCAACCGCTCATACAGTATATCATTATCTTGTTTATGTTCCTGGCAGGAACCAATTTTGTCCTGAGTTATTTTGCCTTTAAGGGACGGGTGCAAAAAGTGATACAAGATGAAGAATTCAAATACTTCGCCATCTTTAGCGGAATCTTCGCCCTGCTGGTCACTGCGGTGATCTATTTCAGGGCAGATGTCCCTGTTTCGGATTACCATCCGATGGTGTTTGGCCCGCTGGAGAGCGCCTTTCGCCATGGCTTATTCCAGGTGATCGCCGTGATCACCACTACGGGTTTTGTCACGGCCGATTTTACAGCCTGGACCTCATTTTTGACGATCGTATTTTTTGGACTGATGTTCGCAGGGGGCTCCGCAGGATCCACTGCCGGGGGTATCAAGGTGATGCGGCATATCCTGATCATAAAAAATGGCGTGCTGGAATTTAAACGCACCCTGCATCCGAATGCCATCATCCCAGTCCGTTTTAACGGCAAAACAGTTTCGGAGCATATCGTTTACAATGTCATTGCCTTTTTTGTCTTATACATGTTGCTCTTTATTATCGGTGCCCTGGTACTCGGTTTTTTGGGTCTGGATTTTACCTCTGCCATAGGGGGAGCGGCCTCCTCTCTTGGAAATGTAGGCCCGGCCTTTGGCAGTCTAAGCCCTTTGAGCAATTTTAGCGGCCTGCCCGCCCTGGGAAAATGGTGGTGTTGCTTTTTGATGCTGGCCGGGCGGTTGGAACTCTTTACGGTGCTGATCCTGTTAACGCCCTATTTCTGGAAGCGGATCTAAGTATTTTTTAATGGATAGGGCTATTTGGAAAATAGCCAGAAGATATTGGTATTTTTCAAGGCTCCAATATGCAACCTAAACCTATATTTGCAAGGGATTTCTAATGGGTGATTCCGAGGCGCGTCAGAGAACTTCTGCAATTCGGCGAACGGCTTCGCGAATCTCCTTTTCAGAAGCGGCATAAGAAATGCGGATGCAATTCGGATTTCCGAAAGCATCTCCCGTCACGGTAGCTACATTAGCTTCCTCGAGCAGATACAGTGCAAAGTCTGAGGCATTGGCTATGGTACGCCCCCGAAGTTCCTTCCCAAAAAAAGAGGAAATGTCGGGAAAGACATAAAAGGCCCCTTCAGGGATATTTACCCGAAAACCTTTAATCTCCGAAAGTAGTTTGAGGATAAGGTCCCTGCGTTGTAAAAACTCATCGATCATAAACTGAATCCGGGAAACCGGAGCTTGCAGGGCAGCAATGGTAGCCCGTTGTGCAATGGAATTGGCTCCGCTGGTGATCTGTCCCTGGAACTTTGTACAGGCACGCGCGATCCATTCCGGGGCGCCAATATATCCGATACGCCAACCGGTCATGGCAAAAGCTTTGGATACCCCATTGACGGTTATGGTGCGGTCGTACATACCCTCTATGGCGGCGATGCTGGCGTGTTCGCTCCTAAAATTAATGTGTTCGTAGATCTCATCAGAGACCACAAAAATCCCGGGATGTTCGCGCAGTACTTCCCCCAGGCCTTCGAGTTCTTTACGGCTGTACACAGATCCGCTTGGGTTGCAGGGGGAGCTGTACCATATCATCTTGGTCTTAGGGGTGATGGCAGTGCGGAGCTGTTCGGGGGTCATTTTAAAGTCGGAGGCAATATCTGTGGGGACCTCTACCGGGATTCCCCCGGCGAGTTTCACGATGTCGCGGTAACTGACCCAGTAAGGGGCCGGCAGTATAACTTCATCCCCGGGATTTAAGAGCACCATCGCAACATTGGCCAGGGACTGTTTGGCGCCCGTAGATACTACGATTTGCGCAGGGGTATACTCCAGGGCATTGTCCCGCTGGAACTTCTGAGCAATCGCGTTCTTGAGGTCTGCATATCCGTCCACCGGGGAATAACTGCTGTAGTTCTGATCAATCGCATCTTTAGCGGCTTCCTTGATAAAATCCGGGATATTGAAATCCGGTTCGCCCAGGCTTAGCCCAATAATATCTTTTCCTTCATTCCTGAGTTCACGGGCCTTGGCAGCCATTGCCAGGGTCGCCGATGTAGACATACTGTTAATGCGGTCGGAGAGGTAGGCTTTCATAAAGACACGGGGTTATTGCAGCTGAAGTTCCGGATTTTTCCCGAGTTCCTTCAGGTGTCGAAAATGCGAAATAATAGCCTTGCGCGTGGTCTGGTACTCGTTATAGGGAAGATTGTACTCCCGGGCCGTTTGTTTGACGATTTTGGCAATTTTCGTGTAGTGGATATGAGAAATATTCGGGAAAATA
>CAZEQO010000151.1:2040-3695 GCA_964514365.1 uncultured Robiginitalea sp. | reverse complement strand
CGGTGAACCAATTGACGATACGGTTGCGCGTTCCGAAATTCACTGTGGTCTTTAACTGGTGGATGGCCCAGCTGTTTTTCATACTCCCGTCTTTTTCAGGTAAGGGCATGTCTGCGTGGTCCACCACGTGCGCAAGCTGAAAGACTACGCTCAGAATGACCCCGGCGACGTAATGCATAAGGAAGAATCCAATAAGTACTTTCCACCAGGCGATATCCAATACCAGCATGGGGATTACGATCCAGACGGTGGCATAGACCAGTTTGGTGATTAAAAGTACGCTCCAGTTTACCACCGGATTCGGGAATTTGCCGTAAGACAATTTCCTTTTGGTATACCGGTACATCTGCTGAAAATCTGTGGTAATGGCCCAGTTAAACGTCAGCAATCCATAAAGGAGGATAGAATAAAAGTGTTGAAACCGATGGTATTTTTGCCACTTGGAATGGGGTGAGAACCGAAGGATCCTACCTGCCTCAAGGTCTTCATCATGCTCGTGGATATTCGTATAGGTATGGTGCAGCACATTGTGCTGGACCTGCCAGTTGTATACATTTCCCGCGAGGATATAAATACTGCTACCCATCAGTTTGTTCACCCATTTCTTTGAAGAGAACGTTCCGTGGTTGCCATCATGCATCACATTCATACCAACACCAGCCATTCCCACGCCCATCAGAAGTGTCAGCAAAAGGTTGGCCCACATGGGGAGATTCAGCGTCAGGATAACAAAATAGGGCGCGAAAAACAGGGAAAACATAATGGCGGCCTTCAAATACAGGCGCCAATTCCCGGTTTTTTTGATCTTATTCTCCTTGAAATAGGCGTTGACGCGCTTATTTAAGGTCCTAAAAAACTGGGGCGAATCGGTTCTTGAAAAGCGGATGGATGAATTTTGCATAAGTAAACTTAATATTTATGGAAGATCGAAGGACTTCAAACCTTTCGACCTGCTAACGAATGTAGTATTTTTGGCAGTAAAGCACAAAGATAGGCATGAAACCTGAAAAGCTCTTCCATTATTTTCCCAATTTATCACAAATTCAAAAGGATCGGTTCAGAGCTCTGGAAGGGCTCTATCAGGATTGGAACTCCAAAATCAATGTTGTTTCCCGGAAGGATATCGACGAATTGTACCTGCGTCATGTATTGCACTCACTTGGCATTGCAAAGGTTTATGAATTTCAACCGGGACAGCAGGTACTCGATGTGGGTACGGGCGGAGGTTTCCCGGGAATCCCCCTCGCCATCCTTTTTCCCGATACTCAGTTTACCCTTGTGGATGCCATAGGAAAGAAAATCCGGGTGGTGGAAGAAGTTGTGTCGGGACTGGAACTCTCCAATGTTACCGCCCTGCAGTCCCGGGTTGAAGATTTAACCGACACCTATGATTTTATCGTGAGCCGGGCGGTAGCAGCCATGCCAACCTTTGTTCACTGGACCCGGGGGCGTCTTAAAAAAGGGAAAGGAGTTCCGGGCCCGGGCGGAAGCGCTATGGATCCCGGCATTCTTTATTTAAAGGGTGGAGACCTCTCCGGGGAACTCAACCGGGACGGGGCCCCGCCCAAACTCCGTCAATTGATCGACAAGGCCGTCGCCCGCCAGACCCGAAGCTGCACGATGCGGCCCGGGAGCTCGAGCGCGATGCGCAGCCA
>CAZEQO010000151.1:0-2030 GCA_964514365.1 uncultured Robiginitalea sp. | reverse complement strand
ACGGAACGGCTACAGCTCCAGGGATTCTCTACTTAAAGGGTGGGGACCTCTCCGAGGAACTGCAGTCGTATCCCAGGGTGCAAACCTTCCCTTTAACCACCTATTTTAAGGAGCCTTTTTTCGAGACCAAGAAAGTGGTTTACCTCCCCGACCCGCATGGTAAAAAACAAAAAAAAGCCCCGCAAAGGCGGGGCTGAAGTGTCAATTGGGATAAAACCTAACCCAGAAACGGATACCGGTAATCCTCCGGGGTGACAAAAGTCTCCTTGATCAGCCTGGGCGACACCCATCTCATCAGGTTCTGGGCAGAGCCCGCTTTATCATTGGTGCCAGAGGCACGGGCCCCGCCAAAAGGTTGCTGACCCACTACGGCTCCGGTAGGTTTATCATTGATATAGAAGTTTCCGGCGGAATTCTCCAGTGCCTTTGTCGCCTGTGTAATCGCATACCGGTCCTGGGCGAGGACTGCGCCGGTGAGGGCGTAGACAGAGGTTTGATCCACCAGTTCCAGGGTTTCTTCCCACTTAGTATCTTCATATACATAAACGGTAACCACCGGTCCGAACAGCTCCTCTTCCATGGTGACATAATGCGGATCTGTCGTCAGGATAACCGTGGGTTCGATAAAATAACCTTTGGACTTATCGTAACCGCCCCCGACAATAATTTCGGCTTCCTTATCTTTTTTGGCACGATCGATATACCCCGCCAATTTATCAAAAGACCCCTCGTGGATGACCGCGGTGACAAAATTACCCAGGTCTTCCGGGGAACCGGGTTTATTCATAGATGCCGCATCGGCCTTAACGCGTTTTAGAATGGCCTCCGCAGTAGACTTAGGCAGGTACACCCTCGAGGCTGCACTGCACTTTTGACCTTGTAATTCAAAAGCCCCCCGGGTAATGGCCGTAGCCACCTGGTCGGGAGCTGCCGTAGGATGGGCGATGATAAAGTCCTTTCCGCCGGTCTCCCCTACAATCCGGGGATAGGTTTTATAGCGGTCGATATTTTCTCCGATTTGTTTCCACAAGCTTTTAAAGACTGTGGTCGAACCTGTAAAGTGAATCCCTGCAAAATCTGGGTGCGTGAGCATGGTCTCCGTGATCATGACGGGATCCCCGTAGATGGCGTTGATAACCCCATCAGGGAGTCCGGCCTCCCGGAATACATCGATGATGACTTTGGCAGAAAATATCTGGTGATCGCTCGGCTTCCAAACGACGACGTTGCCCATAAGGGCTGCGCTGGCTGGAAGGTTCCCGGCAATGGCGGTGAAGTTAAAAGGGGTGATCGCATAGACGAATCCTTCCAGGGGCCGATACTCTACCCGGTTCCAGATCCCCTCATCCGATTCAGGTTGTTCCTGATAGATATCGGTCATAAAGCTGACGTTAAACCGCAGAAAATCGATGAGCTCACAGGCCGCATCAATTTCTGCCTGGTGGACCGTTTTGGACTGGGCGATCATCGTTGCCGCATTGATTTTAGCCCGGTAAGGGCCTGCGATCAGGTCGGCCGCCTTTAAAAAAACAGCTGCGCGCTGTTCCCATGGCATATCCGCCCATCGGGAACGGGCCCCGAGGGCCGTTTTTATGGCGAGATCCGCCTCTTTTTTAGAGGCTGTATGGTACTTGCCGACCTGGTGCTGGTGGTCGTGCGGGGGTGTTATGGGCCGGGTATTTCCGGTGCGTACATCCTCCCCGTCAATCCACATGGGGATATCCGCGGAACCGTCGTAATAAGCTTTGTATTGTTTTAGTACAGCCTCCCGTTCCTCAGAACCCGGGGCATAACTCTTCACCGGTTCGTTAACCGCCGGAGGGACTTGAAAGTATGCGTTACCCATGACAAATGTTTTAGGGATTATAAAATCCCGACAAAGGTACGAAACGAAAGGGCCTTTTGAAAACCGAAATACAAGGTATTCTCCGGGAGGGAAAGCTTCGGGCAAAGGTTGAATACGGACAGGATTCCTACCCTTTGTGAGGGTCGCCCACAGGGCGATTATCGATTAGTGATTACCGGGCGTG
>CAZEQO010000150.1:2319-6392 GCA_964514365.1 uncultured Robiginitalea sp. | reverse complement strand
TCACCATTTTTTACTAATTTTAGATAAGGCTTGCATTTTTCTTTAATTAAAAATTTTCATTTATCAAATTCTTCTTGATTTTCATTTATATATTGTAGAAATTTAGTCATTTATTAACCCTCATATATTATCAAAATTTGATCAAACAAACTCATGATTTATAGCTATATATTCCTTACAATGTAGCATTATTTCATTTGTATCTTTATTAAGCTTTTGGTAATCTCTACTACTATAATAATTTGGGATATCAAGACCTTCTATTATATTTAATATTTCTTCTTTATCTTCTGAATCTATATCTCTTCATCTGTCCATTACTTCATCTCCATCTCCTAAACCTGACCCTCTTAAAACGGGATTTCTTTTAATATTGCCGGGGGTACGCATCACGCCTATTCCAACAGGGGGGAAGCTTTCTGTATGCTCAACGATCAGGCTATTGGGGCCCATTACCTGCTGGCGCACAGGCTGGCAAAACGCATCCTGATTCTGGATCTGGACGTACATCAGGGCAATGGTACGGCTGAGATTTTCTCTGACGTCCCGGAAGTTTTTACGTTTTCCATGCACGGAAGGGCGAATTATCCATTCCGCAAAGAAGTCTCTGATTTGGATGTCGCATTGGACCCCGGGACCCCGGATGCCACCTATTTGGAAATACTGGCAGAAAACCTGCAGGCCCTGGAGGAGCAGGTACAGCCCGATTTTGTATTTTATCTCAGTGGTGTAGATATCCTGGAATCCGATAAACTGGGTACCCTGGGATGCAGTCTGGAGGGTTGCCGACGCAGGGATGAAATGGTTTTTAAATGGTGTCACCGCCTGCAAATCCCCGTTCAGTGCAGCATGGGAGGTGGGTATTCTCCTCAGTTGCGGACGATTGTAAGCGCCCACGCCACAACCTATCGCCTGGCCGATCAGGTCTTTTATTAGATAAAGAAACCGGGGTACTTTGGAAGTATAACCCGATTATAGTCCACTCCTTTTTGTAATTTTGTAAAAAATTTCCAAACATGTTAAACAAGAAATTAGAAAAGGCACTGAATGCACAGATACGGGTTGAGGCTGAATCCTCTCAGGTCTATCTTTCAATGGCCTCCTGGGCCGAATTAAAAGGTCTGGAAGGCATTGCGCAGTTTATGTATAAACACTCTGATGAGGAACGAATGCATATGCTAAAACTCATAAAATTCGTAAATGAGCGGGGCGGACATGCCGTTGTTTCTGATCTGAAAGCACCTAAAACTGATTTTGGAAGTTTCCAGTCCATGTTTAAAGAATTGCTGGAGCATGAAATCTTTGTTTCCCAAAGCATTAATGACCTGGTGCATATCACGCTCGAAGAAAAGGACTACGCCACGCATAATTTTTTACAGTGGTATGTAGCCGAACAAATTGAGGAAGAGGCACTTGCCAGAACCATCCTCGACAAAATAAACCTGATAGGCAACGATAAGGGCGGACTCTATCTCTTTGACAGGGATGTCCAGCAAATCGCTGCAGACAGCGCTGCAGGCGAACCAGGCGCCTAATGTGTTAAAGTTTATTTAGATTGAATACAAATTATTAGATTTGTAGGAGTAGCCCTGCTCCTATGGGAAAGAAAAAGTACAAGTCTACAGAGAAACAAGTCAAAATTAGGGAGAAACGCCTTAAGGAGCTGGCGAAGACTTATTGTTCCCCAAAAGGGTGTAAATCCAAGTGTTGCAAGAAGTTTAAAAAATGTGAAAGCAAACGTTGCAAAAAATGTCCTTGCAGCGACCTTTTAGCTGAATTACATGCCCAGCAAGGGCTTCAAAAAGTGGCCTGAAGTGCCTGCAGATTCTTTTACTGAGGGTCCTGATCTTCAAGCACATAAGAGACTTCCCATCCCTTTCCCCGCTCCAATTCACTGAAAGTGACATACGAGTGCGCTGTACCTGCGTCAAATTGCAAATACAAAGAGGCCTGGCGCAGGTAAAAATCGCCGTGGCCGTCGGTAGCTTTGCATACCTCTGTGTGTTTGAGATACGCTAGTTTTTTACCCTGGCGGTAAGCCCTGTAGTTTTCTAAATTTTGCCGGCTGAGCGCATGTTCAAACCTCCGTTGGTCGGTCCAGAAATCAATCTCATCAGACTGATTCTTAAACTGCAACCCGTGCTCATACTCGGCATCCTTCGCGGCCTGCTCCATATAGAACCACTCGCTTTTGGAGAGGCGTTCCAACCCCGTTACCCCGCTATTCTCCTGAGCTATAACGGGCATAAGGGTCGCGTTTAGCAAAAGCATCAGTAGCATGAGCATCTTGGAGTTCACAGGCAGTGTTCTATATTAATAGACGGATCACTTCTATAAAAGTTACAATTGTCCCCACCCTTTTCATAAAAAAAGGGCCCAAAAGCCCTTTTCATCGATCAAAGCCCGGCTATACTTACTTGCCGAACATCAACAGTTCATTACATCGCACCTCTGTGGTGAATTTTCGCTCGCCTTCCGGGGTCTTATAAGACCTGTGAATCAGCTTTCCTTCCACAGCCACTTCCTTGCCTTTGACCAAATAGCTTTCGACAATATCGGCTGTTTTTCCCCAGGCAACCACCTGATGCCACTGGGTGTCGGTTACCTTTTCCCCCTTGCCGTTTTTGTACGTCTCATTTGTAGCTACTGAAAACCGGGCCATTTTGCTCCCGCTCTCCAATACCACGACTTCCGGGTCCTGTCCGAGGTTACCGATCAACAGGACTTTGTTTCTCAATGCATTCATATACAAATTATGATTTTAGATTCCCCCTAAAGGTCTGTACCCATACTGCGATTCCACAGCAGGAAACCTATAACTTTAACACCTGTTTACGTATCTTTAGAACAACTAACCCACTTGTAACCGATGATAAAATATCTAATTGCCCTTGCCTCATTCCTAGTGCTGGCCCCTACTGTTATTGCACAAAATACCGAGGCCATAGTCGCACAAATTCAAAAAGAAGCTACCGAAAATTCTGAGCTTGAAAACATGGCTCACGAACTCATGGATGTCATAGGTCCCCGTCTGGTAGGAACACCCCAAATGAAAAAAGCCCACGACTGGGCCGTAGAGCGTTTTTCCGAGTGGGGCATCCGGGCCGGGAACGAGCAATGGGGAACCTGGAGAGGCTGGGAGCGCGGTATCTGCCATATCGATCTGTTAGCTCCAAGGGTGGTATCCCTCCAAGGGCGTCAACTGGCCTGGAGCCCATCCACCTCTTCAAAGGGCATTACCGCAGAAGTGATTCCGCTGCCTGTAGTATCCGATTCCCTCGCCTTTGTCCGCTGGTTGCCGGAAGTAAAAGGAAAATGGGTCTGTGTTTCCATGCCACAGATCACCGGACGACCCGACTACAACTGGGAGGAATTTGCCACAGAAAGCTCCTTTGAGCAAATGAAGGAACAGCGGGCAGCACAGGAAAAAGCCTGGGATCAGAATCTTAGAAATACCGGGTATACATCGCGTACATTAAATGCCGCCCTGGAAGCTTCCGGGGCCGCCGGAATTCTTCAATCCCGCTGGTCCAAAGCTTTTGGTGCCAACAAAATCTTCAGTGCAAATACTGAGAAAATCCCCGTTATCGACCTCTCCCTCGAGGACTATGGTATGGTTTACCGTATGGCCAAAAACGGAGACGAACCTAAAATCCGCGCGATAGCAGAATCCAAAGAACTGGGCAGAGTTCCCACTTTTAATACTATAGCAACAATACCCGGCCGGGAATTACCGGAAGAATACATTGTCCTTTCAGCCCATTTTGATTCCTGGGATGGGGGTACGGGAGCGACAGATAACGGCACCGGCACCCTGACCATGATGGAGGCTGCCAGGATACTAAAGAAGGTATATCCAAACCCCAGGCGTACAATTATCGTTGGACTCTGGGGCAGTGAAGAACAGGGCCTTAACGGATCCAGAGCTTATGTGGAGGACCATCCTGAGGTTGTGGAAGGCCTGCAAGCCCTTTTTAACCAGGATAACGGCACGGGAAGGGTTGTCCGTATTTCCGGGCAGGGATTCCTGCACTCCTACGACTATATGGGGCGCTGGCTTTCTGCTGTCCCGG
>CAZEQO010000150.1:0-2309 GCA_964514365.1 uncultured Robiginitalea sp. | reverse complement strand
CATATAGAAACCACATTTCCCGGAAATCCAGGGCGTGGCGGCTCGGACTACGCCTCTTTTGTAGCCCGGGGTGCGCCTGCATTCTCCCTGTCCTCCCTGAGCTGGAGTTACTGGAATTACACCTGGCATACCAACCTGGATACCTATGACAAAATTGTTTTCGACGACGTCCGAAACAACGCTATCCTCACCGCTATCCTGACGTATATGGCCAGTGAAGACCCGGAGCGTACTTCCCGTGAAAAAGCAGTTCTTTCTATCAATCCGAGAACCGGAGAACAAAGGGAATGGCCTAGTCCGCGGGAGCCAAACCGGGAAGGCGGACAAAATTAATTCCCGGGGCAGTACCACCTGTACAAACCCTTTAAAGCATAAATCATTAAAACCCATATGAAAGCCTTCGCATACTTATTTTTAACCCTGCTATTTCTGGCTTCCTGCCGGGAGCAACCCGAGACTTCCTATACAGCGATCAGAAGTTTAAAAGGCCAGGAAACCGAAGGGCTGGACCCGGATCGCCTTAAGCGTATAGACCAAATGATAGAAGAGGCCATAGCTGAAGGAGAGATACCCGGAGGGGTCGCCCTGATCGCCCGGAATGGGAAAATCGTATACCATAAAGCTTTTGGCCAGTCCAATAAGGAGCAGGGTACGCCATTTCAGAAAAATGACATCTTTCGAATCGCCTCCCAAACCAAAGCGATTACCAGTACAGCCGTGATGATGCTGTGGGAAGAAGGCCATTTTCAACTGGACGAGCCTATTTCTAAATACATACCGGAATTTGAAAACACAGGTATTCTCGCAACCTTTGCAGAGAGCGACAGCAGTTTTACGACTACTTCCCTGACCACCCCTATCACCATACGCCACCTCCTGACCCACACTTCGGGCATCGGGTATGGGATGATCGACGGGGACCCCAGATTCAGGAAAGCGTTTATCAAAGCGGGAATCGTCGATGCATTCACTGCCAAAGCCGTGACCCTGGAGGAGAACGTACCAAAAATTGCCCAAATGCCCCTCCACCATCAACCCGGGGAAGGCTGGACCTATAGTGAAGGCCTGGATGTGCTGGGACGGTTTGTTGAAATCGTATCGGAAATGCCGTTTGACCAGTTCCTGAAATCCCGGATTTTTGATCCCCTGGGGATGGAAGACACCTGGTTTTACCTCCCTCAAGAGCTCGCAGATCGACTGGTCCCGGTACAATACAAGGAAGATGGCAGTTGGAAAATATTCGAGACCGATGTTTTTAACATCAACTATCCCATAGAGGGTGCGCGGAGTTATTTTTCAGGGGGTGCCGGGCTCTCGAGCACGGCCAGGGATTACTATGTTTTCCTTCAAATGATGCTCAATAAAGGGGAGTACAACGGGGTCCGCTTGCTTAGCCGTACCACGGTGGAAACCATGATGGTCAATCAGATCGGGGATCTCTGGGAGGGCGGTCCTGCGGACTTTAACCTTGCTTTTTCGGTAGTCAATGATGATTATGGAGTGGCCAAAGGCGGACTGGGCGGACCGGGAACTTTTGAATGGGGGGGATACTTCAATACCCAGTATTTCGCAGACCCCGGGGAGCAAGTGATCGGAATACTCATGAAACAGACTCAAGGAAATACCGGAGATCAGACAGGATGGAAATTCAAACAGATGGTCTTTGCCGCTATTGCTGACTAAACACAAAACCATATTAGAAATTCAACAAACTACTTCCATGAAAAAATTTGTTTTAACCCCCCTTCTCGTCCTGCTCCTCTGTAGTTCCGTTTACGGGCAGCGCAGAAAACAAAAAACACCCCAACCCATACTTTCAGATACCTTGTTCCACGGGGTTCAGTGGCGGAACATCGGACCTTTCCGCGGAGGTCGATCGGTGGCTGTAACCGGGGTCGTTGCACAACCCGGCACCTATTATATGGGAAGTACCGGAGGAGGTGTCTGGAAGACCACAGACGACGGTATGCACTGGGAAAACGTATCGGACGGATTCTTTAAAACCGGAACCGTAGGGGCTATTGCCGTTTCAGAAAGCAATCCAAATGTCGTGCTGGTCGGTATGGGCGAACACGCCGCCCGGGGCGTCATGACCTCTATGGGAGATGGTGTATACCTTTCAAGGGATGCTGGAAAAACCTGGAAACACCTTGGACTGGAGGACAGCAGGCACATTTCCGATGTGATCATCCACCCGACGGATGAAAACCAGTTTTATATTGCCGTACAGGGCGCCCAATTCGGCCCTTCGGAAAACCGCGGCGTATATCAAACGCGGGATGGCGGTAAAACCTGGGAAAAAACCCTCT
>CAZEQO010000149.1:0-6394 GCA_964514365.1 uncultured Robiginitalea sp. | reverse complement strand
AACTGCCACTGGCCACTGCCAACTTGAACCTTGAACCTTGAATTTTGAATTTTGAATTTTGAACCTTAAATTAAAATACCGTTTTATGCGCCTAACACAATCTGCAATCAGTTGCTTTCTTCTAGTATTTATTCTTATTTCAGCCTGTTCTTCCCCACAAAAAGAGGAGGCCACCCTTTTGATTTACGGAGGGCCTATTTATACTGTGGACACCACCCAGAGTACAGTTGAAGCCGTGGCAACGAAGGATAACCTTATACTTTTTGCCGGCAGCCTAGAGGAGGCCGAAGCTTTCAAAGGAGAAAAGACCCAGCTTATCGATTTGGAAGGCAGGACGATGACCCCCGGGTTGATTGAAGGACATGGGCACTTTATGGGCCTCGGTTACAATGAGATGAACCTGGATCTGATGAACACCACAAGTTACCAGGAAATTGTAGATGCTGTAGCGGAACGCGTGAAAACAGCAGCCCCGGGTGAATGGATTACCGGAAGGGGATGGCATCAGAGCAAGTGGGACGAAATGCCCGAGGAAACTGTAAAGGGTTTTCAAACCCATGATTTGTTGAGTTCGGTATCCCCGGACAACCCTGTGTACCTCAGACATGCAAGCGGACATGCGGGTTTTGCGAACGCCAAGGCCATGGAATTGTCGGGGCTTACACTACTTCCACAGGAAGGTATTGATGTGCTCGAAGTAGAAGGAGGAGAAGTTATCCGCGACGCCCTGGGCAGGCCTACAGGGGTTTTTAATGAACGTGCACAGACCTTAATTACAAGAAATATCCCGGAAAGTACTCCGGAAACGGATCGTAAAGCTTTTGAACTGGCCGTAGCCGCCTGCCAACGTGACGGCATCACCGGATTTCACGATGCTGGAATTGGCAGGGAGACCATTGCATTATTTGAAGAAATGAAGGCAGAGGGTAAGATGAATGTGCGGCTTTATACCATGCTCACGGGCTGGGATCCGGAATTGCTGGAGGAATGGTACGCGCGGGGACCTCTGGTCGATCCGGATCACCTGTTGACGATCCGTTCGGTTAAACTGAACTGCGACGGGGCTCTGGGCTCGCGCGGGGCCTGGCTTTTGGAATCCTATTCAGACCGGCCCGGACACTTCGGCCATGAAACCCTTCCTATGGATTTCGTGAAGGAAACCGCCCTGAATGGCCTGCAGCATGGATTCCAGGTGTGTTCCCATGCCATTGGAGACCGGGCCAACCGCGAAATCCTCGATAGATATGAGGCCGCCTTCGTGGAAATGCCCGAACGTACAGGAGACCACCGTTTTCGGATCGAACACGCCCAGCACCTGCATCCTGAGGATATTCCGCGATTTGCGGAACTCGGCGTAATCCCTGCAATGCAGGCGATTCATTTGTCTTCCGACCGGCCCTGGGCTATAGACCGCCTGGGCGAAAAAAGGATTAAAGAAGGGGCATATATGTGGCAATCCCTTTTGGAAAGCGGGATTCCGGTGGTCAACGGGACGGATGTCCCCGTGGAACCCCTGAATCCTATTCCGAGTTTTTACGCAAGTGTCAGCCGGAAAACGCTTAAAGGGATGCCTGAGGGCGGCTATGAACCCAATGAGCGCATGACGCGTGAACAGGCCCTGAAGTCTTACACCCTGGACGCTGCCTATGGCGCCTTCGAGGAGGGGATTAAAGGGTCGATCACCCCGGGAAAACTGGCTGATTTCACTATTTACAGCCAGGATATAATGACCGTCCCCGAGTCGGACATCCTCAATACAGAAGTGGTTATGACCATTTTTGACGGTAGGGTCGTTTATGAAAAAACGCAGTAGTTACGCAGCCTTACGGATCTCAAGCTTTGTAAATCAAAAACATAATTCCCTATATTTAGGAAGACGTACGATGAAAGCATTACAAATATGAAATGGAAAGGCAATAGGCAGAGCTCAAATGTCGAAGATCGCAGGGGGCAAAGCGGGCCCCGGATGGGTGGCAGAGGTATCAATCCCTTGTTAATAGGTCCATTACTCAGACTTCTTTTCTCGAAAACAGGCCTTGTCATTGTAGGAATCCTCCTGCTCTTGGGCCTGGTAACGGGTGTAAATCCCCTGAGTTTTATCACCGGGGGTGCTGGTCCGGTTTCGGGACAGACCCCGGGTCCATATAAGGAAACTGCTGAAGAGGCCGAAATGGCTGCCTTCAGCAGAACGATCCTGGCCAATACTGAGGATGTCTGGAACAATCTGATCGACAATTACCGGGAACCCACCCTGGTGCTTTACAGTGGGACTGTTGCTTCGGCCTGTGGCAGGGCTTCCAGCGCCACGGGGCCTTTTTACTGCCCCGGGGATGAAAAGTTATACCTGGACATGAGTTTTTTCGACGAAATGGAACGACGGATGAATGCGCCTGGGGATTTTGCCCAGGCCTACGTCATCGCCCATGAGGTGGGGCACCACCTGCAAAAATTGATGGGAATCACTGATCAGGTAGACCGGCTGAGGGGGCAAATGTCTACTGCTGAATTCAATAAATATTCTGTTCGCCTGGAATTGCAGGCCGATTTCCTCGCCGGGGTCTGGGCCCATCATTCCCAGGAAATGACTACGGTAAGATTACAGCCAGGCGACCTTCAGGAGGCACTGAATGCCGCCTATGCCATCGGAGATGACCGGCTTCAAAAACAGCAAACAGGCCGCGTGATCCCAGACTCTTTTACCCACGGAACCTCAGAGCAGCGAATGCGCTGGTTTAAAAAGGGATATGATACCGGCGACCTGGAACAGGGAGATACTTTTAGCGCGAACCCCCTTTAAATCCAAAATTATTTCGCCGATTTAATTTGCGGGCCTGATAGGCCTGACGATGCAATGCATATATTTATATCGAGGGCTGTATAGTCCTGATTCTACTCAGCCCTTACGGCAATGGAAGTACCTTCCGTAATATGTGCCGGCATTTCCGCAGTATAGATGTCCTCCACAATTTGGTATAAATCAGGTATTACGGTCCGTGAAAGTCTGGAATTGGAATTTAAAAGGACACAGATTCCAAGGTTGGCCTCAGGAAACAGCGCAATTTCATTTCGGAAATTATTCACACTTCCCCCGTGGTGCCAAATGGTCTTTTCACCAGGCTCCCCGGACTCCCGAAATTTGTGAATCCGCCATCCATATCCGTAATGGGAGGACACGTGACCCGGCCAGCGCTGATAATACTTACTCCGACCCGGGATTTCTACAAATGGCGTAAACGCCTCCTCAATAGCGGATCTGGGCATCACTTCAGGGTTATATCCCAGTAAAAAACGCATCCAACGGGCCATATCCCCGGCGCTGGCGTTGATACCGCCTGCAGGGATGGCGTTGTAGTAGTTGTCGACAAGTTTACGCGGCCTCCAGCTTTTCCCCCTGCGATAATGGGGTGAAGCGATATTCCCAGAGGCCATCAGGGCTTTGTGATCCATGTTTGTGGAACACATCTCCAAAGGGTTGAATAGCCTGTTTTCAAGTAAAGACGCTATATCTTCTCCGGAAGCCTTACAGAGGATTTCCCCGGAAAGCGCAAACAATGCATTCTGGTAACTATACACGGCTCCGGGTTTACTAATAGGTTTCACCTCATTAAAGCGGCCTGCGATTTGCGATACGGACAAACCGGCTTCAACCAGGTTGGTATAACTGTGATAGGGAGCTCCGGAAGTATGAGATAATAAATGTGATAGGGTTATGCGATTCGTATTGGCATGGTCCCCCAGCTGAAATCCGGGGATATAATCAGTTACCTTATCCTCCCACTTGACTTTGCCCTCATACCTGATGTTCGCAGCCAGGACCCCGGTAAACCCCTTTGATAGAGACCCCAGCCTGAAAATAGTACCCCCGTCTACAGGGGCTTTTTCTTTACTGTTTTTCCGGCCAAAGCCATCGGCGTACACAATAGCGCCCTCTTTGACGATACTCACCCCTGCCCCCACGATATCGCCTGAAGCGATAGCTTTCTTAAAATATACATTCAACGCCTTCCCCAGGGCCGCCTGCTGTGCCTCCGCCCTTTCAAGGGCTTCCCGCTCCAGGGCAGTTTGAATAGGAGTATCAAGCGTCATTGGATGCTTGGCTTCAGAACCGGAAACCGAATGGTTTCCGCTTATGCCAAGCGTTATGAGCGTAAGAATCAAAAAGGCTGAGGGAATAATAATTTTAAGTCGCTGCATGGTCTGAAATCCGGTTAGCTCAAAGGAATAACCGGGTTAAGATTTGGGAATCACTACATTAATAACCGAAGAAAACTACAATTATTATACAATTTCGGCCTATGATTAGTGTTAAAAATGCACAAACAGTTATCCCAGCCATCCCTCCCGGTCCAGGTTTCTATACTGAATGGCTTCCGACAGATGTTTTTCAGTAATAGTTCTACACCGATCCAAATCCGCTATTGTCCGTGCTACTTTTAAAATCCGATCGTAGGCACGTGCTGAAAGTTCGAGGCGTTCCATCGCCTTTTTGAGTAGGTTTCTGGGCCCGGTCCTTAGGGTGCCATACCGTCGGATAAGGCGCGGCCCCATCTGGGCATTGGAGTGAACCCCGACTTCGGCGTCGAATCTTTTTAGTTGAAGTTCCCGGGCGGCTACAACCCTTTTGCGGATCTGGGCACTGGTCTCCCCCTGTCGGTTTGAGGAAATTTCGTCGAATGGGACGGGGTTTACCTCCAGATGGATGTCAATGCGGTCGAGCAACGGGCCGGATATGCGATTCATATAGCGGTGCATCGCCATTGGGTTGTTTCCGCTGTCGGCACTACCCGGAAAGTTGAAAAAACCGGAGGGACTCGGGTTCATACTGGCAACCAACATAAAACTACTCGGATAGGTAATCGTAAACCGGGATCTGGAAATAGTAATTTGACGGTCTTCCAATGGCTGTCTGAGTACTTCGAGTACATGTCTTTTGAATTCGGGCAATTCATCCAGAAAGAGTACCCCGTTATGGGCCAGGGAAATTTCCCCGGGCTGGGGATAGGATCCCCCACCGACGAGGGCTATGTCTGAAATAGTATGGTGGGGGTTTCGATAGGGGCGCTCCCATATAAGGCCTGGCTGAGAGGCCCCGGTTGCAACACTGTGTATTTTTGTGGTTTCCAGGGCTTCTTCCAGGCTCATTGGCGGGAGGATACCGGGCAGGCGGCGGGCCAGCATCGTCTTCCCCGATCCCGGAGGACCAATAAGAATGAGGTTATGACCGCCGGCGGCGGCGATTTCCATACACCTCTTGACGGTTTCCTGTCCCCGAACTTCAGAAAAGTCGGGGAAGCCTGAACCGCTTCCTTTTGAAGGGATTCGTGGGAAAGAAGCGCACTGGAGTTCAGCATTGCCTTTGAAGAATTCGATCACTTCCCCCAGGTTTGACGCCCCGCGGACCTCGAGTCCCTTCACGACAGCCGCTTCCGGTGCATTAGCCAGGGGTAGCACAATACCTTTCAGCCCATTCTTACGAGCGGCAAGGGCAATAGGGAGCGCACCTTTTATCGGTTGTAATTGCCCATCCAGGGAAAGCTCCCCCATAATGAGGTAATTGGGTAGTATATCGGATAAAAGCTGACCCGAAGCCAAAAGTATACCCAGGGCCAGGGGTAAATCGTAACAGGCCCCTTCCTTTCGCAAATCTGCCGGGGAAAGATTGATAGTGATCTTTTTACCGGGGATGCGATATCCAATCTGGGATAAAGCTGAGGCTATACGGTAATTGCTCTCCCGTATCGCATTATCCGGCAAACCTACAAGATGGTACCCGACCCCCGGGTCGATATTGACCTCGATGGTAACAGGAGTTGCATCAATGCCGTACAGCGCACTTCCATGGATCTTCGAGAGCATTATAGCTTATTAGACTGCAAGGGTAATCCGAGAGACTGAAAACACCTTGCGGCTAATTGGAATCAAGACTTTTGCCAACGGGAATTGAACCCTTAGGGGCTTACCACAGGTATCGCAGAAGTACGCCCCGGAGGGTTAATGCACCTGGCCTGGGGGCTACGGGGATTCCACTACAATCGAGGTACTCAGGGATATGGGTTTGCCGTAAGTGGTGTATCCTTCCAGGCGGATTTCATACTCGCCCGGCACCTGAGAGGTATAAAAAGGATACGACTTCCCTTCGCCCTGTAGTGAAATTTCAGGTTCCCACAAAAGCTGATACCTGTAGTCCGGGACGTTGGCAGCATATTCCATTTGGCGAAAATAATTTTTCTCAGGGCTCGGAGGGAGAAAGGAAAACCGGGTGCCCAGAGCGGAATCCCAGTTCTCCAGGAAGGTAGCATCTATGGTTTCTATAACCACCATCCCCTGGTAATTTGCTCCACCCAACTGGTATTTATCCCGGAGCACCTTTATGGTTTTGATCTTGCGCGCATCG
>CAZEQO010000148.1:0-6440 GCA_964514365.1 uncultured Robiginitalea sp. | reverse complement strand
TACCGCCTTTTGATCGATCCACGCCATCAGGAAATGGGTATTGGGATCCGTAACCAGCGCCTCCATATTGTAATAGTGAACCGGATCCGGACGGATGGTGGGATCGAAAGGTCGCTCATCTGCGATGAGCCCCTGCTCGAATTGCCTCAGTACGGGAATATCTTTTAGGGTTGCTTTATGTAGGGTAACTTTCATCGACTCCGGATTTACATAGAAATGAAATATAGGAATCATTTCAATATCCCGGGACAGGAATCCTAAAAACCACCGTACGGGACTGGGTGAAAAGGCCCTGGTTTTATGTATTTTCGCAGGAAAAGCGCATGCATTTTCTATCTGCCGACCTGGAAGCCTACATCGCTGCAAACAGCGAACCCGAGCCCGCCCTCCTGAAAGAACTGAGCCGGGAAACGCACCTGAAGGTCCTGATGCCGCGGATGATTACCGGACATCATCAGGGACGGGTTTTAAGTTTAATCTCCACCTTGCTGCGCCCACAGGCGATCCTTGAAATCGGCACCTACACCGGTTATTCCGCCCTCTGCCTGGCGGAAGGGCTTTCCCCGGATGGCCAGCTCATTACCATCGACAAGAATGATGAACTGGCTGGGATACAAAAACGCTATTTTAAACGAAGTCCTTACGATTCCCAAATCAAGCGCCTTACCGGACTGGCCCTGGAGGTGCTTCCCAAAATTGATAAAGTCTTCGATTTGGTTTTTATCGATGCGGATAAAACGGAGTACCCACAGTACTTTGAACAGGTACTGCCCAAGGTGCGGCCGGGAGGTGTCATCCTTCTGGACAACGTGCTGTGGTCCGGAAAAGTAGTAGAACCCGTCGGGGCCAAAGACCTCATCACTCCGGTCCTGATCGACTTTAATAAAAAACTGAGTGAAGATACCCGGGTACGGACCGTTCTCTTACCGGTACGCGATGGCCTTACTTTGTGTATGGTGAAATAAAACGAACGGCTATTTCCTGCGGATGGTCCCGCCCACGTCGTCCAGCTTCTTTTTGACGTCCTGGAAATCCTTTTGAAGCTCGTCGGTAATGGAAGTGTCGATACCCTGTTTCTCCGCGCTGTTGTGAATCTCCCGCTTAATATCGTCTGTGGCGTCTTTAAGCTGTCTCATTCCCTTGCCGAGGCCCTTTGCGATGCCCGGAATTTTATCCGCACCAAAGACCATGACGACAATAAACATTATAAAGAATATTTCTGCCCCGCTTATAAATAAAAAGTGCCATGCCATACCACAAATATACTGAAGATTCCATATCAAAATAAAAAGTCCCGGCATCTCTGCCGGGACTTTTTAAATATAACAGGTATTTATTCCCCTTTTATGTTCTCTTTGAACTGCTGGAATTCCGAAGGGGCATCCTCCTTCGGCCAGCTGTTGTTCTGGGTATCAATATCTGCAGTCTCCTTTTTAGGATCGACTACAATTCCCGTGAGTTCGGACTGTGACGATATCACACGGCTCACCTCCGCATCGTTCTTCCTCCAGATCTCCGGTGGGTACGTCACGGTTTCTTTTGTTCCATCGGCATAGGAATACTCCACGATCAGCGGCATAGGAATCCCCCCCGGTTTGTCAAAAGTGACCTGGTAGAAGTATTTGGGTTCCTGTACCTGGCCCCGCTCCTCTACGGACATATTATCCATCATAAACTCCTTGAGGGGCTGGGAGGTTTCAGAAGGTGATTTCCCCTTCATGGCCGGATCGAAATCTTCACTGTCCTCTTCGGCCAGGTAGACTAAAGGCGGCAGGTCCGCCTCGTTAACCCCGTTGGCTTCCATATATTCCTTCATTGCGGCCGTAGGGGTATCACTCACATAGTATTTCTTAACTTCCTTTACCCCGATGTCCACGTAATCCGTAGTATAGAACCAGGACCTCCAGAACCAATCCAAATCCACTGCGGAAGCATCCTCCATCGTCCTGAAAAAGTCTTCGGGAGTCGGGTGTTTGAATTTCCAGCGCTGGGCATAAGTTTTAAAGGCATGGTCAAAAAGCTCAGGCCCCATAACGGTTTCCCGCAGGATATTCAGTGCAGTGGCCGGCTTTCCATAAGCGTTCGGCCCGAGTTGGTATACATTCTCGGGATTGGACATGATTGGGGAAATGAAATCCTGATCTCCGGACATGTAGGGAACAATTTTGGCAGGATCCCCACGACGGGACGGATATTTTTCATTCGGGGCGATAACATCAGAATACGTTTTACCAAACTCCTGTTCGGCTAAATACTGCATAAAGGTATCCAGGCCCTCATCCATCCATCCCCATTGACGCTCATCGGAATTTACGATCATGGGGAAGAAATTATGCCCCACTTCGTGGATGATTACCGAGATCATACCAAATTTTACGCGGTCGGAATACGTCCCGTCTTCATTGGGGCGCCCGTAGTTCCAACAGATCATAGGGTATTCCATCCCCTGGTTCTTGGCATGGACGGAAATCGCTTTATGGTACGGATAGTCGAAAGTATGTGAAGAGTATGTCTTCAGGGTACTGGCAACCGCCTTGGTAGAAAGGTCCTCCCATAGCGGGTTCCCTTCTTTGGGATAGAGGGATACGGCCATGACATCCTTACCCCCGATCTTGACAGCCATCATATCCCAGATAAACTTCCGGGAAGTGGCAAAACCGTAATCCCGAACGTTCTCAGCCCGGAATTTCCAGGTTTTGGTCTTTTCAGAAAAACCTTTTTCAGCGGCTTCTACTTCTTCCTGGGTAACGATCATTACCGGGGTATCGTAGGATTTTTTGGCCTTTTCATATCGGGACATCATTTCCTTCGAAAAGACTTCTTTGCGGTTGAGCAGGACTCCTGTGGCATCCAGGGTATGATCTGCAGGTACCGTGATGTTTACATCGTAATTTCCGAAAGGCAGCGCAAATTCACCACTACCCCAAAACTGGTGGTTTTGCCAACCTTCTACGTCACTATATACAGCCATCCTTGGGAAAAACTGTGCGATTACATAGGCCCTGTTCCCATCTTTGGGAAAATACTCGTATCCGGAACGGGCCCGGTTTACGGTATGGTCCGGAATATTGTACCACCACTTGATGGAAAAGGAGATTTTCTCACCGCTTTTGAGTGCCTGCGGGATATTGACCCGCATCATCGTTTGATTAATGGTGTAATCCAGCGGCTTTCCCTGGGCATCTTTTACAAATTCAATATTGAATCCCCCGTCGAAAGGTTCCGTGAGGTATTCCCCTGCAAAGGAGGCCGTTCGATACGCCAGGGGTACTCCGCCCCCATCCCTCAATGGGGATTTTGATTCTTTGGACCGGACATTCTGGTCCAGCTGCACCCACAGGTACTCCAAATCGTCCGGGGCGTTATTGTGGTAGGTTATAGTTTCCTCCCCATAAATACGGGCATTTTTATCATCCAGGACAATGTCCATTTTATAATCGGCCTGCTGCTGATAATAATCGGGTCCGGGGGTTCCCGAGGCACTTCGGTAGGTATTAGGAGTGGCAAATTCCTGATATAACTGGCGGAATTTACTCTCGTTGGTGTGCCCTGGTTTTCGTGTCTGTTCGGCTTCTTCCTGTGCCCAGGCAAGGGCTGCAAATGCAAAGAAAAAAGCAGACAAATAAAACTTTACTTTCATAATCTGATTCTGTTCTAATTAGTTTGGCTTGAAAAATACTCGATTTTTGAGGATAGCCCCGAGTTCCGCTATAAGTTTAACATTCCTTTATTATTCTCCCTGATCAGGACGTAGCTCTTTTTCGCCCCCAGGATTTTGAGGTGTACCAGGTTTTTTTGTTCTTCAAAAACATCCATCAGGATTTCATTCTGTATACCCACAGACTCCAGACCGGCCTCCGGAATCCCGGTGAGCTCGAGGTAACAGATCACCTGGTCCCTGTCGTATTTCCTTCCCAGAAAAGTGTATTTGCGCACCTCCCCGTTGACAAAAACGGTGAATTTGGAATTGAAATAGCGTTCGATATAGGCGATACCCTCCTCCGATTCCGCGGGCGTCCCCAAATCGGCCTTTACATCATATCGCGCCAGGAGGGCACTCTCGAGGTCATCGATAAAAATCCGGCTGATAATTTGAAGGGATTCCTCCTTTTGGGCGTACTCTACCGTGGTTACGCTCACATAAAATTTATGGGCTCCTTTAACGGACTCCGTCCCGGTAAACGAAGTCAGCGGGAGGGCCAGCCAGAACAAAAGGACAAAGAGAGAATGCCTGGGGCGCATGTTTTGAAATTTCACAAATCTATAATCTTGTGTGCGGGCAAAAATAGTCAAATGAATCCATTCTAATCCAATTGATTCACTTTGCGGTATTCCAGCCCCTTGACCTTGAGGAAGTCCCACATTTTCAAGAGGTCTTCTGAATCCGCAAGGCCCGCGAATTCCGGATCCATCTCACAGAAATACATAAAGTCCGGTATGCGTATTTCTGGAATTTTTATATCCGATACAAACAGGCTGTCGGGATATCTCGCCCGCACCTCCTGGGTCTGGAGATAGGCCTGGTCCCGTGCCAATCGTTTTTTTAGCATTTTCGTCCGCCCTGTAATCGCATTCAGAATGGGGTTCAGCGGGATCCCACTTCCCCCACTTTTCGCCTCGATTAACTGACGTTCTGCCTGGGTGCGCTTTTTGGCATACGCATTGGGCAGGTTCAGGGATGCAGCCGTCACGGGTTCTTCCACCTCCAGGTTTTCAAGGTCCTCATCCAGCCTTCCGCTGAGGTTATAAGGCCTTACAACAACTTCTTCCAGTTCATTGACAAAAGCCACCATCTCTATCTGCAATCCCGAAGATTCCAGCATTTGATCGGTAACGACAAAGGTTTTCCGCTCGTAGCGAATGGCGGATATCAGGAGTGTATCGCCAACCTGCGTATCCATATTGAAATATCCCTCCGCATTGGTAATCGTAGCTCTTTCGGCCGAGAGGTTCAAAAGGTGTACGTTCGGGATCCCTTCCCCGGCCTCGACCACCCGACCTTTAAGTTCACGGTTGCGCAGGGCGGTATCCTGCCCCCTCAACAACTGGGGACTAATGAGGAGTACCACAAAAATTAATAGGATTATTTCAATTACCCTTTTCAAGTCTGAAGGCCTCACTTTGGGTGACCAGGAAGTCGATAAGTTGAAATTCATTCTCCTTTCTCAAAAGGGTTCTGGGTGGGAGCTGGCTGTCACAGTACACCAAAAAAGCATCGATTTCTCCTTGCGGGATCTTCAGGTCCTGGACAAAAAAAGCATCGTCGTAAACCTGTCTCAAGACTTCGCTGGGTTTCAGGTGGAAGCCAGGAGCTTAAAGATATTTACGAAATTCAATCCGTACTGCATGCCCCGGGTAGTGGGGTCTTCAGCAATATTGACCACTTCTGAAGTTTCATCCGTATCGTAGTCAAAACCCTTAAAATCCTCATTGCTCAAACGGATAAATTCCTCCTGATCTTCCGGACTCAGGACTAC
This sequence comes from uncultured Robiginitalea sp., assembly GCA_964514365.1. Taxonomy (GTDB): domain Bacteria; phylum Bacteroidota; class Bacteroidia; order Flavobacteriales; family Flavobacteriaceae; genus Robiginitalea. The sequence goes on along the minus strand of CAZEQO010000148.1, from coordinate 963 downwards.
TTCATCCAATTCTGTCACTTTTTCGGTCACCTCCACAACCAGGCGGTTATTTTTTAGAATATCCTCAGTGATTTTCACCATCTGCAACTGGTAGTTGAGGGCCATAAAAACTACCTCATCCCCCACTTTTACGGGAATCGCAAATTTTCCACCTTCGTCTGTAATGGTGGCTTGCTGGGCGGTCGTATTGATCACGTTTTCATTGGGCACTACAGAATTCCGATACAATACGGTTCCCCGTAACAATGTACGGTCGTCCTCCTGGGCGCGACCCGGAACGAGTACCCCAAAAAACACAATCATTAGAATCAACAGCCTCATACGGTCAGTCATTAGTAGCTATAAAGAAAAAGCAACTTGCCCTAAAAAAAAAGTCGCCGCCCCTAAACTTATGTTAATAGAGGTCGAAGCGGGCAGGCTGCGCCTTGAAAATGCTTTAAATCTGCAGGTATGCCCCTTTAATTGCGGAGAGATTTTTTTGATCGCCATACCGGGGTGATCCGAGTGTCAGAATTTGCCTGAACTACCATGGGGATTCCGGTTGTCGCTTGCCTGATGTATGAAGAATAGGCCCGGTATTTGACCTGAGATCAAGTTGGAATTTCCGTTTATCCATTAAAGTGGCTATTAAAGCCATTTTCAGCCGGATTTAACGGTATAATCTTAATTTTATCCATAAATTTTGCCCTCTTCGGCCGGGGCGTTTCCGGCATTTGTAAATATATCCTGCCTTATGAAAAAAGCATTCCTTTTCCCACTACTGGCATTTCTAATAATCCAGGGGGTGACTGCCCAGGTCAAATTAGGGGATAATCCGCAAAGCATAGATCCCGCATCCCTTTTTGAACTGGAGAGCACGGACCAGGTGCTCGTGATCACACGGGTAAGCAATGCCGAACTACAGGCCATTACACCGTCTATGGGGGCTTTGGCCTACAATACGGACGAGAAATGTCTTTTTTA
>CAZEQO010000147.1:1287-6464 GCA_964514365.1 uncultured Robiginitalea sp. | reverse complement strand
CACTGTAGCTGGTTGGGGCGCAGTTGTCGCCGGTGCAATTGGACCCTTGATCGTACAGGGAGACTTTACAATGGCCTGGACATTTATGGATAACTTGAATGAACCCGCCCGAACCTTAGTTGCGGGTTTAAGGACAGGATATTTGTTTAGATTTCGCGATAAGCCTGAAAGGAATATTGCCTTCCTGGTTGGGGGTCAATATTTAGGACTTAACCCTTCTGGCAGTGGCGTCGTGGATTTGGAAAAATTGGTAGGTATTACTCCCGATGGTAAAAGCAGAGCCCTTGAGCAGCTGGATCAATGGTATGCCGGATTGACTGATACAGAACAGCAAGTGTTGGCACCTATATATGACGGGGCTTCACGATGGCTTTCCAGTGATGATCCTGTTAATCTCAACTATAGATTTAAAAAGGCCTTGCCCTATCCTGTAAGTCTAAATGTTGGCATGAATTTACAATGGAATAAACGGTATAATGTTTTAGCCAACTATTCCTTTCTGGGAAGCAGAAATCAATTAGTCTTTGGCCTAAGCTATAGGTTCGGGTTTAAAGGGAAGAATTTGTTGCAAGGGGTGACTCTGTAGATGTATTATGAAGAGGCAACAGAGCATAGTACCTGTAACTTCACTTATGTATTATTAGGTGGGTCTCAAGCGGGCCGTATCTGTCTTTAGAATCACCTTCAACGCATACCTGGCGCCTGAAGATTGCATCGGATATGAACTTTAAGGCTACTTCTGAATAAGACTGTTTACGTCCGGGACAATCTATACAGGTTAATCTGATCTCGACGGTGGTTTTGATGTCCAGGAGTAAAGTGAAAGCAGTTAGCAATCACGGAGCTTTTGATAGTTGGCAATGGGATGTGTCGTTTAATCCTGGCGATATTGAGAGAGTTCTAACAAAGAAATCGAAGCGAAAATTAAATGATATGTGATCTTAACGGCCAATGTTCGGCCATTATATAAAAAAAGCCTGGATGCAGAAGCTGGACCTTAACTGGCCTCTTCCCTTTATCGATGCCTCGATAAATTTAGGTCTGAAAGGATATTTCAGCCCACACCAGGCGATCGGCACATAACATGCGCCTCAAGGCACAATACAATGCAGCTATGCCAGATTGCATCTCATCCGTCCTAAAGTATCCGCGTAAGCTCAGGCACTGCATACCAGTGGTTCTACTGTTGATGGCCGGACCTTCGTGGAGCCAGACAGCCGATAGTGACCCGCAGGACGTACTGAAGCAAAACAAGCTGTATTTCATTCCGCTTCCTGTCATAAGTTATAACCCGGCTTATGGCTTCATTTACGGGGTTTCAAGTGCAGCTAATATACTCCTGGGCGAACATGAGGACACGCGACTCTCCGCAGGAATTCTATCGGCTACCTATACCTCCTTACAGCAGTTGGTGGTCAAGTTTAACAGCAATATTTATACCAGTGGGGACAAATGGATGTTCATGGGAGATTGGAGGTACATGATCTCCTCGCAGCCAACTTACGGCCTGGGGACCGGCCCGCAATCCGAAATCCTGCTGAATGAGGACCGGCCCGGATTTGAACTGGGGGACTACCTGGACGGGGTGGACCAAGCCGAACTTATGGAGTTCCGTTTTTTTCGGTTTTACGAGATTGCTCTCAGGCAAATCGTGGATGATTTCTATGTCGGAGTCGGATTCCATCTTGATAATTACAGGAAAATCCAGGACCGCCTGCTGGACCTGTCGGAAGATCCCCCGGTGATCACCAATCACTTTGCCTACAGCCTATTGCACGGCTTTGACCCGGAGGAGTACGTTATTTCGGGCCCGAGCGTAAACGCTCTTCTGGATACCCGGGATAACATCAACAACCCCTACAATGGCCGGTTTGCCTTTATACAATTTCGGATGTTACCCACGTGGCTTGGGAGCAGCCAGGACGCCACTTCGCTCTGGCTGGAATACCGGGATTATATTTCCATCAGCAAAAGAGTACCGCGCAACATATTGGCCTTCTGGCTTTATTCTAGTATTACGGCCAGTGGACAGTTGCCGTATATGGGCCTTCCCGCCCTGGGATGGGATCAGGCCAGCAAGTCGGGCAGGGCCTATCCGCAGGGGCGGTTCCGGGGGGAAAACTTGTTTTATTCCGAAATTGAATACCGGTTCCAGCTACCGATCCGTCTTAAAATACCCCTGATCAACAAAGAACGGAACCATATGGGCGCAGTCCTTTTTGCCAATATGACCACTGCTTCAGCTTCTGATCTGAATGTCCAACTTTTTGATTACTTAAAAATGGGGGGCGGGGCCGGATTGCGATTTATGATGAACAAAAATACTCGTGCCAATATCGCGATTGATTACGGGTTCGGGGCCGATAACAAGGGGGCGATCTATTTTGGCCTGAACGAATACTTTTAAAGGTATGAAATGGGGATCGAAGCGGTTTTCTTATCATAAACCTGGAAAGTCCCAATAAAAAACCATCTTTATGAAGATCTGTAAAAACCCATTTCGACTTCTCATTCTTTGTACAGTGTTAGGAATTCTTATTCCTTCACTCAGCAACGGACAAACAGACAGCATCCCGGGGAAGAAAAAACTCAGTTTAAAGGACCCGGAAGACGGAGCGATTGACCTGAGTCAGTACCTGCTGGAGGCCAATGGAGTACTGCCCGTGGCGATCCCTATAACAGAGCCAGCCGTAGGATATGGCGGCGCCCTGGCATTGCTTTACTTCCACAAGAGCAAAAAGAAGTACAACACCTATGTGCCGCCTAGTGTTTCGGGGATCGCCGGTTTGTATACTTCCAACAAAACCTGGGGAGCCGGGGCCTTCCACAAGCATATTTTCGGGGAAAACCGGGTACGCACCACCACCGCCTTCCTCAAGGCCGATGTACGCCTGAAATACTACGGGAATAACAGTCCCATCCTGGAAGATAACCCCGTGGGAATCAACCTGGATTCCTGGGTAATCCTTCAAAAGGCCGAGGTACGCCTCGGAAAATCAAAATTCTACGCCGGGGCCACCTACACCTTCTTCAATACGGAAGTAAGTTTTGATACCATCCCCAACAGGCCTGTCATTAACCTGCTATTACGGAGACTGAACATCAATTCAAAAATCAGTTCGATCAAGCCGGCTCTGGCCTATGACAACCGGGACAATGCCTTTACCCCTGCCCGTGGCATCTATGCGAGGCTTTCGGTAAACTATGCTGCCAAATGGCTGGGTTCTTCGGATGATTTCAGCACACTGGGCACCGATTTTTTCGGATACCTTCCCATTTCCTCGGCTGTCAGGTCCGGATGGCGATTTCAGGGGAATTATCTGCTGGGGGACGCCCCGTTCTACGCTTATCCGTTCATTGACCTGCGTGGGATCCCGGCCATGCGCTACCAGGGCGACAATACCATGGTAGCAGAAACAGAATGGACCTTCAATGTGTACAAACGGTGGTCACTGGTTGCATTTACGGGGGGCGGCAAGGCCTTTAACGATTTCACGAATTTCGGGTCATTCGACTGGGCCTATACCTTTGGGACAGGGTTCAGGTACAACGTTGCCCGGGTGCTTGGTGTTAACATGGGGGCTGATTTTGCCTTGGGCAATGGCAGGGATTTTGCATTTTATATCGTCTTCGGGTCTTCCTGGCTCTGAGTAGTCCCCCGGGCTATAAAAAACTTTACCCCGAAATACGCTTTCGAAACCATCCTCCTGATGAATTAGTTGGTTCCACGGTGGGGTAAACTCGGATGGGGGCAGGTTAAATAATGAAGCCCTTACCAGAGATCGAAGCGATTGGGTTACAAACGAAGGATAAAAGCCGTATGCTGATTCACGTAGAGTACAAACCAACCATTACATTGGTACGCCTATTGAGGTGTCTTTCAGGATACACCCGGGTTGGACAGCCTGTACTCCTGATTGCATACCTAGGAGGCTCCAGCTTCTTTGGGCGGGCCACGCTTTGCACGGTTGCTACTGTAACCTAATTCAAAATCACAGACGATGCGTTTTCACCAGACCCTTTTTTTACTGATTCTCGTTTTAATCACGCCCTTCCCGGGCCTTTCCCAGGATGAGAAGCCCAAAGTAGCCCTTGTCTTAAGCGGAGGGGGCGCCAAGGGTTTGGCGCACATACCATTGCTCCAGACCCTGGATTCCCTGGGAATCGTACCGGACCTTGTGGTGGGGAACAGTATGGGTTCTGTGATGGGGGGGCTCTATGCAGCGGGGTATTCCGGGGACAGCATCGCAAAAATCGCCCATATGGCCGACTGGGATTACCTGATGGGGGGCGGCATAGGTCTGAACGACGTTTCCGTCGAAGAGGAAAGCGAATTCAACCGCTATATGGTCAACCTGAACCTGAAGGAGGGAAAGCTCAGCATGGGAAATGCCCTTGTAAATGACCAGAACCTCCGGATGTTTATTTCTACCCTCACCTACCCGGTGTACAGGGCGGAACATTTTGATGAGCTGCCCATTCCCTTTCGCGCCATGGCCACGGACATTGTAAATGGCAAAGAGGTCATCCTGGATTCCGGGTCTCTCAGCTTTGCCATGCGGGCGAGTATCTCGATCCCCGGAGTGTTTTCCGTGATGCCCTACCAGGAAACCCTGCTTGTGGATGGTGGGGTACTGAACAATTTCCCGGTGGATGTAGCAAAAGAAATGGGGGCAGATATTATTATCGGCAGTGATGTGGGCGGCAACATGCTGCCCAAGGAAAAACTGGAAAGCCTCAGTGCCCTCCTGTTCCAGGCAGGGATGCTGAATAGCAACTTGAAAAACCCGGAAAACCAAGCCCTTTGTGACATCCTTATCGACCATCTTCCCCATCTGACCTATTCGACGGCCGATTTTGCCAAATCTGATATCATCATGGAGGAAGGTAAAATCGGGGTGTCCCAACAAAGAAGTGCCCTGGCTTCCTTGGCCGAACAACTCAAAAAGTTCGATCAACGGCCTCATGAAATCCCGGAAGCCCGGGACCAGTTCACTTTCGATACGATTATCTTCAAGGGGCTGAGCAGGGGCAACCGGACCCTGGTCAGGGAGCGGACTAATTTACGGGCTAACCAAACTTATAGCTTGGCAGAACTAAAGTCGGCTATAGACAGGGCCGTGGGGACGGGCCGATTTACCAAAGTGAACTAAGAGTTGCTCAATGATGACGAATCT
>CAZEQO010000147.1:0-1277 GCA_964514365.1 uncultured Robiginitalea sp. | reverse complement strand
ACTGGGGTTTGAACGTTCCAGGCACCAGTTCAAGGGATCTCTTCATTACGATACCGACAACGGTGTGGGCCTGGTCATGAACTACACAGGGCTTAATGTGCTAGGCAGGGCCTCAAGGACGCTGGCGACAATTGATGTTGCGGAACGACCGAAATTCCGTCTGCAGCACCAGGCATTGTTCGGGCCCCTGAGGACCTGGTGGTGGCGTTCTGAAATTATGGGACAACAGCAGAAGGAAAAAGCATTCGTCCAGGGAGAATATTCGGATGACTACAGGTACCGCAACGGGGTATTCGACAACCAGATCAACCGGAACCTGGATCCACTTGTAAATTATGTGGGTCTGGGCGTTAAATTTGAGTTCACCGGGCTCAGACCTACCATTGACCCGGATGTAAACGACAATCTCTTTCAAATAAAAAAATACCGCTTCCAAAGCGCGGAAATGTATGCGCATTACCGTCATAATACTATGGACAGGGTTCTTTTCCCTACCGGGGGAGCCTCCCTTCAGGGATATATAGGGAGGTCCCTGTATAGCGGGGTAGAACAGGAGTTTTCCCTGGAAGACGTAGCCACAGTCAAGGGCCAAACGAATGGGTATTCGAAACTGGGGGTGGATTACGAGGTCAGGTTCCCGGCCACTCCCAAGACTACCTTAATCCTGGGAGCTGCCTCCCATTTATTGTTCGAGGACGCCCTGGATGAAGCTGACATTTCCTTTCTGGACTATGGGTTTGGGGCAAAATACATCCTCGGCGGGAACATCCCGAACCCCCGATATGACACACGGCCCTTCCCTGGGCTGAACCAGCAGGAATTGGCGGTGAGCCAGTACGTGAACCTCGCCCTGGGAGCCCAGGTGGAGGTGTTCAGAAAAGTATTCCTGACTCCCCATGTAAATATGGCTTCGGTGGGGTTTGGGTCTTTTGAGGATTTTGGCAGGGAGTTTTTCAACCCCCGGGGGACCTGGCAGGAGGGAACGGACACCAGTTATTTGATGTCGGCGGGTAGCACCTTTTCCTATAATTCCCTTTTGGGCCCTATAAACCTGGATGTTTCCTGGGTTAACGGAACGAACAATGTCCGGGTTTTTCTGGGGATCGGGTTCAACTTCAATAAATCGTAACCAAAAGGGGCTCATCATCCGGATCTGTTGTATGGAACCTCCATAGCTGAAAACCTGGGATTTCTATTCAAATCATTACAAATTCCAGTGACCACGGCAGGAGTACCTTCGCTTCGCTCGGTTTTCCTGGCTATTCCCACCTGAAAAT
>CAZEQO010000146.1:0-6584 GCA_964514365.1 uncultured Robiginitalea sp. | reverse complement strand
ACTCCGTGTTTTTTCTGCAGACTGTAGAGCAGTTGAAGACGGGAACTCAAGACCTCGAGACGTCCGGGATCTGCGACCTGCCGCTCGAGCAAGTTTTCAACCTCCCCGGAAAGGTCATCCGTTTCGATATAGAGGGACTTAATCCGTTCCTGGAGCGCTAGGTAATCGGGGCCGAAAGAACTGATTTTGGCCATGAGTTGATTCAGTTGTGCCTGTAAAGTGAGCAAACCGTATTGATCCTCCTGAAAGAGCTGCTGGGCATTCTCCAGTGTTTCACGGATGAATTCTGCATTGCTCAATTGCCCGTATTCAGCCTCCAGGGACTCCTGAATTCCCTTTTCAAGAGTAGCCTTGTCCAGTTCTTCCAACAGGAATTCGTTGTAGTCCTTTTCGCGAAAAGCCTTTTCCTGTTCTCCCTGTAATACTTCCAGTTTCTTTTGGGTACTCAGAAACAACTCCCTGGCTGCACCGTAGTCCAAAAGCAATCCAGAATTCCCCGCCAGGGCATCCACCACGTGCAACTGAAAATCCTGATCCGTCAACTCGAGGGTCTGATGCTGGGAATGCACATCGATCAAGTGGTTTCCCAGGCCTGTGAGAATATTCAGGGTAACAGGGCTGTCATTGACAAAAGCACGGGATTTCCCGCTGGGCTGAATCTCCCTTCTGAGAATGGTCATCGGATCGTAATCCAGGTCGTTAAGGGCAAAATATTCCTTTAATTTAGGGTAACGCTCCAAAGCAAACTCTGCTTCCACGATACATTTACGGTCCTTATCCCGGAGGGCGGAACGGTCTGCACGACGGCCCAGAACGAGTCCCAAACTCTCGAGCAGGATGGATTTTCCTGCTCCGGTTTCTCCTGTAATGGTAGTGAATCCGGCCTCAAATCGGACCTGGAGGTCCTCAATCAGGGCGTAATTTTTTATTGAAAGTCTTGCAAGCACTGCGGCAGTTGTTTAAACAACTGTAAAGATAGAACTTCAAACCGCAAAAAAAATGAGGCTAGTAGGTTATTTGATTCCAGGTGCTCGCATAGAACGGTGCTACCCGGTTCAGGGTCTCCTTGAGCTGCACGATATCAACCTTGGGGCCATCCGAAAAAATATTCTGTATTTCCTCGGACTTGGCGTCGAAGAAGGTCTGAATCAGAAAAGCGTTCGGACGTCTTTGAATGAGGGTTTCAAACAAGCGCAAAGACCCCGCTATGATTTGTTTACCGGTACTGTTGTTATCCGCCATAATATCCAGTCCCTTCCGGTGATAATTGTACAGGGCTATACGATACTCGCGAAAGGTATTGGACAACAGGTTATCCACGAGCTGAAAACGGCTGCGGTTGTTCGATGCGGTTTGCCCCCAACCCGCAGAATTGATTCCCTGAGCCTGAGTAACAATGCCCTGGGCAGTTTTATAATAGTCCGTTCCACCCTCAAGTTCAAAGGTATCGGCATCTAATCCCAGCATGATATAAATATAGTAGGAAATCACTCCTATGAGATTGGAGTCCAGAATGTTTTCATTGTAAACCAGCGGCTGGTACTCGATATATTCAAAATTAAACTGGTCGTCCTTGTAGTTAAAAACGGGGGTTTGATAACTGCTGTTGAAGACCGGTCTTGAAGATTGGACCTGGATATTGGCCTGAAACCGGCTCGACTCAAAGTTTGTGACAGTAATAAATATGCGACAGTCCAGTTTTTCATTCTCCTGAACCACACGCTTTGTCCAGCGGGTCTTGTTGACGAATTCCATCAGAGACCGCTCCAGGGTGGTAAAAACCTGCTGACTGGTTTGTGAAACCTGATCCGCATTCACCGTTACCGTGCAATTGAGCTCCTGCCCCTGCAGCATGGGGGCAATACAAAACCCAAATACCAGTAAAAGATTAGTCCTTAAGGCGTTTGTGAATTTCATAAAGCAAATCCCTGGCCACTTCGGCCTTGGTTTTTAGTTCAAACGGAGTTATCCCGGAATTCTTGTCTATAAAGGTGACTTTGTTTGTATCTGAACTGAAACCTGCTCCGGCATCCCTGAGGGAGTTCAATATTATGGCGTCCAGGTTCTTTTCCTGAAGCTTCTTTTTGGCATAAGCCAGTTCATTCTCCGTTTCAAGGGCAAAACCTACGAGATACTGTCCGGTTTTTTCACGCCCCAGGGATCCGATAATATCCGGGTTACGGACCAGGTTGATTTGCATGGTATCCCCAGTTTTTTTAAGCTTTTCGGCAGCCGGATGCTCAGGCCTGTAGTCCGCAACGGCTGCTGCCCCTATTACAATGTCCATTTCCTGAAAATACCTGTGGGCCTCTGTATACATTTCCGAGGCAGAAACTACCGGAACTACACGAATTTGAGGATCTGAGACCGCAAGGGCCGTGGGTCCGCTCACAAGTGTTACCTCAGCACCCATGGCAAGAGCGGCTTCAGCCAGGGCATATCCCATTTTACCGCTGGAGTGATTCCCGATAAAACGAACCGGATCTATTGCCTTATAAGTGGGCCCGGCTGTAATTAAAACCTTATTTCCCGAAAAGGGTTTCCCTGCGTGCAGTACGGCCTGCAGATGCGCTACAATAGTCTCTGGTTCCGCCATCCGTCCTTCTCCGATCAGACCACTTGCCAGTTCTCCGGACTCGGCGGGGATAATACTATTCCCATAGTCCTGAAGCGTTTTGAGCGATTTTTGAGTGGAAGGGTGTTTGTACATGTCCAGATCCATGGCTGGGGCCACAAACACAGGGCATTTAGCAGACAGGTAGCAGGCCAGCAGCAAATTATCACAGGCTCCGGAAGCCATCATGGAAAGTGTATTGGCCGTAGCCGGTGCGATAAGCATAATATCCGCCCACAATCCCAATTCTACGTGGTTATTCCAATTTACGGACCCGTCCTCGTCCCGCACAAAACTGGAAAGCACTTCATTCCTGGAAAGGGTGGCCAGGGTCAGGGGACTGACAAAATCAGCCGAAGCGGGGGTCATCACAATGCGAACCTCAGCTCCGGCCTGAATGAGTAATCGGGTTAGAAATGTTGTCTTATAAGCAGCAATACCCCCGGTAATGCCCAAAAGGATGCGCTTGGAACCCAACATCTTATTCCGGATCTTTCTCCGTATTCCTGTAATAAATTTTGTCCTCAAGCCATTCCTGTATGGCAAGGGCATGAGGTTTTGGAAGTTTTTCGTAAAATTTGGAAACCTCAATTTGCTCCTTATTTTCAAAAACTTCTTCAAGGCTGTCGCTGTAAGTCGCAAACTCCTCGAGCTTCTCCAATAATTCCTTTTTGATATCGGCATTAATTTGGGAAGCGCGCTTGGCAACTATTGAGATGGACTCATATATATTGTCCGTCTTGTCGTCAAACTCGAGTCGGTTAATGGTCACCGTGGTTATCGGAGCCTGTGAATTTTTCAGATCGTTCATATTCATTTTGCCAGATTTTCTAATTCGGTATATTTATTAAGTTCTTCCTGAATATCCTCGAGTAATTTCCCCGCATCTTTTGCGAACTCCGTCTCTGGATAATCCTTCATCAGGTTATTATAGGCAACCAGGGCTTCATCGAGACGCTCCTTTCGCTTCCTGAATGTACTGTTAATGGCCAGGTTTGAAGCCGCCCGGAATTTTTGGAACAGGGCTTCTTCCCGGTATACGGAACCCGGATAGTCGTTTACAAAATTATCGAGGGCCGCAATGCCCGAAAGGTTGTAATCCAAAACAAAGTACTCTCCCAGTTTGACAAACTGCTTGGCGATCTCGAACGCCTTTTTCTCTTTTTTAGTGGTCAGTTCCTTTGCCATTGCATTCGCCTCAACGGTGTACTCAGATTCTGGATATGCATTTATAAATAACTGCAGTTTGGTCAGGGCCTTATCCGTATCTGTCTGATCCAGGGAGTACCTCGGGGAAAGCATATAGTAACTCTTAGCCCCTAAAAACGCGGCTTCAGCGGCTTTATCACTTCTGGGGTAGGATTTCAAAAAACGCTCAAACTGGTACCCTGCGAAATTATAATCTCCAATTTCAAAGTAACTGTTGGCAAAAAAGAACATCACCCGCTCGCCCTGCGGCTTTCCGACAAACTGTGGCGCTATCTGTTCATAGAGCCTATTTGCCCTCTTGAAATCGCCTTCATCGTAAAGTTTTTGGGCGTATTCGTATTTTTTTGAAACGTCAGTCTCCTTCAAAACCTTCTGGTACTCACCGCAGGAGAGGAAACCAAAAGTAAAGAGGAGGACGAGGGTGTATCGGGCTATTTTCCAAAACATTGGGCAAAAGTAGGTATAATTAACGGAATATGAAATCGGATTTCCTTTGACAATATAACCCCATCAGATGACAGGTATCATAATTTTGAACAAACTTTAACTACGCTAATGGCAACAGACCCTGATGTTTTATAAAACCTTCAATCTGCCTCCTTAAATTCGATGTGGGGGCCACCAGGGGTAATCGCACAAAAGAAGAACACAGGCCACGCACTTCCAGCAACCCCTTAATCCCCGCCGGGTTTCCTTCTTGAAATATGAGATCCACAAGGGGTGCTATCTGGTTGTGGATTTCCATAGCCTCATCTGCTTTACCGCTGCGTGCCAAATGGATCATACGTGAGAAAACTCCGGGTATACCCTGTCCGAGAACGGAGATTACACCTGCTCCCCCATGCAATATGCAAGGCACGGCAGTAAGGTCATCACCGGAAATAACCAAAAACTCATCAGGAACCTTTGAGAGAACATCCTGAATTTGATGCAAATCCCCACTCGACTCTTTAATACCTATAATATTTGGGCAGGCAATGGCGAGTCTTTGAACAGTTTCCGGGAGCACATTACTCCCGGTTCGCGATGGTACATTATAGAGGATCAACGGTAGGGGGCTCTTTGAGGCCAGGGTTTCAAAATGCCGAAAGATCCCCTCCTGGGTGGGCTTGTTATAGTATGGGGAAACCGACAGGATTGCAGAATACCCGTTGAGGTCGGTATTTTTAAAGTCTTCGAGTACGGCATTTGTGGAATTGCCCCCAATTCCGGCTACCAGGGGTACCTGACCCCGGGCCGAATGCGCTACACACCGCAATATTTTATCCTTCTCTTCCCTGCTTAGGGTGGCAGATTCCCCCGTTGTTCCCAGAACCACGAGATAGTCCACCCCACCAACAATGACATCCGCTACCAAACGCTCAAGTGCTGAATAGTCCACGCCGAGATCAGCCGTAAAAGGAGTAATCAGGGCAACTCCCATACCCACTAACTGTTCCCTCATGCGATTTGCTTCAGTAAGGTTAAGTATTTTTTTAATTCCCTTCTGAAGGTATCAAAATCCGAAATCGGGCTCTCCAGAATGATGTCATTATACACCGGATCTATCCCGGAAAAGCCAATTCGCAAAGCTGCGCGTGTTTTGATACTCATAAGGTGTAGAAGCAGGCGGGGCTGGTCAAAATAATTGATCAGTAAATCGTAGTCCCGGCTGAGGAATTCGAGGGCATAGCTGTTTTCAACAGCCCCTTTCCAACCCAGGTCCTTATCTGAAAAGACCGGGGTGGCATAGGGAGAATTTTTATCGTAATATTCCCTGTAACCAATGATTTTAACGGTATTTGATTTCAGGCCCAGATCTTCGACCAGTTCGAAAAAGCGATCGTCTTCTTTAAACGTCTCGAGGTCCGCGATAATACCCAGGGACTGAATCCCAGGTTTGCGCTCCAGGGCCACCGGAGTACGTTTTAATTCCTGTTCAAGGAACTTTGTTCCGGATTTGTGCTTAAATTTGTCCTTTAACCCTTTAAAAACCATGGTCCGTTCAGGTTTAAAACAAAGGTAATTGAATTCCCGCCAATAGTAAAGACCATGTATCCCGGATGAAGCGATTATTTTTTATCCTTTTTATCACAACCTGCCTTCTTTCGGGTTTTGCGGGATGTAAACAGGGACATCAACCCGGGGCAATACCGCAGGCCATCCAAATACGCATTGACAGCTCTCTGCATCCGGCGGACTCTATGGACGCCTTTATTCAACCGTACCGTTCCCGTCTTAACGCCGTTTTGGACACCCCTTTGTCTTTTGCCCCAGACCACATTACCAAAACTGGGGGACGATGGAACACCCCTCTGGGAAACCTTATGGCTGACCTGATGCTGGATCGCGCCAATGCAGTTGCCCGAATGCGGGGCGATCAACAAGTGGATTTGGCCCTGCACAATTTCGGAGGAATGCGCAGCTCTATCTCTAAAGGTCCGGTTTCAGAGCGCAACGCATATGAGGTAATGCCTTTTGAAAACCGACTTGTCGTAGTGGGGATGCCTGGAAAGGCGATAAAAAAAATGGTGGGTTTCCTGATTACTGCTTCCCGTCCTCATCCGGTATCGGGAATAGAGATCGTGCTGGAAGCGGACGGAAGTTTAAAATCGACGCGGATTCAGGGCCAGCCTATAGATGACGAGCGTATATACTATCTAGCCACTTCAGATTACCTTATGGGAGGCGGGGATCGCATGGATTTTTTTAAAGACAGGGTGAGTATTTCAGATACGGGATATAAAATCCGGAATGCCATGGTGGACTATTTCAAGGCCAT
>CAZEQO010000145.1:5322-6661 GCA_964514365.1 uncultured Robiginitalea sp. | reverse complement strand
CTGCGTTCCCGCCCTGGGGGATTCTGCAGGAGCTGGTCGTGTAGGACTTGCCGCGCGCAAATATACATTCTTTTTGGGTTTGTGACAATCCCCGGACATGTGTAATTTTGTCATATGAATAAAATTGAAGTTAGTGCCCTCTTTTCGATCTTAGGTTTGTTATTCTCCTGTGGGGAAAGCGATCTATCGCGGAATTTCGCTCTCGAAATTGAGAAAGGGGAAAAAAAGATCCAACAAGATGAGTCCGTTGGGGTCCGGCTGAAGAATCGAGCTGATTTGCCGGTGGATTCTGTAGTGTATTTTCTGGACGGCAACCCGATAACACTCACAGATGGGAAACTCACTTTCTCCGACCCTGTCCTGGGAACCAAAAACCTTCAGGCCCATGTATTTTCAGAGGGTCAGAAAGCCATACTGGAAACAGAAATACTCGTACTGGCCAAAGAACGGCCCGCTTTGTATACCTATGAAATCCTGAATTCTTATCCACATGATCCTAAAGCATTCACCCAGGGCCTGGAGTTCTTCAAAGACACCTTGTATGAGAGCACAGGACGGCGTGGTACGAGCACCCTGCGAAAGGTAGACTATAAGACGGGTGCGGTTCTAACAAAGGTCGACCTGGATAAACAGTATTTCGGAGAAGGGATAACCATACTCAATGATACGATCTACATGCTCACCTGGCAGTCCGGCACGGGTTTTATGTTCGACGCCAAAACCCTGAGCAAACTGGGAAGTTTTGAATACGGAGAAAGTGATGAAGGTTGGGGGCTTGCCAATGATGGTGTCCATATTTTTAAAAGCGACGGTACCCAGCGTATCTGGACATTGGATCCCGGAACCCTGCAGGAAACCGGATTCGTCGAAACAGTTACCGATAAATCTATCTTTAATAAGGCCAACGAACTGGAGTACGTAGAAGGAAAACTCTACGCCAATGTCTGGCAAAAAGAAAGTATGATGATCATCGACGCAAAGTCCGGGGCTATCGAGGGAGTTGTAAATTTCGGGGGCCTTAAGGAGAAAGTTGGAAAACATCCGGAACTTGACGTTTTCAATGGAGTAGCTTATCATCCGGGGCGTAATTCCTTTTTTGTCACCGGAAAGAATTGGGACACCCTTTTCGAAGTCCGTATTTTCAAAAAGGAAGGATGAAAACCTACCGCTTTGACATCGTCGTACGGCCTGAACACCTGGATGATCTGGATCATGTGAATAATGTTCAATATCTGGAATGGGTACAACGCGTCTCTAAGGAACACTGGCAAAAACTAACCCGGCCTGAATGGGATTCCCGGTATGTCTGGGTAGTTCGAAGCCACCATATAACCTATCA
>CAZEQO010000145.1:0-5312 GCA_964514365.1 uncultured Robiginitalea sp. | reverse complement strand
TGCAGTCATGGGGGATAAGCTGACGGTGGTTACCTACGTTAAAACGGCCAGGGGTGCCCAATCTGAAAGGCATGTACAGATAACTCTTGAAGGAACTGAAACCCTTGTGGTGACCTGTGTAACACTTTGGGTGTTGCTGGACGCTGAAAGTGGTAAACCCTCCCGGGTGCCGGAGGAGATGATTCGCGCCTTGGAATAAGGAAGATGGTTATCCGGCGAATAAAGGCCTGTGGCCCATAAATTCATTAATCTCGCCTTTAACCCTTGCGGCTACCTCTTCAGAATCCGGTTCAGAAAGGACCTGATCAATCCAGGCTACGATATGTTCCATATCCTCCTCCCGCAAACCCCTGGTCGTAATTGCCGCTGTTCCAAACCGGATTCCCGATGTCACAAAAGGAGATTTATCATCGAACGGCACCATGTTTTTGTTTGCTGTAATATCCGCGAGTACCAGTGCTTTTTCGGCAGCTTTTCCGGTAATGTTTTTATTGCGCAGGTCGATGAGCATCATATGGTTATCAGTACCTCCGGATATGATGTGATAGTCCCTGTCGGCAAAGGCTTTTGCCATGGCTGCAGCATTCTTTTGCACCTGAATCATATAGTGGAGGAAGTCATCGCTTATAGCCTGCCCAAAGGCAATCGCCTTTGCCGCTATCACATGCTCCAGGGGCCCTCCCTGGTTTCCTGGAAATACCGCGAGGTCTATCAAAGATGACATACTTCTGAGGGCTCCGGACTTCAACCGAATATCAAATGGGTTTTCAAAATCAGACCCCATAAGAATAAGCCCTCCGCGGGGTCCGCGCAGTGTTTTATGGGTCGTGGTGGTCACAAAGTGGCAATGAGGGACAGGATCGCTGAGGATGCCCTTGGCAATTAACCCTGCGGGATGAGCAATATCTCCCAAAAGGAAGGCCCCCACCTCATCGGCAATTTCGCGGAACCTTTTAAAATCCATATCCCGGGAGTAGGCCGACGCCCCGGCTATGATTAACTGCGGTTTTTCCGTTCTGGCAATCTCAGCAATCCGGTCGTAATTCAGCAGTCCCGTCTCCTGATCGACCCCATAAAAAACGGGGCGATAGAGTTTACCCGAAAAATTCACGGGCGAACCGTGGGTCAGGTGGCCGCCATGGGAAAGATCAAAACCGAGTATGGTGTCTCCGGGTTTCAGGATGGCCTGGTAAACCGCTGCATTGGCCTGGGAACCCGAATGTGGCTGTACATTCGCGTAAACGGCCCCAAAGAGTTCCTTTGCCCTGTCAATAGCGATTTGTTCAACCTGATCCACAATTTCACAACCTCCGTAATACCGCTTACCGGGGTAGCCTTCAGCGTACTTGTTAGTCAACACAGAACCAGAGGCCTCCAAGACCTGGGGACTCGCGAAGTTCTCCGAGGCAATAAGTTCAATTCCGTTGATTTGACGCCTTTTTTCCGCCTCAAT
Organism: uncultured Robiginitalea sp.; assembly: GCA_964514365.1. Lineage (GTDB taxonomy): Bacteria > Bacteroidota > Bacteroidia > Flavobacteriales > Flavobacteriaceae > Robiginitalea. The sequence goes on along the minus strand of CAZEQO010000145.1, from coordinate 3,859 downwards.
CAGTTCAAAAATAGCCAGGTCTCTTTCCATAGGATGCCTTTTTTTCAGACCGGGTAAAAGTACAAATTGAGTCGGGTTAAACCAGATAAAATAATATCTTTGAGAAGGAATTTATCAAACGTCAATTAACATTTATCCATGCCTATAAAAGCCAACGACCCGAACCGTGTTTCCTGGCTTCCGGTCCGGGAAGACTCAGATTTTCCCATTCAGAATATTCCCTTTGGGGTTTTTCTTACCCGCGAAGACGTGATCACTATCGGTACGCGGATTGGCGACACCGCCATAGACCTTGGAGCGCTCCATCAATTGGGCTATCTGAGGGATATCCCGCTCACAGACGATATTTTTCTCCAGGATACCCTGAATGATTTTATTTCGGACGGAAAGAAAACCTGGAGGGCGGTGCGAAACCGGATCGCCGAAATCTTTGACGTTCGGAATAAAACGTTACAGCAGAACGAGGCCCATAAAAAAATCATCCTTTTTGCACTGGATGAAATTGAAATGCAACTGCCCGTTCAGATTGGCGATTATACAGATTTCTATTCCAGCAAGGAACACGCTACGAATGTGGGAAAAATGTTCAGGGACCCTGAAAATGCCCTCCTGCCGAACTGGCTCCACATCCCGGTAGGATATCACGGGCGGAGTTCTACGATTATTCCGAGTGGCACCCCTGTACGAAGACCTTATGGGCAAACTCTGCCAAAAGGGGCCAAAACCCCGGTTTTTGGACCTTCCCAACGGGTTGATTTTGAACTTGAAATGGCCTTTATCACAACAGATGCCAATAAATTGGGAGAACCTATACCGGTAGCCGATGCAGAGGAGTACATTTTTGGCCTGGTGTTATTTAACGATTGGAGTGCCAGAGATATACAGAAATGGGAGTACGTGCCTTTAGGCCCGTTTTTGGGAAAGAGTTTTGCCTCTTCTATCTCCCCCTGGATTGTAACTCTTGATGCGCTGGAACCCTTCCGGGTGGCCGGCCCGGTTCAGGATCCCCCTCCTTTTCCTTACCTCAGGCAGGAAAGTGCAGGAAGTTTCGATATTCACCTCGAGGTAGATTTGATCCCGGATTCGGGAGCGTCGAATACCATTTGCCGTTCGAATTTCCGGTATATGTACTGGACAATGGCGCAACAACTTGCCCACCATACCGTGAACGGCTGTAAAGTTAACAGTGGGGATATGATGGGAAGCGGGACAATCTCCGGACCTACCGATGATTCTTTTGGCTCCATGCTCGAACTGGCCTGGATGGGTAGTAAGCCCCTTACCCTAAATGACGGGCAGACCCGGACATTTATTGACGATATGGATACAGTGGTACTTAAAGGATACTGTAAAAATAAAGGATTGCGCATTGGTTTCGGAGAAGTGCGTTCGCAACTCCTGCCCCCAAGGCTCCCAAAAACTATTCAAACTTAACACTTAATACGCGTTAACGCGGATATACTAACTCTCATCGATTTTCGTTCTAGTCTCGACAGGTTTTGGCATGCCTCCTGGATTATGCCCTTGAATCTCAAAGCGAAAAAAGATGAAACGATTCCTTACAATTCTCCTACTCCTCGTAGTTGCCGCCTCGTGCGGAGGTGTCAAAAAAACACAGCAAGCCCTCAATACGGGGAACTATCTGCAGGCCATCAATACTTCGGTTATGGAACTGGCCGAAAACAAAACACGGAAGAATAAACAGACGTATGTTGTGCTTCTTGAGGAGGCCTATGCAAAATACCTCGAATTCGAGGAGCAGGAAATCAGTTTTTTAAAGAAGGATGGAAATCCGGCACACCTGGAAGAGATCTACAAGAGGTATAGCGAGATCCGCAATGTGCAGAATCGGATACGCCCACTCTTGCCTTTGCCGATCTACGATGAAGGCCGGGAGGCATCCTTTAGCTTTCCCAACTACGATGCACAACTACTGGCAGTTCAGGAGACCCTGTCTTCCTATTTATATGAAAACGCCTCACAACTGCTCAATGATGCCACCCAAAAATGGGAATTCCGCAAAGCTTATGAAGACTTTCAATACCTCAATGAAATCAATCCGGGCTATGCCGACACCCGAAAACAAATGGAATATGCGTATCAAAACGGTCTGGACTACGTAAAAGTCCGAATGATCAATGATACCCAACAAATCATTCCCGAACGCCTTGAAGCAGACCTGTTAAACTTCAATACGTACGGAATGGATAATTTATGGACTGCCTATCACACAAATCCTTTGGACGAAATCCAGTACGACTATGAAATGCAGGTAGCCTTCCGTGATATAGTCATTACACCGGAACAAATATCAGAAAGACAAGTCATCAAGGAACGTCAGATAAAAGACGGAACACAGGATTTACTCGATGCGGAGGGGAATGTTGTGAGGGATAGTCTTGGGAACCGTATAGAAATTGACCGACTCCGGACCGTTCGCTGTAATTACTATGAGTTTACCCAGCAAAAAATGGCCCAGGTAGTAGGAAATGTCAATTTCGTAGACCTTCGGACGCAGCAATCCCTGAATTCATATCCTCTGACCAGCGAATTTGTGTTTCAGCATATTTATGCCAATTACGACGGGGACAGACGTGCCCTGGACAATGATCTTGTAGCCCGATTGGGGCTTGCAGCCGTGCCGTTTCCCACGGATGAAGAAATGGTTTTCAGCGCAGGGGAAGATTTAAAAACCCGCCTCAAGGGAATCCTCCAAAGGCAGCGCTTTCGGTAATTGAATGAATAAAAGGAAGGAATACAATAAGACCCGGGCTCAGTCCCGGTTTTTTAATACCTCATCCGGGGTTATGGCCCCGATAGCTCCGTGTGAGACATGCTGCCGAACGCCGTCCTTATCCAGAATCAGGAGTTGAGGAGATTGGTGCGGCACTCCATACCGCTGAACGATCGCATTGGAAAGTTTTCGGTGCGCAATCAGGTCGAGGAAGTAAAAATCCGCCAGATCACCTACAGATTCCCAACGTTTTTCAAACCGCCTGAGCATCATACCGCTCAAACCGCAAGAGGTCGAGTGTTTGAAAAGTATTTGAGGCCTTGTGCCCCGGCCGTTTTCCAAAAGGTCTAAATCTGCCTCGGACTCCAAATACTTCCAGGGAATGCCATACTTACCTTCACTGCCCGACTCCTCAGGTAATCCAAAAAAGGATTTAAATAACCTCATAAACCGTGATCATAACTGCCTATATGTCGGCTTTTTTGTATATTTTAATGTCATTTTGTCGCCCATTCTGAGGTGGTAAGATTCTTGAAGTAGAGTAATCACATCATATTTGACAATTTAAAGATACACATAATGAACATAAATAATTTTACAATAAAGTCACAGGAAGCTATTCAGCAGGCGCAACAACTGGCCCAGGAACTCGGCCATCAACAAGTAGAAAATGAACATATTTACAAGGCCATCACCCTTGTAGACGAAAACGTACTGCCCTTTCTTTTAAAGAAAGTCAATGCCAACGAAAAACTGGTAGAGCAAATTCTGGAGAAGGAATTGGAGAGCTTTCCAAAAGTCTCAGGAGGAAACCTCATGTTTTCAAATGAAGCAGGCAAGACCCTGAATGAGGCCTCGATAATAGCCAAAGCCATGGGGGATGAATTTGTTTCTATCGAGCATTTGGTCCTGGCGTTGTTCAAATCCAACAGTAAAATATCCCGTATTCTGAAAGATCAGGGGATTACTGAAAAAGAGCTAAAGGCCAGTATTGAGGCCCTGAGAAAAGGAGGCAAAGTAACTTCCCAGAGCGCTGAAGACACCTATAATGCGCTGGATAAGTATGCCAGGAATCTAAACGACCTGGCGGATAGTGGAAAACTAGATCCGGTCATTGGTCGGGAT
>CAZEQO010000144.1:0-6701 GCA_964514365.1 uncultured Robiginitalea sp. | reverse complement strand
TCCAGCAGTGGCGTGAATTTGAGAATCCGCCCCTTCTGGAGGAAGCTCCTGATTATACCGCTGCCGGGCGGAAAGCGCGCTGGCCTGAATTTAAAAAACTTCAGGCTGCGTTAGAGGCCATAGATACCACAGGCTGGGCCACGCCCCAAAGAGTGGACTGGACCATCGTATGGGCTGAGATGAATGGATATGACTTTAATGAGCGGGTCCTCCGATCCTGGGTGCGGGACCCCGCGTTTTACAAATCGGTCTGGATGGCACGCAGCGACGTCCCGGCCCATGAAGGCCCGACCCACCATAGAACAACGGAAGTCTGGACGTATGAATTCCCCCTCTCCCCCAAAGGGCGTGAGCGCTTCCTCAAAGATTTGCGGGTAATCCCCGCCCTGAATACCCAGGCCCGGAAAAACCTCACCGGAAATGCCCGGGAATTGTGGATTGCCGGTATCCGGGATATCCGACAGCAATCTGAAGATTTAAAAGGCTTGCTCAATTTGCCGGGCGTGGGCTCGGACCCTGAGGTTTCTGAAGCTATTGACAACGCCATGCGTTCGACAGATTCCTTAGTAGAGTGGCTCGAAGGGCAGGCCCCTTCCAAAAACGGACCTTCGGGTATTGGCAGGGAGAACTATACCTGGTACCTGCAGAATGTCCACCTGGTTCCCCTGACCTGGGCCGATGAAGTCATGCTTTTAAAGCGGGAACTCGCCCGCGCGTGGTCTGCCTTAAAACTCGAAGAGCACCGGAACAGAAACCTCCCCGAGCTCACCGATGCGGATTCTCCTGAGACATACAATACTATGGCAGATAAGGCGGCCAAAAGCCTGATCGGTTTCCTGGAATCAGAGGATATTGTGACTGTGAAACCGTATTTCGACCCGGCCCTCAGGGAACACCTGGGAGAGTACATCCCAAAAGAAAAACGAAATTTCTTCACCATCGGAGAGCACTACGATCCCCGCCCCCTGTATTCCCATTTTTACCACTGGTTCGAACTCGCCCGTATGGATACCGAGCCCAACCCCTCCCCTATTCGAAAAGGCCCACTACTGTATAACATCTTTGATTCCCGTAATGAGGGAACCGCCACGGCGGTAGAAGAGCTCTTTATGCAGGCCGGCTTGTACGACGACAGCCCCAGGAGCCGGGAAATCGTCTATATTATGATTGCCCAACGCGCTGCCAGGGGCCTGGGATCCCTCTATGCCCATGCCAATGAAATGACAATGGAAGAGGCCGGTGGGATCCACTCGGAATACACGCCCCGGGGCTGGATGAAAACCGAAAAAGAGCTCCTGCTCTTTGAACAGCATTTGTATATGCGGCAGCCGGGATATGGTACAAGCTATATCACCGGAAAGTACCTTTTGGAGCAGGCGATGATGGAATACGCCCGAATGCACGAGAATACTCAAAAACCCTTTGAGGTAAAAGACTTCCTCGATCGCCTGAACGCCATTGGGAATATTCCGATTTCGCTGGGGCAGTGGGAACTCACCGGGAAACCCCCTGTATGGGATGCCCAAAAATAAGGGAAGGTAAAAATTTCTTACATTGAACCCGATTCGGTCAATAGGGAAATAAAACGGATTATCAACATGCATAAAACTTTCTTTCACTTTGCGCTGTGTGCCCTGGCACTCCTGACTGTAATTACTTCCTGCGGGGATAAAGCAGGACAGGCCCCTGAGGGTCCCCGGGAAATAACAGTATTTGAAGCCAAACAGCAGGATGTACCCCTGTTCGACGAAATGGTGGGTCAGATTTACGGTCAAAAGGATATCCCCATTCGGGCCAGGGTAGACGGGTATCTCCAAAAAATCTCTTTTGAAGAAGGTTCCCGGGTAAAGAAAGGAGAACTCCTCTACTCTATTGATCCAGATCCCTACCTGGCCGAAGTAGCAGCCCAGGAAAGCCTTTTGGCACAGGCACGCACCCTGATGGTGAATGCCAAAAATGAGTTGGACCGGTATATTCCCCTGGCTGAAATGAACGCAGTGAGTCGCAGCGACCTGGATGCCGCCCAGGCAACTTATGACGCCGCCCGGGCCAATGTAGATGCTGCCCGCGCCAATTTAAGGCAGGCTGAGATTAAATTGGGGTATTGCTCCATCAAAGCCCCAATTGACGGATTGATAGGGGCTACAGAAGCCCGGGAAGGAGAATATGTAGGCCGCAACCCGAATCCTGTAATTCTCAATACCCTGTCCAGAATTGACACCATCCGCGTCCAGTTTTCCATTGCAGAGGGAAAATACCTCGAGCTGGCCCGGGCCCTCGGTAAAGGACGGTCCCCGGAAGAGGTGACCCGGGATGTTCAGGAGGGTCGACTGCAGCCCAATATCGAGCTGATCCTGGCCGATGGTTCCGTATTTGAGGAAAAAGGTTCTGTCGATTTTGTAAACAACCAAATCAATTCAGCGACGGGATCTTTACTGATCCAGGCGAGTTTTCCAAACTCTTCCAAGTTGCTCAGGCCAGGACTCTATGCCAAAGTCCGCCTGCAGATGACCATAGCTAAGGATGCATTGGTTATTCCCCAACGCTGCCTGACGGAACTCCAGGGGCAGTACTCCGTAATGGTCGCTAATGACGATAACACCATTGAATCCCGGCCTGTGGAAATCGGCAGGAAAATCGGGGATATGGTGATTGTGGAACAAGGTCTGCAATCCGGGGACAAGGTCGTCATCGATGCCCTGCAAAAAGTTCGAACGGGTATGAAAATTATCCCGGTTCCCACCGAATTCGAAAGTAAAACCACTCTCTGAGGATGGCTGAAGAACGTGGAAATTTCTTTGTGAGAAGACCTATTGTCGCTATGGTAATCGCCATAGTGATTGTTATAGTGGGTGGGGTATCGGTTATCGGCCTGGCCATTGAACAATATCCCAGCCTAACCCCTCCTGTAGTCGAGGTCCGGGGCACATATGTGGGGGCAAACGCACTGAATGTGGAGGAATCCGTAGCCACGCCTATCGAACAGGAAATGAATGGGGTAGACAACATGATTTACATGAAGTCTACCAATGCCAACGACGGTACCATGACCATCCAGGTATCCTTTGATGTGGGCACAGATCCGGATATGAATACGGTGCTGGCCCAAAACAGGGTCTCGGCTGCAACCGCTAAATTACCCTCTGCGGTAACACAGTACGGGGTGACCACAAAAAAATCCATGCCCAACCAGTTGATGCTGGTTACCTTAACATCTCAGAGCCCCAGTCACAACAGCCAGGAATTCCTGGGCAATTATGCCCTGATCAATATCAAAGACCGGCTTGCCCGCATCCCGGGCATCGGGAGGGGCGATGTCCTGGGAGCCTCCAATTACTCCATGCGGATTTGGATCAAACCGGACCGACTCTCTACCCTGGAAATTACCGTTCCGGAGATTGTAAAAGCCATCAACGAGCAAAACGTGATCGTACCTGGGGGTAAATTCGGGGCAGAACCGGCACCGCCCGGGACGGAATTTACCTATACGGTAAGGTTGCCGGAGCGTTTTAACTCCCCGGAAGCCTTTGAAGAAATTGTAGTCCGGACCCTGGATGACGGATCACAGGTGAAAATCGGGGACATTGCCCGGGTAGCGCTAGGGGTGGAGACCTATAGTATGATCCCCCGGCTCGGCGTAAACCTGGACGGCAGGGATTCCATACCAAAATCTGCTGCGATCATCGGGCTGTACCAGGCACCGGGTTCAAACGCAGTTGAACTGGCCCAAAATGTCATTGCGGAAATGGAAGAGATTGAGCTCGGGTTCCCGGATGGAATGATTTACGACGTATCCCTGGATTCCACCCTCCCCATTACGGCTGGTCTCCGGGATATTGTGGTCACGCTCATCATCGCCCTGGTCCTGGTCATCCTTGTGGTCTTTATTTTTATACAGGACTGGCGGGCCACCCTGATACCTACGCTGGCCATACCGGTCTCCCTTATCGGGGCCTTTATATTTTTCCCCGCCCTGGGATTCACTATTAATGTCCTCTCTTTATTGGGCCTTGTTTTGGCCATCGGTATTGTAGTGGATGATGCCATTGTTGTGGTGGAAGCGGTACAGGTCAATATCGCCAAAGGCATGACCGCCAAAGAAGCGACCATCGACGCCATGAAAAAGGTATCCGGGCCCATCCTGGCCACAACCCTGGTACTGGTGGCTGTATTTATCCCGGTGGCTGGCATGGCTGGGATTACCGGGATTTTATATAAACAATTTGCCATAACCATTGTGGTTAGTGTACTCGTATCTTCGGTGAATGCCCTTACCCTGAGCCCTGCCCTTTGCGCCCTGTTACTCAAAAAACCGGAGCCCTACAAAGGGGTACTCGGTAAATTCTTTGCAGGCTTTAATGGGTGGATTGGCCGGACCACAGACAGTTATATGTCCTATACCCGGGTGATTACCGGGAAATTGAAAAGGGGGGTAATCTTTATACTCATCCTGACCGTGGGCGCTGGCGTTTTTGGGTTTTTGGTCCCCGGCGGGTTTATTCCCGAAGAGGACATGGGCTATTTTTATGTCAATATCCAATTGCCCAATGCGGCCTCCCTCCAGCGATCCGATAAAGTGAGCGCTGAAATCGAAGAGCGGCTATTAAAGTACCCGGAGGTGGAATATGTAACCAACGCTACGGGGTTCAGCCTGCTTTCCGGGGCCATGGCTACCAATAATGCTTTTATGTTCGTCACTTTAAAAGAGTGGGGCGAGCGGGAAGCTACTGCCAAGGAAATCATCAACCGGGTGAATTATGAACTCGCGACAAAAATTAACGGGGCCCAGGCTTTTGCCTTTGGGCCTCCGGCTATTCCGGGGTTGGGAAATGGATCGGGTTTTAGCATTATGGTGCAGGATAAAGGCGGGAATACCCCACAATACCTCTCTGAAAATACCAATGCCTTTATAGCGGCAGCCAACCAGCGACCGGAGATCGGGAATGCTTTTACCGCCTTTCAAAGCAGTGTCCCACAGCGCTATATGGATATCGACAAAGAAAAAGCATTAAAATTAGGACTTTCCCTCAACGACCTGTACAGCACTATCGGGGCATTTATGGGCGGGGCCTATGTCAATGATTTTACCCGCTTCGGACGCCTGTATAAAACCTATATCCAGGCCGAGAGCCAGTACCGCGTAGACGAGTCACAAATCGATAACTTCTTCATCAAAAACGATACGGGTGATATGGTCCCGCTCTCAACTGTAGCCACCATCCGACCCGTAAGTGGCCCGGACTATACCTCCCGATTCAACCTCTTCCGGGCCGTAGAGGTGACCGGTGCCCCTGCCCCCGGATATACTTCAGCCCAGGCGATGGCAGCTTTAAGGGAGGTCGCTGCGGAGACCCTGCCGGAAGACATGACCACTTCATGGAATGCCATGTCGTTCCAGGAGGACAAAGCTTCGGGATCCCTGGGGGTAATCCTGGCCTTTTCCCTCCTTTTCGTTTTCCTGATCCTCGCGGCCCAGTATGAAAGCTGGACACTGCCTTTCGCCATTTTACTCGGGACCCCCTTTGCGATATTCGGGGCCCTGTTTTTCCTCTGGGTTGCCCGTCAATTCAGTGTAAGTTTTGAAAATAATATTTTCGCACAGGTGTCCTTTGTCATGCTTATTGGAATGGCTGCCAAAAATGCGATTCTTATCGTGGAATTTGCCAATGAAGAATTTAAAAGCGGTTCCTCCCTGTATGACGCAGCTATCGCTGCTGCCAAATCCAGGTTCAGGCCCATCCTCATGACGGCCTTTTCTTTTATCCTCGGTGTATTTCCCCTGGTGATCGCCTCCGGAACGGGCGCAGAAGCCCGAAAGGTGATGGGTATGGCCCTCTTGGGGGGAATGACGGTGGCTACCTTTCTGGGGGTCCTGTTCTACCCCATGCTATTCCTGCTGATCGGGAAACTGGCGGGATACGAAAAGAAACGCGATGCTGAAATTGCCAAAACTGCAGAAGCCTGATGAAACGGATCCTCTTTATACTCTTCGTCGCGCTGCTCTTGCAAAACTGTAAGATTGGGCAGAATTACACGGGTACGGATCTCGTCCAACCCGACAAATACGCCCAGGAGGTTCCCGGATTACAGGTGGAATACGACAGCATAAATACCGATTCCCTGGAATTGAGTACAGCAGACCTGAAATGGTGGAACCTCTATGACGACCCCGTCCTCGACAGCCTGATCCGCACCGCAATGGAAAACAACCGCGACGTGCTTATCGCAGCTGAAAATGTGTTGCAGGGACGGCTCGCGCTAAAAAACCAGAATGCCGAAATGCTGCCCAAATTCGATATTAACGGGCAGGTGCAACGCGGAAATTTTTTACTCAACCAGGTGGGTTCTACCCAAAACCTCGTCCTTGGGGCAGCCTCTGCCAATTGGGAGCTCGATCTATGGGGGAAACTCCGACGCCTGTCCGAAGCCGCCCGGGCAGACCTTGTCTCCTCGGAATACGGGTACAGGGGGGTGATGATTTCGTTAATCAGCGAGGTAGCCACCACTTACTTTTCCCTGCTGCGGGCCAAATCCCAGTACGAAATTTCCATGCGCAATGCGACATCGCGGGACAGTATGCTTCAGCTGATTCAGGCGCGGTACGACAAGGGAATCGTTCCCGTCCTCGACGTTAACCAGGCGACCATTCAGTACACCATTGCGGCCGGGGCCATTCCCCAATATGAACTTCAGATCGTACA
>CAZEQO010000143.1:0-6751 GCA_964514365.1 uncultured Robiginitalea sp. | reverse complement strand
TTTCATCCTCCGGGCGGGTGCTCTCTATCAGGGTAAAAGCCCTGGAAAGAGCCGTTGTATCCGAAGCCGCAATACCGGCGACAATTGCTGTATTGTCCGCCGCCGCTTCTTTCCGTAACTGGAGTCTTGCCGCCGCTTCCTGTCGGGCTTTTAAGGCACTTTCTTTCAATGGGTCTAATTTAAAGGGACGCTCACCCGTGTCGTATCCCAGCTCAATTGCATCAATACGCTTTTGTCAGGATCATCCTCCACAAAAGAAATATCGAAATCTTCAACGACCCCGGGTAGTCGTTCTACCGGAACGATAATTTGCAGGGCATCCGATTCCGGTTTTCGGGTCGTCTCGCTGCCCCCGCTCAGCAGGGTCACCCCCCAATCGGCAATTTCATTGTTAAATATAACGGTCCATTGTTCTTTCCCGGGAATCGTCCAAAGGGAATACTCCCCCGCTGGCAGGGACTGGCCCCCTATATTCAGGGGAGTGCCCGTTGTAAATCGGGTAGGCTCATTGGCTCCGGTGCGCCATACGCTGCCATAGGGTACCAGTTCTCCGAAAATCGTCCTCCCTTTTTTTGAAGGGCTGGAATACGTAACCGAAAGGGTCAGGGAGTTTTCCTCGTAATACGCTGTTTTTTCCGGGCTGATCTTTTTGGTCTGTTGCTTTAAAACCGGCAGGCCGACAAAATAAAGTAGAAGTGCCAGCACCACAACAATACCGAGAATCCATTTGAGTATTTTCATTGTTTTTGCAGTTTGAACCCCTAAGGTAGGAAATAGATGGACGGAAAAGAACTCAGATAAGGAGCCTTTTATAGGATCCGGAAGACTTCAGGGCTTTAAGGGAACGACTCAAATACGAAACGGGATTCGTTTATATAGGTTTCCCCCTGATTCAGGCGAGCATCCGGAAAATGGCCAAAGCGGGGAGCATCGGGTAAATTCTGGGTCTCAAAACAGATTCCCGCGAAATGTTCAGGCGTATAGATGACTATGGCCGGTTGGTTCGTGTGCACGGTGAGGCGAATTCCCGAGACGGCTGAGGTCAGTCGAGCCGCAAAATCGCGATTTGCATCCAGTAAGAAGGGGGTGTCCATGGTGAAATCCCCCAGTCGGCGCTCCTTCAAAAAATCATAGGCTGTGCCTATTACCCCCGGAAGCCGTCCGGTGGGCAACCGCCGGGAGTTGGTTTCAGCTCTTTTTAGCGCATTGATCTGCAACTGGTAATGTGCAATCAGGGGTTGTGTATCTATTTTAAAATAAGTGTGATTGGTCAGGTTCACAACTGTGGGCCTGTCCGTCGTCGCCTCATGGCGGATAATAAGGATATTTTTTAACAGGGTGTAGGTCACAGTCACATCCAGTGTGCCGGGGAATCCTTCTTCCAGGTGCTTACTCCTGTATTTCAGGATAATTTCAGACTTTTCGGGGCTCTCACTTGAATGGTGAATGGTCCAGTACTGCCTGGAGAAACCCCGGTCTCCTCCGTGAAGGGTGATTCCATCAGTATGGGTAAGGGGAAAAGCTTTTCCGTCCAGCTCCAGACTTCCCCCTGAGAGCCTTCCCGCATAGCGTCCTACACACGCCCCAATGGCCAAAGGGTCGTCCAGGTAGTCTTCCGGCGACTCGAGGGACACATTTAAATCAGTCCATCTATTCCCAACCGTGCGAAATTTCAGTTTCCGGATGATCGCCCCGTATTCCAGTACTTCCAGGGAAAGATGCTTGTTTTTTACAGTAACTTGCTTCAAAGGGAAATAAAAAAGATACTCTAAATGTAGCCTTTTTTGCAACACTGCATTTCTTCACTCGTCTATATGAGTGGTAACTAAAGACAAATACCCTGGAGACCCGCGAACTGATATCTAACGACCTGGTTGCGCAATGCCGGAAGAATAACCGCAAAGCACAACTGGCGCTTTACAAAAAATACGCCCATGGGATGTATTGTGTGGCCATGCGATTTGTAAAGAATCCAGCAGATGCTGAAGACATCACTCAGGAAGCCTTTATTCGGGCCTTCCGTAAAATAGATCAATTCCAGGGGAATGTCACCTTCGGGGCCTGGTTGAAACGGATTGTAGTGAATGGGAGTATTGATTTTTTGAAAGCGCGCAAGCAGCACTTTGTTGAGCTTGAAGAACACCGACTGACCCTTTCGGAAGAGCCCGACTGGACCGTAGACGAGGAGGTACAGGTGAAGGAGGTGAAATCGGCCATCGAATCCCTACCGGACAAGTACCGCTATGTGGTGCAGTTGTATCTGGTGGAAGGATACGATCACGCCGAGATTTCAGAAATACTGGGTTTTAAACAGACCACGTCCCGCTCCCGATTGATGCGTGGTAAAACCTACCTGAGGGAACTCTTAAAAAACAAAAACTATGTCGCAGGATCTTAGAGAATTATTCAAAGAAGAACGAGAAAAGGAGCTGACGATGCCCGAGGGCCATGAGGCCCGGTTTGAAGAGCGATTGGATTTGTCCCGCAACACGGGTGAAAACAGGTCGTATCTGTGGATAGGGCTGGCTGCCTCCCTGATCGCCCTCCTGGGGTTGACCTTATGGTTGCAAAATGGAACAGGCACATTTGTCGAAAGCCCTGGGGAGGCTGTGGTGGAGCAAGCTGTGGATACCGCGACGGCGGACAGGGGTATCTCCCTGGGGGATCTCTCTCCGGATCTGGAAAAACTGGAGAATTATTATACAGCCAGCATCAATCTGGAACTCGCCAACCTCGATATTTCAGAGGATAACAGGGATTTGGCCAATGAGTTTATCCTTCGCCTGGGCGAGCTCAATAAAGAATATAAACAACTCAATGCCGAGTTGAATCGCATTGGCCCGAATGAACAAACCATTGGGGCAATGATCAAAAACTTGCAGTACCGGTTGCAATTAATGTTGAAGTTAAAAGAGAAGTTAATCGAATTAAAATCATCAAAAAATGAAACAGTACATTCAAATAGTATTTAAGGGATTCCTGATGCCCGTCCTTTTGGGGGCAGGGCTGAATCTCTCCTCCCAGGAAACACGCACCTACCGGGAGCAGTTCAAAGTAGGGCCCGAGGTCATCGTCGAGGTGAATACGAGCTACGCGGATATCGAATTTGAAACCTGGTCGAAAAACGAGGTGGAGGTAGAGGCAATAATTACCCTGGAAGGGGCAACCCCCGAAGAAGCCAACGCTTTTTTTGACCAGCCGCGGGTAGACATTGTAGGGAACAGCTCCAAAGTATCCATCCGTACCGGAGGACATGGTAGTAATTCACTTTTTGCCTCCTCGGATATGGATTTTGGAGACCTGGACTTTCACTTTGAAATGCCGGATATGCCCCCCATGCCTGAAATGCCGGAACTGGCGCCCATGGTAGAAGACATCATTGCGTCCATTCCCGAAATCGCCGCGATGCCCCCTGTGCCACCTATGCCTGATGCCGATTTTGATTATGAGGCTTTCAAAAAGGATGGCCAGAAATACATTGAGAAATGGCAAAAAAAGTTCGAGAAAGAATTCGACGAAGAGTACCGGGCAGAATTTGAGGCCTGGGGCAAGGAGATGGGGAAAGAGATGGAAGCCCGAATCGAGGCTCGGGAAGCCGCCCGGGAAGCGCTGAAGGAGCAGAGGGATCGACAGCGGGCCGAGATGCAGCAGCAACGCCAGGAAATACAGGAACAAATGCGCGAGCAGCGCGAAGAGATGAGAGAACAGCAAATGGAGGCCCGGGAGCAGGCCCGCCTTGCACAGCGACAGGCCCGCGAAGCACAGGCACAGGTCCCAAACAACCGGAATCCCGGGACATTCTATATGCGCGGGGCTTCGGGCAACCAGAAATTCACCATAAAAAAGACGATAAAAGTGAAAATGCCCAAGGGGGCACGCCTGAAGATGAACGTGCGTTATGGAGAAGTAAAACTTGCGGATAATGCGCTGAATACAAAGGCCAACCTCTCCTATGCCAGCCTGTTTGCCAATACTATCGATGGCAGGGATACCGATATTGCAGCCCGATACTCCCCGGTGACCGTAGAGCGTTGGAAGGGAGGCCGGCTCCAAACGGAGTTTTCCGATGGGGTTGAGCTCCATGAGGTGGTGCAGCTCAATATGGTTTCCCGTTCTTCTATGGTGACTATAGACCGCCTTTTGCGGGAGGTTTCTATCGATTCCAGGATGGGGCTATTAGTCATCAGTGGGGTGGCAGATGACTTCAGGGATATGGATATCTCTGTGGCCTACGGGGAACTCCGTTTCGACCTGCCGCGAAACGCTTATGATATTACGGTTAGTGAAGACCGGTCAGAAGTACTCTATCCCGATTTTATCAGTTGGGAAGCCCCACAGGGAGAGCGGCCACAGGTTCGCAAAGGTTTTAGTCAGCAAAAAGGCAGTGGGAAGTCTATCCTGATCAATACGGCCTATAGTGAGGTTACCCTGAATGATTAGGTCCGGGGCAGGGTTTTCACAGAATACTACTTAACCGCCGGGAGGAACCAAGGGCCCCGGTTTCAGTGTGCATCCTCTTTCAGGAACTCTGAAAAATTGGCTTTAAAACGGTTCAGTCGCGGTATCGAAACATTTTGCACATATGGATTATTTGGGTTGTTTTTTTCGTAATCCTGGTGGTAGTCTTCCGCCGGATAGAACTTTGTGAAGGGAGTAATTTCCGTAACTATGGGCTGATCGTAGACCCCGCTTTCTTCCAAAGCATCCATATAGGCCCGGATGGTTTGTTGTTCAGACTTGTTCTTGTAAAACGCTATGGAACGATATTGGGGCCCCCGGTCGGGCCCTTGCCGGTTGAGGGAAGTCGGGTCGTGGGAGCCGAAAAACACCTGTACCAATTGAAAATAACTAATCACTTCGGGATCGTAATACACTTCCACGGCTTCCGCATGACCGGTTCGCCCATAGCTCACATCTTCATACGTCGGGTTGGTTTCCGTTCCTCCAGCGTATCCGGAAACCACTTCGGCCACTCCTTTAACGCTCTCAAAAATAGCTTCTACACACCAAAAACAACCGCTGGCAAAATACGCTGTTTCGAAGTCTGACAGATCCTGCGCTTCCGGGGCTTTCAGGGTCGTAACTTCCGGAACATCGGTTAGGGCTGCCTTTTTACCCTGGGACTGGCAGGAAAAAGTGGAGGTAAAGAGCAGGGCGAATCCAAAAATGTAAAAAGCTTTTTTCATAGTTCAAAACCTAAGGATGTTCGAAATTACAAAGGGAAGTGGTACAGGATGTTTTAAAGTTTGTTAATTCTGAGGGGTGTTTTTGTAATTTTCGAGCTTATAAAGGTATTTTCAATGGAATCACATATGCTTCTCGACCCCGGGATCTCGTCAAGCCAATATTTTCGCGTGGATCTTTCGATAACCAATGATGCGCTTGGAGACGCTTTAAAAGATCCGGAATCGTGCCAGGAGTATCTCGATCGCGTTCTGGAAAAGCACAAAAAGCGGGTTGCTTTCGGAGGGTATCTGGAAAGGCGGGGATTATACGACGGATTTGGACACTTTAATCCGGGGGAAAGCGGGAAACGCGAATATCACCTGGGTGTCGATTTTTGGGCCCCTGCCGGGACTTCGGTGCATACCCCATGGAAGGGGAGGGTTCACAGCTGGGCCAACCGAACCGGCCGGGGAGATTATGGCCCTGTCATCCTTTTGGAACACTTCGTTCATGGCAAACCCTTATATTCTTTATATGGCCACCTCTCGGCCGGGAGCCTGGACGGGCTTTTTGAAGGCAAAGAATTTAAAATGGGCCAGAAGGTAGGCCGCCTGGGGACTGCGAGCGAAAATGGGGGCTATGCCCCTCATCTGCATTTTCAGTTGATACGCGATGTGCAGGGGTTCAGGGGCGATTACCCTGGAGTTTGCGCATTGGAACAACTGGAATTCTACAGTGAGAATTGCCCTGACCCCCTGGAATATTTAAACTGTAGCCAGTGGCCAGTAGCCAGTAGTAGCCTGTAGCCAGTAGCTCGTCGCAGGATGAAATACATATTTCCCCGGATGAATGGGAGAGAAGGATATAACGCTTCGGCGGTGTTTTCGAACCCTTGATCGGGACAGTTTCAGATTACCGATTTAAATGGGTTTTTGAACGATTCACATCTATGCCAGGACACTACCTCCGCGTTGTTTATGTATAAAGCGCGTATACTGTGAGGACTTTACTTTTAATTTTCAGCTTCTTTTTTTTCGCCTCTATGCAGGCACAACAACGGACCCCTGGGCTCAAGGTTGAGGTCAAGGTTGAGGTCAAAACCATGGAACTGGTTCCGGTTTGGAAAATTATTGAAAAATCGGATTGGGAAATCCCCCAAATCGTTCGGTTGTATCGCCGGCCTCATACCCGCGTAAAAAGGGAATTATCATTTACGACCTACCGCAGTCGCCCGGCAATGGCCTAGGACGCTTTTCGCTCAGGGCCCTGGATCGCTTTTTGCAGGACAGCCCAAACATTGTCAGCCACAATCTTGTGACCGGCCTCTGTTGGGTGAATACCATCTTCCTGGTTGAGTTCGGGAATACCACCCACATCCTCCAGCAGGAAAGGAATCAACAAAACATCTTCAGATTGAGCGATTTCGGGAAACATTTTCCGGAATTCATCTGTGTACTCCGGACCCATATTTGGGGGCAGCTGCATTCCGGCCAGCACGATCACGACATCGGGGTATTTGGCGCGCACCTGTGTGATCATGGCTTTAAGATTTTTCCGGGTCTCGGCGAGGGGGATACCCCTGAGG
>CAZEQO010000142.1:2219-6776 GCA_964514365.1 uncultured Robiginitalea sp. | reverse complement strand
GCCGGTGGTTATGATGATTACTGCCTATGGGGATGAGCATAACCGTTCCACCGCAAAACGCCTGGGGGCTGACGATTTTCTCACCAAGCCCCTTGACTTTAATGCCCTAAAAGAAAAATTAACCTCTCTGAACTGATGGCGAAGATCCTGGTGGTGGATGATGAGACCGATCTTGAAGTACTCATCAAGCAGAAATTTCGGAAACAAATCCGGCAAAATGAATACGAGTTTCTCTTTGCGGTAAACGGTCGTGATGCCCTTGAGAAACTGGCTGCAGAGCCTAGTGTTGATTTGGTGCTGAGCGATATCAACATGCCGGAGATGGACGGGCTTACCCTCCTCTCTGAGATCCATGAATTGAATCCGTTGTTAAAGTCTGTTATTGTTTCTGCCTACGGAGACATGGACAACATCCGGACGGCCATGAACCGGGGTGCTTTTGATTTTATTACCAAACCAATCAATTTTGAGGACCTGACCATTACCATGGAAAAGACCCTCAAACACGTGCGGCAGCTCAAAGAAACCCTTAAGGCCATAAAGGAAAACAACATCCTGAAGATGTATGTGGACGAGAATGTCCTGAGTTTTATGGGGCGTCAGGAATACGAATCCGAGATCACGGCCAACGAAAATATCACGGCTACCGTGATGTTCATCGATGTCTGCGGGTTCACCGCCATCACCGAGCGCACCCCGGCAGACCTTGTCGTACAGATGCTCAACACCTATTTCGATGCCATGGTTAAGGAAATCATAGAGCACGAGGGATATGTAGATAAATTTATGGGAGACGCTATAATGGCTGTCTACCGCGGGGAGTTTCACCTGGACCGGGCCGTGGAAACCGCGCTTGCCATACGCGATAAAATCAAAGAACTACCTGATTTTAAAGGTATTGACGGGTATAAGCCCATGGTGTCCATAGGGATCAAAAGCGGGGAAATGGTCTCGGGAAATATCGGCTCATCGAGTCTCAGGCGCCTGGATTATACGGTGATCGGGGATACAGTAAATGTCGCGGCCCGCCTGCAGGGTGCCGCAGGGGAAAATCAAATTGTCATTTCCCAGGACTGTTATGGCCTCCTTCGGGAATCCTTCAAATGCCGCGAATTGGGTGAAGTCACTTTAAAAAACAAGGCGAATCCTATAACGATCTACGAGGTCCTGGAATAGGCGACTGAAAACTTGTTCCCTGAACCCTTTTCAAAGTAAGCAGTTACCAGTAGCAGCAAGCAGGTCCTTTCCACTATTCCACCAGGATATCCTCCATTTTCAATTCAACAACCTTCCCTAAGGTTTTGAGCTGGTCCACATCGAATTGAGAAAGATCCCCGTAAATAGTAATGATGGCCGGCTTTCCCTTGATGTTGTTTTCATAAAATGACAGAATATCCCCAAAATCAAGGGTAGGATACTTCTTAAAATTAAGTTCATTAGGGTCTGCCGTATATCCCGTTTTTAAAAAGGTCTCTGCTGTACGGGAAATATCCCGGAACGCGGGTTTGCCCGAACTCGAACTCAACATCAGCCCCTCCCGGATGGCCTCCAGCCGGGTTTCGTATACAGGCATATCAGTAAGTAGTCCGTAAACTACATTAACCGCATCCAAAGTTTTGTCCGCCTGCGACCCGGTAAAGAGTACAAGACGTCCTTTCTTTCCCGGTTCATATATGGGATCTATATAGTTTCCCCCGGTGGCATAGGCCAGGGAGCGAAACTCCCGTACCTCCTGAAAAAGAAGGCCCGAAAGACCGTTGGTATAATAAGAATTAAAAGCCTCCTTTTTATAATCATCTTCGTAGTTCAGGGGTTCCCCGTTCACCACATAATACACATAGCTCTGAATGGCCTTTTTGTCGTCAACCACGAAAAAGGTGGTTTCCAATAGATTCTGTGCTTCGGAAAACGTATACCGATCGACTGTGTTTTTTCGAAATAATGGAATTCCTAATACTTCATCGACCAATTCCTTTTCCTCTTTCTGACCGACATAATGCAGGGAACTGAACCCATTGGCCAAAAGTTCATTGAGGGTAAGCTGCAAAATATCCGGATTTAAATTCTTGAGTTTTTTTATGGGCAACCGGGTTTTAAATTGAGATTCGTTCCCAAAAAGGCCGTAATTGTAGAGTATTCTCCCCCCGGTCGAAGGGTTATTTTTATTGAGCTTATTCTCTGTTGTACGTTGGTTATAGAGGTATTTTACAGTCTGCTCTGTAGGGTTGAAATTCGTTAGCAGTTCTTCCAGTAAATCCAGGGTCCCATTAAAATTGCTGTCCAGACCCGTCAGGGAAATGTCAAAAGAATTGTAATCCGCACTAAATCCATAGGTGGCGCCCAGGCTTGCGAATTTATTCTTAAGCTCAGGGGCAGAATATGTTGTGGTCCCCGCACTGTTCAAGGCTTCAGCCAATAGGGAATAATTCGAGTTTTTACCTACCCCACCCGCTATACTGAGGTGTAGGGAGAAGATATCATTTAAAGGATTTCGGGTATAATAAAGATAACCGTCGGTAATACTCAAATCCTTGTCGAGGTCAATGAAATTTGGATCGGGCGGGGTTTCTGAAATTTCTTTAAAGGCTGTTGCATACACTGATGATTCCTCCGTGCGTTCCGAAATAGGTTTATACGGCGGTTTCTGGAGTTTTACCTTTTTCGGAAATCCGGTTCGGCTTTGCATGATGAAATAATCCTCTCCATAGTATTTCGCCGCAGCCCTTTGTAGCTCTTCTTTTGAAACGGCCCGGATTTTCTCGGAATAGGCGAGCAGTTCCTCCGGGTCGAGGTCGTAAATAAAACTCAGGCCCAGATACCTCCCCCTGCTTGCAAGATCTTCCAGGGAAAGGCTAAAATTCCGATATAACCCATACTTTACAGATTCAAAGTATTCATCGCTGAAACTACCTGCCGCGATTCCCCTAAAGGACTCACGGATCCTGTCTTCAAAGGTATTTAGGCTTTTACCAAATATTTTAGGCACAAAGAAAATAAACGCAGAACCATCCTCTTCCATAAACTCCTGAAATCCCCCGGCATAGAGCACTTCATTTTCGAGGTTTAATTTGTCGATGAAACCGGTCTGATTGCCATTAGACATCATTTGGCCGATGAGTTCCAGGGCCGGGCGGTCCGGATGAGAATATGGGACGAGTTTGTAGCCCATAAAACCAGCTTTTATGGGTGTAATCCGCACCTTTTCCACTACCCTGCCCTCAAATGAATTCTTCTCATATTGGGGAAATTCAGGCACCTTTCCCCTCTTTAGGTTTCCAAAAGATGCCTCAATCAGGGGCTTAACTTCTTCTGCATTAAAATTACCACTTAGAACTAACGCCATATTATTAGCTACGTAATAGTCCTTAAAGTACTGGTACATTTTTGTAAGGGAAGGATTCTTCAGGTGTTCGACGCTACCCAGAACTGTTTGGGTACTGTAGGGCTGATCTCCGTAAATGTATTCGTTGAATTTGGTGAAGACACGATTCTCGAGATCATCTCCTGCCCGGTTCTTTTCTTCATACACAGCCTCGAGTTCACTTTGAAACAGGCGGAATACCGGATCTTGAAACCGATGGGCATAGATATCCAGCCATTTGGCCAGTTGATTGGAGGGAAAATAATTGTAATAATTAGTGTAATCATTACTCGTACTGGCATTGACACCGCTACTTCCAATGCCCTTTATGAGCCTGTCAAACTCATTCGGAATCGCGTATTCAGAAGCCTTTAACTCCTGCACATTGATCAGTTTCTGGATCCTGAGTTTCGCCTCCTTATCCTTTTCAAGAGCCAGCTGGTCATAGAGCAGCCGGATGGAATCCAAATGCGGTTTTTCAAGAGTATAGTTCTGTGTGCCCAGGTCTTGAGTCCCCTTAAACAACATATGCTCCAGATAATGTGCAATCCCCGTGGCATCGGCGGGGTCATTTTTCCCTCCTGCATTCACCCATACGGCTCCGTAAACATTACTGGCATTTTTATCTTCGTTTAAATAAACCTGAAAACCATTGGAAAGCTCATAATGCTCCACATTGAGTTTCAGATCCTGGGCACATAGCATCCCTGTAGTCAGATATAGTACTGCAAAAAGTAACCGGCGCATTTGAAAAGTTTTTTAATGGGTGGTGGTTCTTCCCGGTAAAGTACAATCTTTACGGCCTTCCATCAAATTATCATGTATATTAAATATACCGGCAAAGTGTTCTCTTTCAGAGCCCTGGAAGGAGGTCAGCATGCCACCGCCACAATTGCAGCACGCAAATACTTTCTGCCGACCGCCACTGCCCACTGCAAACTCTCCTGCCAACCGCCACTGCCTACTGCAGACTTCTTATTAAACCTTGAACCCTAGCCCCCAATGCAAAACCCCCACCAAACGGCAGGGGTTTCTTCGCACTAATACTACTAAGATAAAAGGCTTATCGCAAGCGGTCCACAGATTTTACGAGATCTTCATCCTTCTTGATAGCCTTATTGGCCATCACTAAAAAAACGATAGAAACTATAGGAATCAGCATCCCAATACCCTTCTCAGAGACCGAGGTCTCTCCG
>CAZEQO010000142.1:0-2209 GCA_964514365.1 uncultured Robiginitalea sp. | reverse complement strand
AAAAAAGGTTCAATAACATGTTGAAGCGATTCAACACGAATTGGTTTTTTCGATTTTTAAATCCAAGGAGGGCAAACAGTGCAAGGGCTGCAGAAGAGTAAAAGGCGATTGAGATCAGGAGCTCCTGACTCGCATACACCTCTTCCCCTGCGGCGTCTGTCCATAGATTCAACCAAAACGGAAGCACTGCCGTAAGCAGGATAACCACCGCAAGGTAAACCGTTTGTATCCGCTGAATCATTTGTTCCTTGTTATGCAAGGCAAAAATAGGAGAATTTAAGATTTTATGCACGTCATTCACCCGGGAATCGTCAGGGAATTCCCCGGACAGAACTACAGGATTTTGAAAAAGAGGATCTTACATCCATATTTACATAGAATAAAAATTGAAATAGAAAAATATTCGTATATTCGCTGCGTTATTAGTTATATCCCTTCCCTACTCAGGGAAGTCATTCCCAAGCTATATTCATATAACATTTCTTCCAGATTATTGATCAAAGGATTCTATCCATAACCACATATTTTTTCTAGTATACATGTTTGAGATTTCCGAATTAAAGGCCAAGAAGCTTCCTGAGCTTCAGGACATTGCAAAAAATTTAAATGTCCCTAAATACCGGAGCCTTAAAAAACTTGACCTCGTTTATCAAATCCTCGATTTACAGGCAGCCAACCCCGGTGTTTTAAAAGAACAGAAAATTGCAGTCGACGACTCCAAATCAAAGAGTGAACCAGAGACTCAAAAGAGTCCGGACGAGAAAGCGGCCAGTCCGAGAAAATCAGACGGTCCCAGAACATCAGACGGTCCCAGAAAACCGGACTCTTCCAGAAAGCCAAACCCGCGGAATCAAAATTCCAACGGACAGGAGAAATCAGAAGATAGCGGTCAGAGAGGACCTCGCAAGGAGGCTTCGCAGGGCAAACACGACAAAAACAATGATTCCCAGTCCCAGAAGAGCAATCCTCGTAAAAAAGAGTATTCCAATAAAGGGAATGGACACGAGAAAAAAAGCAGCAACTACGACAAGGAGCTGAAAAACAAATACAAACAACCCGAGTACGAATTCGACAGCATTATCGCCAGTGAAGGCGTGCTGGATATCATGTCAGATGGGTATGGTTTTTTACGTTCTTCGGACTACAACTACCTTTCATCCCCTGATGACATTTATGTATCCCAGTCCCAGATCAGGCTTTTTGGACTAAAAACAGGAGATACCGTTCTTGGTAATGTACGCCCCCCGAAAGAAGGGGAAAAGTATTTCCCCCTGATCAAGGTCAACAAAATCAACGGCCTCGATCCGCAGGTCGTAAGGGATAGAGTTGCTTTTGAGCACCTCACTCCCCTGTTTCCAAAGGAGAAATTTGACCTGGCGGAACGCCAGAGCAATATTTCCACGCGCATCATCGACTTGTTCTGCCCGATTGGGAAAGGACAACGTGGAATGATCGTCGCTCAGCCGAAAACGGGTAAAACCATGTTGTTAAAAGACGTGGCGAATGCTATTGCGGCCAATCATCCGGAAGTTTACCAGATCATCTTACTGATCGATGAACGCCCTGAAGAGGTTACGGATATGCAGCGGAACGTACGGGGCGAAGTAGTAGCTTCTACCTTTGATAAGGAGGCTACCGAACACGTACGGGTGGCCAATATCGTTTTGGAAAAAGCAAAACGGCTTACCGAATGCGGGCATGATGTTGTGATCTTACTGGATTCTATTACCCGACTCGCTCGTGCTTATAACACTGTACAACCTGCCTCGGGGAAAGTACTTTCCGGGGGTGTGGATGCAAATGCACTTCACAAACCCAAACGCTTTTTTGGAGCGGCCCGGAATATAGAAAATGGCGGTTCGCTGACCATTATCGCCACGGCCCTTACAGAGACCGGATCTAAGATGGACGAGGTAATCTTCGAAGAATTCAAAGGTACAGGGAATATGGAACTCCAACTGGATCGGCGTATTTCAAACCGACGTATCTTCCCGGCTATCGACCTGGTTGCCTCCAGCACACGTAGAGATGACCTCCTCCTGGACGAGACCACGCTGCAACGCATGTGGATTCTCAGAAAATACCTGGCAGATATGAATCCTATCGAGGCCATGGAGTTTATCGAACAACGCATTAAACAGACCCGTTCGAATGAGGAATTCCTTATGACGATGAACGAATAGAAACCCTGAGTTATCTATAAAGAAAA
>CAZEQO010000141.1:1302-6812 GCA_964514365.1 uncultured Robiginitalea sp. | reverse complement strand
AGGTTTGGAGTACCTTTCACTGAATCGCGGGTCAAAAAGCCTTTCCGGAGGGGAAGCCCAACGCATCAGACTCGCCACCCAAATCGGCTCCCAGCTTGTAGGTGTACTCTATATTTTGGACGAACCCAGTATAGGCCTGCACCAAAGGGATAATACACGATTGATAAACTCCCTGAAGGCCCTCCGGGATGCCGGGAATTCGGTAATTGTCGTGGAGCACGACAAAGACATGATCGAAGCTTCAGATTACGTCATTGATATTGGCCCCCGGGCCGGGAAACACGGGGGGCAGATTATTTCTGAGGGACCCCCGCAACACCTTTATGATCACCATACGCTGACCGCGGATTACCTCAGTGGTCGTAAAACGATTGCGATACCGCCAAAGCGAAGAAAAGGAAATGGGAATCACATTGTACTGGAGGGTTGTACCGGGAACAACCTCAAGAATATTACGGCCCGTTTTCCATTGGGCCAGATGATCGGTGTAACCGGAGTCTCTGGGAGTGGCAAATCCACGTTGGTCAATGAAACCCTTTATCCCATTATGAATGCGCATTATTTTAATGGGGTCAAAAAACCAATGCCATATAAAGCGATTCACGGCCTTGAGCATATCGATAAGGTCATCGATATCAACCAGGCACCTATCGGGAGGACACCCAGGTCCAACCCGGCTACCTATACGGGTGTCTTTAGCGAAATTCGCTCCCTGTTTACAAAAACCACAGAAGCTTCCATTCGCGGCTACAAACCGGGCAGGTTTAGTTTTAACGTAAAAGGAGGGCGGTGTGAAACCTGCCAGGGTGGCGGACTCCGGGTCATTGAAATGAATTTTCTTCCCGATGTGTACGTGGAATGTGAAACGTGTAATGGAAAGCGGTTTAACCGGGAGACCCTCGAGATTCGCTACAAAGGAAAATCTATTGCCGACGTCCTGGAGATGACGGTGGATGAGGCGGTTGAATTTTTTGAACACATCCCCAAGATTTATCGCAAACTAAAAACGATACAGGATGTCGGGTTGGGCTATATTTCCCTGGGTCAGCAGAGTACCACACTTTCGGGCGGAGAAGCACAAAGGGTTAAACTGGCCACGGAACTCTCCAAAAGGGACACCGGTAAAACCTTTTATATACTCGATGAACCCACCACGGGATTACATTTTGAAGATATTCGCGTTTTAATGGAGGTGTTGCACAAACTTGTGGATAAAGGAAATACTGTGCTGATTATAGAGCACAATATGGATGTCATCAAAATTATGGATTACATCATCGATATAGGATATGAAGGCGGACGAGGGGGCGGCCGGATTGTATGTGAAGGCACCCCGGAAGAAGTGGCTCAGGATACCCGGAGTTATACTGCCCGATTTTTAAAAAGGGAACTCTTTCCCGCTGAAGTAACTGCCAATTGAAAGTGCGGTATACCATACTGTATGTCATGACGTTAAATAGGATACTATGAAGAAAGAACAACACCACAAAGGCTGGAATGAAATAAAGATCAACGATTCCTGGGCGATCTTTAAAATAATGGGGGAATTCGTCAATGGGTATGAAAAGATGAGTGCTATAGGGCCTTGCGTCAGTATTTTTGGATCCGCACGGACCAAACCCGAAAATCCCTACTACAAATTAACAGTTTCAATCTGCCAGCAGCTCTCACAGTCCGGATATGGCATCATTACAGGAGGGGGACCCGGAATCATGGAAGCTGGAAACAGGGGCGCCAGCATCGCAGGGGGTACATCGGTGGGTTTGAATATTGACCTGCCGTTTGAGCAAAACGACAATCCCTATATCGACCGTGACAAAAGCCTGGATTTTGACTATTTCTTCGTCAGGAAAGTCATGTTTGTCAAGTATGCACAGGGCTTTGTAGTCATGCCTGGTGGCTTTGGGACCCTGGATGAACTTTTTGAGGCACTCACCCTGATCCAAACCGAAAAAATTGCACAATTTCCCATTATTCTCGTGGGGACCGAATTCTGGTCGGGTATCCTCGACTGGATAAAGAACACCATGCTCAAAGCTGGAAATATTTCCCCTGAAGACCTCGATTTAATTCGATTGGTCGATACGGCCGAAGAAGTAGTATCCTTAATTGACTCTTTCTACAAAGGACGCATGCTGGCCCCGAACTTCTAGTAGATGAAATTCAACCTGGTACATTCCCCGGTGCTTCGGTTTGTTGGGATACTCTTTGTGATTCTCAATGTGCCCCTCGCTCTGTATGGGCAGCATCAGAATAGAATCACCGCAACCCTGGACCAGGAAACGAAAATCATTGAAATCCAGCAGGAATTCACTTATATCAACGATTCAGAAGATACTCTTGATGAACTGTTTTTTAACGATTGGGCCAACTCCTATTCCGATAAAACCACAGCCCTCGCCAAACGGTTTTCTGATGAATTCCGGAAATCCCTTCATTTGGCCAAAGACTCGGAAAGAGGTTCTACCAATATACTCGCCGTATCCGATCAGGATTATCGAAATGTCACCTGGGAGCACCTGCCGGGGAAAGATATCGTTCGTTTTACCCTGAATACACCCCTGGCCCCGGGTGGGGAAGCCAAGTTCTTCCTGACCTACACCGTTAAACTCCCTCCAAATAAATTTACGCCTTACGGATATGGAGCAGATGGCAGTTATTACCTGAAGGACTGGTACCTCACCCCTGCTGTCTATGACTCGGTTTGGAACCTGTATTCCAATAAAAACCTGGAGGACTTATATACGGGTATTACAGATACCGATATAAATTTCATCTTTCCCGACTCCCTTTATCTGGGCACCAATTACGTGGACCTGAGTCTGACGAGTTTTCCCGGGAACCAATATGCAAACCTAAAGGGGGATGGGCGAAAGAGCTGCGACGTCATTCTCAACACTTCAAAGCCCTTTAAAAAACATGTAACCTCTACTCTTTTCGTAGTCACAGATATCCAGTCCCAGAAGTACAGTGAGATTCTGCAGGGGATTTCCATAGAACGAATTTCCCGCTTTATCAATGACAATCTTGGCGACTTCCCGTTTACACAGCTACTTGTAAGTGAAATTGACTTTAACAAGAATCCGCTCTATGGCCTGAACCAACTACCCTCCTTTATCCGTCCGTATGACGAAAAATTCCAGTTCGAGCTGAAATTCCTGAAAACGGCATTAAACAGTTATTTAAGGGAATCGATATTTCTGAACCCAAGAAAAGATAAGTGGATAACCGATGCGATTATCAATTATCTGATGATCATGTATGTCGATACCTACTATGCGGATCAAAAACTCCTGGGGAAGCTTTCAAAGAGTTGGATTCTCCGGGGTACGTATCTCGCACAGATGGATTTTAATGACCAGTATTCCTTTCTCTATATGTGGATGGCCCGCAGAAATCTGGATCAGGCATTGAATACCCCTAACGATTCGCTCATAAAATTCAACCAGAAAATAGCCAACACCTACAAGGCCGGCCTGGGCTTGTCGTATGTAGATGCTTACTCTGGAGGTGGAGTTGTCGACCCGGCTATCAAGGCCTTCTTTGAGAATTACAAATTAAATAAGGTAACTCCCCGGGATTTTGAAAGGACGTTAAAGGCTTTTTCCCCAAAAGATATTGACTGGTTCTTCAGGACCTATGTCACCACCAGTGATCAGATCGATTACAAAATTAAAAGAGCTGATAAGGGCAATGATTCAATACAGGTAACTATTGAGAACAAGACGAATACTGAAGTGCCTATTTCGCTATTTGGCCTCCGAAATGACACGGTGGTATCAGACTACTGGTTCAGGGGTTTTAAGGAATCCCAGACCTTCCAGATACCCGATATGGGGGAAAAACGCCTCGTATTGAATTACGACCAGAATATTCCTGAATTCAGCCAAAAGGATAACTGGAAATCCCTGGGTGGGTTTTTGTCTTCTAATAGGAAATTGAAATTCCAGTTCTTCAGAGATGCCGAAAATCCCTATTACAATCAGGTTTTCTATATGCCGGTATTGGACTTCAATATTTATGACGGTTTAACCCCGGGACTCCGCCTAACCAATAAAACGTTGATACAGCGGCCCTTTCAATTTAATTTTGTCCCTCAATACGCCATACGGGAGGATGCCCTTGTAGGGAGCGGTTCCCTGATCTATCGGCACTATCACGGTAAAAGTGGGTTTTATGTGACGAATTACTCCCTGAGGGGCTCTTCCTTTCACTTTCAAACAAATTCCAGGTATTCCACCATTACCCCCGCAGTGAGTTTTGGATGGCGTCCGGATGATTTAACCTCAAATATCCGCAGCAACCTCCTGATGCGCTATGTAAATGTCTTCAGGACTATCGACCCGAGCCTGGACCTGGAGACGGATCCGGATTATAGTGTGTTGAATTTCAGGTACAACTATCTCAACAACAATATCGTCAATTTTTTCGCCTGGTTCGCCGATGCCCAGCATTCTGCAGATTTTACAAAGGTTGCCGTCAACGTGGATTACAGAAGGCTGATGATCAATAACCGGCAGGTGAACCTCCGATTTTTTGCCGGGGCCTTCTTTCGGAATGATACGGATTCGGAGTTCTTCAGCTTTGCGCTCGACCGGCCTACGGATTATCTTTTTGATTTTAATTACCTCGGCCGTTCAGAGGATTCGGGGCTCGCGAGTCAGCAGATTATCATCGCTGAAGGAGGGTTTAAGTCACAACTTGAAAACCCCTTTGCCAATGAATGGCTCGTCACGGGGAATGCGAGTTTTGGTCTTTGGAAATGGATCGAGGCCTATGGGGATATCGGTTTTTTGAAAAACGAAGGAGTACCTGCCCGATTTGTCTATGATTCGGGGATTCGTCTGAACCTGGTAACCGATTATTTTGAGCTCTACTTCCCCTTGTATTCCAATAGGGGTTGGGAAGTAGCAGGGCCGAACTACGACCAGAGGATTCGTTTTGTAATCACCTTAAGTCCAAGGACCTTAACAGGACTCTTTACCCGGAAGTGGTTTTAATTTTAAGATATTCTCATATTTTACTTGTTTTTTAGTCTGTATTGACAATTTTTTTCTTCAAATCAGGTTTTTATTGTGAAATCACTAATGGCGTGCTATGCCCGTATTGCATGAATCGACTTCCTTTAGTACCTTTGACGTAAACCCCTCCGGCGGATGAAAGTTCAATTAGACCCTGAGAAAGACCTCTCCTTTAATGACTTCAAAACACAAATACTTGAGGACTATCGCATTGCCGTTCTCAGTCGGGAGTGCAGTATACTCGGCCGGCGTGAAGTACTAACGGGAAAGGCGAAATTTGGAATCTTCGGAGACGGTAAGGAACTTCCCCAACTGGCCATGGCACGGGCTTTTAAAAACGGGGATTTCAGAAGTGGGTACTACCGCGACCAGACTTTTATGATGGCCCTGGGGCTTCTCAACCCGAAGGCCTTTTTTCATGGTTTATACGCCACTCCGGACCTGGAAAAAGAACCCATGAGTGCCGGCAGGCAAATGGGAGGACATTTT
>CAZEQO010000141.1:0-1292 GCA_964514365.1 uncultured Robiginitalea sp. | reverse complement strand
ATCCGGACGGGAGTTGGAAAAACCTTTTAGAGCAGCCCAATAGCAGTCCTGATATCTCCCCAACGGCGGGACAAATGCCCAGATTGCTGGGGCTGGCCCAGGCATCCAAGATTTATCGCCATATACCTGAGATCCGGTCAGATCTTTTTTCAGATAATGGAAACGAAGTTGCGTGGGGTACTATCGGGAATGCCTCCACAAGTGAAGGACATTTCTTTGAAACCCTGAATGCCGCCGGTGTTTTGCAGGTCCCTATGGTTTTAAGTGTTTGGGATGATGCGTACGGCATATCGGTACCGGCCAAATACCAGACTACCAAGGAAGATATCTCGGAAATACTCAAAGGATTCCAGCGAACGGAAACGGAAGAGGGATATGAAATTTTCAAGGTTAACGGATGGGACTACACCGCCCTGATTCACACCTATGAGAATGCCGCAGATATCGCAAGGGATTCCCATGTGCCTGTACTCATACATGTTTGTGAACTGACACAACCCCAGGGGCATTCCACTTCAGGCTCCCACGAGCGTTATAAATCTCAGGAACGCCTGGAATGGGAAAGGGAACACGATTGCAATTTCAAATTCAGGGAATGGATACTGGAGAACAATATAGCTGAGGAAGAAGAGCTTCAGATCCTCGAAAAAGCGCTGAAGAAAGAAGTTCGATTGGCTAAAAAGGACGCCTGGGCAGAATTTCTGGAACCTCAAAAAATAGAACAGAAGAAATTAGTAGCCCTGATGCGTGCCCTGGGGGACAGCAGCCCGAACAAAGCGTTTATTGAACGGCTTACCAACGACATAATTGCCCTGGAAGAGCCACTAAAGCGCGATTTACACAGTAAGGCGCGAAAAGCCCTGCGTTATGTCCTGGGAGAAGACCACCCGGCAAAAACAGCACTCCTTAAGTGGGTTAAGGAATTCGGAGCCTTTTGTCAACCCCTCTATAGCTCGCATTTGTACTCTGAGCTGGAAGGCAATGCCGCGCAAGTACCGGAGGTTATGCCCCAGTATGACTCCAACCCCGAGATGAAGGATGGCCGGATTATTCTACGCGATAATTTTGACCTCTTATTTGCCCGCCATCCGGAAGCCCTGATTTTTGGAGAAGACAGCGGTACGATCGGAGATGTCAATCAAGGGCTGGAAGGCCTGCAAAAAAAGTATGGCGCGCTGCGTATTGCAGATACGGGGATCCGGGAGGCGTCAATTATCGGCCAGGGTATTGGAATGGCATTAAGGGGGCTCCGCCCGATTGCCGAAATTCAATATCTCGACTATGTACTCTAC
>CAZEQO010000140.1:0-6813 GCA_964514365.1 uncultured Robiginitalea sp. | reverse complement strand
GTGCAGACTCATCGGCTGCGGGTTGATGGAGCTGCTGCTCACGATACGGCTCATGATACATCCAAATCTGAACGAGCATGGAATTGTTCCAGGGTGTTGACACTCTCCCACGCTGCCCACAGATCGGGCGGAGGGATCGGACAATCAACGCCCCCGATGCCCGCCAGCCGGCGCAGCCCCCAGGTACCTGCGGCGACGAGCTCCTCGAGCACCGGCAGCACCGGCGGCTCGTAGACCGCGAGCAGCGGCTCGACACACCCCTCGCGCACGCACGGCAGCACTGCGTAGCCGCCCAGCCTGCGCCGGCCGATGAGCCACCGGACGGCCTTCGCCGAAACCCGCGGCATGTCGCAGGCGGCGACCACCCAGGCGGCCGGGGGATGCTCCAGAACCGACTCCGTCTTTGCGGTAATATGGCCCAGGCACTCGGTATGGGTTCCGTGTGCGTGGGGGTTAAAGGAGACATCCTTAAAATTAACAGGGGCCCCGGCCTCAACGCTCCCGGTGAAACTCCCATCCCTGTGGGGTTCAATCCGTGGAAAACCGACCCCCCAACACCGAACACCACGGGAATCGCCACGCACGGGAATCGAAATATCCACTCCTTTGGAAAGGTCTGTTTCCCAGGAGGTTTTCCCAAACGTAAACTGTGCCTTCATATCAGTACCCGCTGCGTTTTCACTTCAAATTAATCATAAATAAATCACTGGCAATCCCATCCGCTAAAAATTTACCTTTCCCCGAAGTGTAAAGGGTCTCGGAATCGAGGAACAAAAACTGATCCCGAAGATAGGGGGCAGCCTGTTGGAGGAGATACGCTTTGTACACTTCCCCGAATTCCTCTTCTATCTTTTTGAGAGAAACGCCCCACCGGCTTCTCAAGCCGGTCATTACGGCCTCGTTATAGCGATCCCGGGGGGTGAGTATTTCAAATTCTGCCTGGATTTCGCCCTTGTCCAAAGCCCGGATATAAAGGGAATTGTTAGAGGGGTTCCACCATCTTTTTTCCCCGTCAAAAGAGTGGGCTGCCGGGCCGATTCCCAAATACCTCTCCCCCTGCCAGTACGCTGAATTATTCCGGGAATAAAACCCGGGCCTGGCAAAATTTGAGATCTCATAGTGATCGTATCCCATACCCGTCAGGGATTGAACCAGATATTCAAATTGTTCCTGTGCCTGCCCTTCATCCACATCGGGGGAGCGGCCTTTGGCGATAAAAGAAGAAAGGGCCGTCCGGGGCTCCACGGTAAGGGCATAGGCCGAAATATGCGGGGGTTTAAATTGCAGTGCCTGCTCCAGGTTATCCGCCCAAAGCTCCATGTTACTGCCGGGGATACCGTAAATCAGGTCCAGGGAATAATTTGGAAAAAGGCGGGCCGTGGCCTCAAGGGACTCAAGGGCCTCGGTGGGGGTATGTGCCCGATTCATCCACTGGAGTTCCCCTGCATCAAAAGATTGTATGCCCACGCTCAACCGATTTACCGAAGACCCGGCGAGCTCCCTTATTTTGTCTGCCTTAAGGTCATCCGGGTTGGCTTCCAGCGTTATTTCGGCTGCGGGGTCCAGGTTGAACAATTGTGCCGCCTGGGTAATAAAAGCTTCGATTTCCGATACCGACAGGATCGAAGGAGTCCCCCCTCCAAAATACAGGGTGTTTATCGGGCCCTGCCATCCCTGTTCGGCAAAATACCGGAGCTCCTTTTTCATCGCCTGGAGTACGGCCGATTTATGCTTCAGGGAAGTGGAAAAATGAAAATTGCAATAATGACACGCTTGTTTGCAAAAAGGGATGTGGAAATAAATGCCGCTCATGAGCCTTTTGAAAAATCAGGGGGTACGGAAATCCTGCTACTGTACTTTCCGGAAACGAAACCCGTCTGTTTTTAAGAAGGGTAAAAATAAGCATTTTGGCAGGATTGATCCGACGTACTGAGCGGTGCTCCAACATATTTTGCAGGGCTGAAAGAGTAGGTGTGCAATCTCTAAGGCCCCTGTTGAGATTACTTTTTGATCCGACCCCCATTTTGTTTGACGAAAGCGTCCCACCCGGTATAGGCCTTACCGCCCGTTACATTACCCTTGTTGTAGAAATGGCAAACGGCAGCGGCAAGGCCGTCGGTGCAGTCGAGGTTTTTGGGGAGGGTACGAAGCCCCAGTGTGGTTTGCAGCATCCGGGCCACCTGTTCCTTACTGGCATTCCCATTCCCCGTAATCGACATTTTGATTTTTTTGGGCAGGTATTCGGTGATGGGGATCTGCCTCGAAAGCCCTGCCGCCATGGCCACTCCCTGGGCACGACCTAGTTTGAGCATGGATTGCACATTTTTTCCGAAAAACGGAGCCTCTATGGCAATTTCATCCGGATGGTGGGTATCGATCAGTTCCAGCGTCCTGTCGAAGATGAGTTTCAACTTGGTAAAGTGGTCCTTGTATTTACTCAGAACAAGCTCGTTCATTTGAATAAATTCCATGTCCTTTCCACGTACGCGGATCACGCCAAAACCCATAATTGTCGTACCGGGGTCAATGCCCAGGATAATAAGCTCAGAAGGTACAGTTTTAGTCATCGGTATTGAGTACAAGGGGGATTCGAAAGCGCGAACTCACCGGGATACCGCGCTTCAGGGCAGGTTCTAACCGCGGCAGGCTCCGGAGGCTTCTCGAAACAATGCGTTCAAATTCAGGGTTTTCTTGGCTGAATGCAGCGTTTTTATCCATGGAAACCACAAAGATTTTCCCCTGGGGGTCTACCATAAAGTCCACATACAGGGTGTCGGCAAGCCGCCGATCGGATTGAAACTCAAAATCCTGCAGGGACATCGAGAGGTGCATGACCAAATTTTGCTCAAAACAAGTCTGTTGTTCGGGTTTGGACGCCGTTTCTTCACAGGCATCAAAGAGTGGGTACTGGTCGACCTCATTCCAGTCAATAGCACTTAACTCTTCCTCTACCAATTGCCGCGTCTTCGTTTCCGTAGAAGCGAACCACTCACATGAAGTGAGACAGAGTCCCAAAAGGATCCAATAAAAACCGGGCGGAAGCTTCATACTACTGCTGTGCGGCCGGAAATTACGATTTTTTTCAGGGAATTCAGAGGGGAATGTATATACGTGGGGCCGTTCCGGATGCAATAATCCACTTTAAAGGTAATGGGTGTGGCGTGAGGTACTGACACCGCTTGACCTCCATGCTTCCCTGCACCTGGAGCTAGCGTTCAATAATTCGCCGGGCTTCCGCTTCCAATATGGGGTCGGGAGCTTTTGGCTGAATTCCGAAATTCTCCAGGATGTGTAACTTTAGGCACTTCAGTGCTACTAACAGGCAATACAACCCTATGGATATCCTGCTGCTGGTTCTCGGTTTTTTCTGTATGATCCTCGGTATTTTGGGGAGCTTTCTACCGGTTGTTCCGGGGCCTCCCATCAGCTGGCTGGGGCTTCTGCTACTCATCCTGGCCCCGGCAATACCAAATGACTGGTGGCTGATCGTCATTACGGGAATTGTCGCTTTGGTTGTAGTGGGTCTGGATTATTGGATCCCCGTCGCCGGAACCCGTAAATTCGGGGGTAGCCGTGCGGGAATGATCGGTACCACGGTTGGTCTGCTGATCTCTATAATTTTCCCGATTTTAGGCCTGGCCGGAATCGTGATCTGGCCTTTTTTAGGGGCCGTGGTGGGAGAACTCATCAACAAAACCGGCCATAAACAAGCCATGAAGGCCGCCTTTGGATCCTTCATCGGCTTTCTGACCGGTACCTTTCTGAAATTCGTAGTTACCGTAATATTCCTGGGGATTTTTTTAATGAGGGCCTGGAATTACCGTACGGATTTCTTTCCTTTTTTAAATGGATAAACCTTTGGTCCTCCCCCTTAAACTTTCTCAAGCCCTGAACACCACCGGGCTTCTTTGGGAATCATTCTGGAGGGTGGAGCCCTGCTGATGAGTCCCATCCCGGGAACCCATCCCGAAGTCTATAGGAGAATCGTTTTCGACCTCCACCTCCTCTCGCCTTATGGCCTGAAAGCCTTATCGGTTAAAGATGGGGTCTGTTCCGATTTAAGTTCTTAAATTCATCTGGCTATAATGATATTCTATGGATAAAAAAGATTCGGTATTCGCATACGGAGAGGATCACCTCACCCCGGGAAAAGCGCTGCAGATTGCCCGCGGAACACTCAGGGGCATCCTTACAGAACCCGTACGCAAAAAAGTTCGGGCCAGTGCTCAGATCGTGGCAAAGATCGTGGAGAAGGGAGCCCCCGTGTATGGGATCAACACGGGCTTTGGCCCACTTTGTACTACCCGGATTTCCGCCAAAGACACCGAAACCCTGCAGGTCAACATTCTGAAAAGCCACAGCGTGGGCGTAGGCCGGTCCATAGATCCGGAGATTGCCCGACTCATGCTTATTTTAAAACTTCACGCCCTTGCAAAAGGGTATTCAGGGATACAGGAAGCCACCCTGGAGCGCATCCTCTGGCATATCGAAAACGAAATCACCCCAAGGGTCCCGTCCCAGGGGTCTGTCGGTGCCTCGGGGGATTTAGCCCCTTTGTCCCATCTGTTCCTGCCGCTGATTGGGCTGGGCGAAGTACACTATAAAGGCAAGCGACTTCCGGCCGGTACCGTCCTGGAAGAATACGGGGTATCGGGGATTTCGCTCGGGCCCAAAGAAGGGCTGGCGCTGATCAACGGGACCCAATTTATAGCGGCCCACGCCGTGATGGTGCTGGAAAAAATGCACGCCTGTATGTCCCAGGCCGATATTATCGGGGCTATGATGATCGAGGGCCTGCAGGGATCCGTCCGGCCTTTTCACAAAAAATTACACGAAGTGCGCCCTTTTAAGGGAAATCTGCATGTCGCGGAGCGGATCCGCCGCCTTTTAAAAGGATCTGAAATCCTGGAAGACCACGTGGATTGTGAACGGGTGCAGGATCCGTATTCCCTAAGATGTATCCCACAGGTTCACGGGGCTTCACGCAATGCCTGGCTGCACTTAAAGGAATTACTCGATGTTGAACTCAATGCCATTACGGACAACCCCGTCATTTTCGGGGCAGAGCTGGCTATCAGCGGGGGAAATTTTCACGGACAACCCCTGGCTATGGCCCTGGATTACGCCTGTATTGCCGCCTCGGAAATTGGAAATATTTCAGACCGCCGAATCTACCTGGCCCTGGAGGGCAACAATACAAACTTGCCGCAACTGCTTATGAAAGATACCGGTCTGAATTCCGGTTATATGATCCTGCAGTACACCTCAGCGGCACTGGCCAGTGAAAACAAAAGCCTTTGCCATCCTGCAAGTTCGGACAGCATCCCGACCTCTATGGGACAGGAAGACCATGTTAGTATGGGATCTATCAGTGGTCGAAAGGCGTTGAGGGTTATTAAGAATGTCGAGAAAATACTGGCCATTGAACTGCTTACGGCTGCCCAGGCCTTTGAATTCAGAAAGCCGCTTAAATCCGGGTGGTTTCTTGAACAGGTACACGAGTTGGTCCGTACCCGTGTTTCTTTTGCCACGGAAGACAGGGTTTTTGCTACCGACATCGAAGAAGGGATCAAACTCATCCGGGCTAAAGCCCTGATACGCCTTTTGGATTCCTTTTCCGAGAAACAAAAAGTATCTTTAAGAACACCCCTGTACGACGTTTTTGAAACCTTCTGACCCATGACAATACCCCTATCAGATCCTAATGCCAACGCCAGGCTCATCGGGCCGTTTGCACAACT
This sequence comes from uncultured Robiginitalea sp., assembly GCA_964514365.1. Lineage (GTDB taxonomy): Bacteria > Bacteroidota > Bacteroidia > Flavobacteriales > Flavobacteriaceae > Robiginitalea. The sequence goes on along the minus strand of CAZEQO010000140.1, from coordinate 1,072 downwards.
CGTCACCCTGGAAGATTTACCCCTGAAAGGAAGCCTGGGAGATCAGCAGCTCGTCCTGCGGAAGGCAGCGGGAATCCGGGTCAAAGGTTCTGAAATTGTGGAAATCGGCCCCTTTGAGCGGATGGCCCGGGAGGCCGGCAGGGATAAAATTGAGATCGCAGGACTTCCCGCGGGAAGTGTGGGGGTACCCGGGTTTATCGATGCCCATACCCATAGTTGTTTTGCCGGCACCCGGGCGAGGGACTACGCCCTTAGAAACAGCGGCTCGAGTTATTTGGAAATTGCCAAGGCCGGAGGGGGTATTTGGGACAGTGTGCAGCAAACCCGCAAGGCATCCCCGGGCGAACTCGAAGCCCTGCTCCTAAAACGTATCCGCCGTTTTTTAAATTCGGGAATCACGACCCTGGAAGTTAAAAGCGGGTACGGCCTAAGTGTTCCGGAGGAACTCAAAATGCTGCGGGTTATCCGTTCCGCATCTGAAAAAACAGAAATGGACCTGGTACCCACCTGCCTGGCGGCCCATACCTGTCCAAAAGACTTCCAGGGCAGTGCCGTAGAGTATCTGCACCTTCTGGAAACGGAGCTGTTACCTGTCCTTGTAAAGGAAGGGCTCACCTCCCGCCTGGATGCTTTTGTGGAACAAAGTGCTTTTACACCCGACGAGATTCTGCCGTATTTGAAAAAGGGGAAAACCATGGGGTTCGACCTCACCCTCCACGCGGACCAATTTTCGACCGGTGGTAGTGCTGTGGCCATTACTTGTGGGGCCCTGAGCGCCGACCACCTGGAAGCCAGCGGACCTGCAGAAATCCAGGCCCTGGCCAAAAGCGAAGTAATCGCCACCGCGCTACCCGGGGCGAGTCTGGGACTGGGGTGTGGTTTTACCCCTTCCCGTGCACTATTGGATGCAGGGGCCTGCCTGGCCATTGCCAGCGATTACAATCCCGGGTCGGCACCCATGGGTGATTTACTAACCCAGGCAGCCCTTCTCGGTACTTTTGAAAAACTCTCGAATGCCGAAGTACTGGCCGGAATTACTTTCCGGGCCGCAGCAGCTTTGGGACTTCAGGAC
>CAZEQO010000139.1:0-6966 GCA_964514365.1 uncultured Robiginitalea sp. | reverse complement strand
CGGGCCCAGACCGTGGGTCGGGTATACATCCGCATTGCGATGCAGGGAATAGGCTGTCCTCCATTTAGCCTCGGAGGTAGCCTTCTCGCCAAACTCTACCCCACCCCCGTAGGGCTGCTGCCCGTTGTTGAATTTCACTTCCCTCAGATCGTGCTGATAACCACATCGGAAATGGATCAATTCCCCGAAAACCCCTTCCCGCACCATCCTGAGTACCGCCAGGATATCCCTGCGGTAATTGACGTTTTCCAGCAGCATCAGGTGGGTACCAGTAGCCTCATGGGTGTTCACTAAATCCCAGCACTCCTCCAGGGTTGTGGCGGCCGAGACTTCCAGGCCCGTGTACTTTCCCGCCTTCATGGCATCGACAGCCATAGGGGTATGCCAACTCCACGGTGTGGAAATGACCACGGCATCCACATTCTCCAGCCCGAGTAAATCCCTGTAGGAATGGGCATGTGCCCCAAAAGTAGCCGCCTTTTTCTTCCCGGCATTGTCGAGTAATCCGGTGCATAGACGAAGGCGCTCCGGATCTGTATCGCACATGGCTGCGGTGGTCAGGGCTATTTTCTCGAGGAAGGAACGTCGGGATTGCATTGGCATTAAATTAGGGTTATTTTGGGGTATGGAAGTTAGGAAATCCTGATGGGTTCTCTGGATTTCGATCTCAAAATAGTACTTTAGGGGCGCTAAAAAATTATCTTTTATGACTTTACTTCTGATGGCCGCTGGCCGGGGAAGCCGTTACGGCAAACTCAAACAATTTGACGATATAGGACCCCGGGGGGAATTCCTGATGGAATTCAGTATCTACGATGCCCTGGCAAATGGTTTTGAACATATAGTGGTCATTACCCAGAAGGACAATGTTCAATATCTTCAGGAGTATCTCGAAGCACGCCTGCCTTCCGGGGTTCGACTGGATGTACTGGCCCAGGAGTTAAGCGACCTGCCTGAAGGCAGCTCTTTTTCAGGGGAACGCCCTAAACCCTGGGGCACTGCCCATGCAGTCTGGACGGCCCGAAATGTGATTCACAACCCCTTTGCGGTGATCAACGCAGATGATTACTATGGGCAGGCCGCCTATGCAAGGGCTGCCGGATTTATGAAACGCGCCACGGCCGACGATGCCTTTGGAATTGTCGCCTACACGCTCAAGGACACCCTTTCCCCTTACGGCTCTGTCTCCCGGGGAGTCTGCAGTCAGGACGGGAAGGCACTGGTATCGGTAGATGAACGCCTTGAGATCGCTGAAACCGATGGCAGCATTCAGGATGCCAACAGCGGATTGTCTTTTAGCGGAGACGAACTCGTGAGTATGAATTTCTGGGTCTGCCAGCCGGCTATCTTTCCAAAAATTGAAGCGGATTTCAGGACTTTTCTCGATACGATGGAGGACCCTGCGAAAGGGGAAATTTACCTGCCTTTCGTGATCCAGGACATGTTGCAGGGCGGCACCACCCAGGTAGAGGTAATCCCTTCAGAAAGCAAGTGGTTTGGAATCACGTACGCCGCAGATAAGGAACTGGCCATGCAGGAATTGGCCAATTTGTCCAGTACGGGTAAATACCCTTCCCCCCTCTGGAAGAACACCTAAGCCGATAGCGTTATGGCCCACCCCCAGCCCCTGGAAATCCTTGCACAATTTGGCATTTCGGGCGCTGGAATCTCCCTGGAAACCCTTACCCAGGGGTATATCAACGACACCTTCCGGGTCCATACCCCCAAGGGGGACGGATTTGTCCTGCAGCGGATCAATCCGGTGGTTTTCCCGAAACCGGAGGTGCTGATGGCCAATCTGGAAATGGTCCTCCCCCTGCTTCAAGCCCCGGGGTACCGCGGGCTGAAACTCCAACAAAGTATTGCAGGAAAGACATACCTAAAGGACACCGGGGGAGACCTGTGGCGTGTTTTCAACTATATCCCCCACTCCGCGAGCTATCCCAAGGCGGAAACACCCCAAATGGCCAAAGAAGCGGGCAGAATTGTGGCGATATTTCACCTTCTGGTCTCCCCACTGCCTCCGGAAACCCTGCAGGTTCCCCTCCCGGGTTTTCACGATATTCACTTACGGGTTACCCAGTTAAAAGCTGCCATATCAGGCGCCCCGGCGGAGCGGCGTCAGAAATGTTCGGACCTGATCTCCCAGGCCGAAGCCCTGTATGACTTCTGCGGGCAAATCCCTTTTGCAACACTCCCGCTCCGGGTGTGCCACAACGACACGAAATTCAGTAATATCCTTTTTGATAGACACTCGGGAAAGGCGCTCTGCCTGATTGATCTCGATACACTTATGCCCGGCCACCTGCTCTACGACTTCGGGGATGCCGCGCGCGGGCTGATCGCCGCCCGACCTGAAAATGGGAAATCCCGAAAGGCGGCGAATCCGAATTTAAAGAGCTTTGAGGCTTTTGTAAAAGGATGGAACGCGAGTGGGTTAAGGATGCAACCTGTGGAAAAACAGTGGCTGTGCCATGGTGCCGTATTGATGCCAGCCCTCCACGGCATTCGGGCGCTTACCGATTACCTCTCCGGGGACCGCTATTACAAGGTAGCTTACCCGGAGCAAAACCGCGACCGGGCCGTTGCATTGCTTCACACCGCCCAAACGGCCCAAAAGGCACTGGGTCGGATGCAGGAAATCGCAGATAATACGTGGGCCTGACTACTTAAAGGCGCTGATGCCCGTAATGTCCCACCCGGTGATCAGCAGGTGGATGTCGTGGGTACCTTCATAGGTGATGACCGATTCCAGGTTCATCATATGCCGCATAATCGGATATTCCCCTGTAATGCCCATCCCCCCCAAAACCTGCCGGGCCTCACGGGCAATATTAATGGCCATATCCACATTGTTCCGCTTGGCCATGGAGATCTGGGCCGTCGTCGCCCTGCCTTCATTTTTAAGCTGCCCCAGCCGGAAGGCCAGCAACTGTGCCTTGGTGATTTCGGTAACCATCTCAGCTAATTTTTTCTGTTGCAACTGGGTGGCTGCGATAGGCCTGTCAAACTGAATCCGTTCTCCCGCATAGCGAAGGGCCGTGTCATAGCAGTCCATAGCTGCCCCGATGGCCCCCCAGGCAATCCCGTATCGGGCCGAATCCAGGCAACCCAGGGGGGCTCCCAACCCACTTTTTCCGGGAAGGAGGTTCTCCTTGGGTACCTTTACATTATCGAAGATCAATTCTCCGGTAGCCGAAGCGCGGAGCGACCACTTGTTGTGCGTTTCGGGGGTTGAAAAACCTTCCATACCCCTCTCGACGATCAACCCGTGTATACGGCCTTCTTCGTTCTTGGCCCAGACTACCGCGATATCTGCAAAGGGGGCATTGGAAATCCAGAGTTTGGCCCCGTTGAGCAAATAATGATCGCCTTTATCGATGAAATTTGTGGTCATCCCACTTGGGTTGGACCCGTGGTCCGGCTCTGTCAGGCCAAAGCATCCCATCATCTGACCGCTGGCCAGGGAGGGTAAATATTTCTTGCGTTGCTCCTCCGTCCCATAGGCATATATGGGATACATCACCAGGGAGGACTGCACGGAAGCCGTTGAGCGCACCCCACTATCCCCGCGTTCGATTTCCTGCATGATCAGTCCGTAACTGATCTGGTCCAGGCCTGCCCCCCCGTATTCCGGCGGGATATAAGGCCCGAATGCCCCGATTTCGGCAAGGCCGCTGATGATCTGGGTTGGGAATTCTGCCTTCTGGGCGTATTCCTCAATAATGGGGGATACGTCCCGTTTGACCCAGCTGCGGGCAGCATCGCGCACGAGTTTGTGTTCTTCGGTAAGTAAGTCGTCGAGTAGGTAGTAATCCGGGGCTTCAAAAAGATCTGGTTTCATCCTGCAGTATTTCTGTCAAAGGTAGCTAAAGCGGGTAAAGAAACCAATACGAACCCCTGGGATTGCGATCGAAAAAAGAAGTACTCCGGACACCATTACACCCCCTGCCAAACACGTCCTGGCCTTCCCTCCTATTCCGCGCTCACAAAACGGGCCAGCAGCGAGTGAAAGTGGTGTACGCCCTGCTCCCTTGTAGGGGAAAACCTACCAGATCTGTAGTACCGGGAACGGATACCTTTATATACACCTTCCACGACTTCCTCGTCTTCCATCTCTACCTTGTCCAGGCCGGAGCCTGCCCCCTGATCCAGTTTCGCAGGGTCGTATACATAACTCCTGAAGGACACTTTGGTCCGGCCTGGACCCAGGGGCTGCACCAGGTTTATGGAAAGGCCCCAGGGATAAAAATTAAACATTGTATTGGGAAAGACCCAGTAGTAATAGGCCGCCACCTTTTTACCGTAGTCCGGATGGCCTTCCGGCAAATCAAAAACCACTTCCGAGCCCCCGGCATACCCGATTTGAAGGTTGAAATAAGGGTACAACACCGTCTCGTAGTCCCCGTAATCCAGCACCGCATTGAGGTCGTCGTGGACAAAGGGAATATGGAAACCTTCCAGATAGTTATCGCAGTATAGGGCCCAATGCGCGTTGATGGAATACTCTTTATGCAGGGATGGCTCTTCCCGGAATTCCTCCAGGGGCAGGAAACCCACCCGTTCGGACATCGCATCCAGGACCTGCTGAAAATCAAATTCCGGATTCAGGCCGGCAAAAAGAAGCGGGCCCCACTTCCGCAACTCAAAAGCCGGGAGGTTGTCGCAGGCCGTGGGGAAATCCTCGGTTTGCCCAAATTCGGGCATATGCTCAAAAGTGCCGTCCAGGTCGAAGCGCCGTCCGTGGTAGCCACAGACCAGTTTCCGTGTTTTTCCCGCCTCCCCAACCACCAGGTTCCCCCTGTGGGTGCATACATTGCTCAGGCAGTGCAACGTCCCTTTACCATCCCGGGTAAGGACCATGGGCTCATCGAGAAAGCCTTCGAGGAGGGTAAACGGGAGGGCCGACCCTTTTTCCCCCAGCTTCCGGTCGTCCCCGATCCATTGCCAGGTCCTGTAAAAAACCTTTTCGCGTAAGGCCTCAAACACAGTGGTGTCCCTGTAAAAAGAAGCAGGCAGGGTGGCTGCCTTTCGGATGTCGGGGTCTATTGAAAAATTCAGGGCCATGGCTGGGATTTATTTGTACTTTTAAAAATATGGAATTCTTTTCGGTAAACCCCTATTTTAATGGCCGCTGATTCCGGGAAGCAGTCCCTTGGGATTTGGATGACTACCGCCCTGGTCATTGGAAATATGATTGGGGCAGGTATTTTTATGATGCCCGCAACCCTCGCGGGTTTTGGGGGTATCAGCATTGTGGGATGGGTGGTCTCCGCAGCCGGGGCCTTGTTACTGGCACGGGTTTTCAGTGCCCTTACGAAAATGATTCCCAATAGCAACGGGGGGCCCTACGCCTTTGCCAAAGCGGGATTCGGGGATTATATCGGTTTTTTGGTCGCCTGGGGCTACTGGGTTTCGATCTGGATTGCCAATGCCGCGATCACTATTGCCTTTATCAGTGCGATGAGTGTGTTTTTCCCCGTACTCAATACCCATTCGCTTATTGCCGCAGGGGCATCCCTGGCCACCATCTGGGGGTTGACCTGGTATAATTCCCTCGGCGTGCGATCGAGCGGGAAAATGCAGGTCGTTACCACCCTCCTGAAATTAGTGCCCATTGTGGTGATCATCATAGGGGGCTTCTTCTATTTTGACCCGGCCCATTTTATACCTTTTAACGCCAGTGAAACCTCATCCCTCGGAGCCATTGCGGCCACCGGGGCCCTTACCTTCTATTCGTTTTTAGGTTTTGAAAGTGCCACCGTCCCCTCAGATAAAGTCAGAAATCCCAAGAAGACAATTCCCATGGCTACCCTATGGGGAACCCTCATCACTACGGCTGTCTATATACTCAGCACCGTCGTTATTATGGGAATGATCCCCGCTGCAGAACTTGCGGTTTCTGCGGCACCTTTTGCCGATGCCATGGAGATCATGAGTGGCAAACTCGGGGCTGGATTTGTAGCCGCCGGGGTGGCGATTGCCTCCTTTGGGGCCCTGAACGGATGGATATTTATCCAAAGCCAGGTGGCTGAAGCTACGGCCCGGGACCGCCTTTTCCCGGGGGTATTCCGGAAGGAAAACCGCCACGGGGTTCCCATATGGGGGATGGTTATCGGCAGCACCCTCAGTTCCCTGGTCGTGTTGATGAATTATACAGAAGGGCTGGTTGAGCAGTTTCGGTATATGATCCTGCTCTCTACGTTCTGTGTACTCATCCCATACCTTTTTGCCTCCGCAGCTTTTGTAGTTTTATCGCTGGAAAATTCGCACAGCAACAGGTCGAGGGTTGGGATTTTTACCCTGGGCGGCCTCGCCTTTGCCTTTTCCCTCTGGGGGATCTACGGTGCCGGGGAGCGTTCCGTTTTATGGGGCTTTATCTTATTGATGCTGGGAACCCCTGTCTACGTATTTATGAAATGGAAAAACAAACCAGGAAATGAACCTTAAGGATTTTACCACCCAATCTGAATATCTCCCCCTGGCCTCGGTCTGTATCCGGCCAGTGGCCAACGCCTTCAGGAGTGAAGAAAACCTCTCCTCCGCCTGGAAGTCCTTAAATTACCTGGGGTTGCCGGACTACGGCAAAGCCCTCTTACAATATCAGAATTTTAGAAAAATACTGGAGGAACACGCCGGGGAAATCCTGCCCATGCCTTCCACCGATGGATTGTCCCCGGACTGCCTCTATTGCCGGGATGCCTCCATTGCCACGGATCACGGGATGATTCTGTGCCGGATGGGTAAACCGGCCCGAAAGGAAGAACCTGCAGACCACAGGGCCTTTTATAAAGCCCAGGGCATACCCATCCTGGGCAGTATCGAGGCCCCGGGAACCCTGGAAGGGGGGGATGTGGCCTGGCTGGACACCCGTACCCTGGCGGTAGGCCATACCTACCGCACCAATGCCTCGGGTATCGAGCAGCTCCGCGGGCTATTGGGCCCCCGGGGTATAGAGGTGATCAC
>CAZEQO010000138.1:0-7071 GCA_964514365.1 uncultured Robiginitalea sp. | reverse complement strand
GCCGGGAGAAGCCAAAAACTCCTGGCTCACCGGCACCGCGGCCTGGAATTTCTATACCATCAGCCAGTACATCCTGGGAATCCAGCCCGCCTACGACGGTCTGGTTATCGATCCCTGTATCCCCCGGGGCTGGAAGTCCTTTGAAATCACCCGGAAATTCCGGGGCGCCACCTATGAAATCTCGGTGAAGAATCCCAAAGGGGTAAACAAAGGGGTTTCGGCAATCCTGGTCAATGACCAGCCTTTGAAAGACGGAAACAAGGTTCCCCTCCAACCCGGGGGCACCTATAAAATAGAAGTTCAACTTGGATAATAAACGTATGAGATATTTAAACCCCAAAATCCTGACGTTCGCGGTGCTCACCGTATTAATAATAGGAAGTTGTACCCTCCCGAATCGGGAGGTACAATATGATTCCAAACATATTCTGGTCAATCAGGTAGGCTACCCGACAACCGGGAACAAAACAGGCTTATCCAGAATAGCGGGGAGTGATTTCCGTCTTGTGGATGAAAACGGTCAGGTCGTTTTTGAAGGAAAAGCCAAAGAAGCTCAGTCCTGGGATCTGTCCGGGGATACGATCAGTGCCCTGGACTTTTCCGCTTTTGAAAACGAGGGTCGTTACCGCCTGTGCGTGGGCAGGGAGTGCAGTTCTGTATTTTCAATTGGTACACAACTGTACAGGCCGCTGGCCGATGCCGCCCTGAAATCCTATTACTATGCCAGGTGCAGTCAGGAAATACCCCCGCAGTATGGGGGGCAATGGATTCGAAAAGCAGGTCATCCGGATACAACTGTCTTTGTTCATGCCTCTGCCGGCGATGCCAAAAGGCCTGAAGGCACGATCATTGCCTCACCGGGAGGCTGGTACGATGCCGGGGACTACGGAAAATACATCGTCAATAGCAGCATCACCACCTGGACCCTTTTAAAAAGCCTGGAGGCCAATGCGGAGGTGCACAGGAATCATGATCTTACCATCCCGGAATCCGGAAACGACCTTCCGGATATCCTCGATGAGGCCCTTGTTAACCTGAGGTGGATGATGACAATGCAAGACCCCCATGACGGAGGGGTCTATCACAAGCTTACGACCAAGGGGTTTGACGACTTTATCCTGCCCGAACAAACCGATAAGCCCAGGTACGTGGTTCAAAAAAGTACGGCTGCTGCCCTGGATTTTGCGGCAACCCTGGCCTTTGGGTGCAGGATTGTCGACGCCTACGGGAACCCGGAACTGTCAGTGGAAATGAAACAAGCAGCTCTGAATGCCTGGGAATGGAGCCAGGAAAATCCCGAAGTTTTCTACGAACAACCTGAAGATATCAGTACGGGAGCCTATCCGGATACCACCCTTACCGATGAACGGTTCTGGGCAGCATCCGAATTATACCTGACCACCGGGGAGGAAAGGTTCAAAACGGCCCTTGAGCAATCCTATATCAAACCTGTCACCCCCAAGTGGGATGTCGTTCAGGCCCTCGGGGCAATCTCCCTCATAACCTCCGATCAAAAAGACGCCTTTGGAGGAATCAGGGCAGATTTTATCGAGTATACAGAGGGTATGCTAGCCCGGCAAAGCGAATCCCCATACCTGATCAGTATGGAGGCGTTTGCATGGGGAAGCAATTCGGATGTCGGCAACGACGGCATGCTTAAAATCATAGCCTATGACCTGACGGGGGACCAAAGGTACCTCAGGGCTGCCCAAAACGACCTGGATTACCTCCTCGGACGGAACACCACGGGATACTGCTTTGTCACCGGTTTTGGGAGCCAATCCCCTTTGAAACCCCATAACCGGATTATGGCTGCAGATGGGATCGAGGCCCCCATACCGGGTTACATCGCCGGAGGGCCAAATACAATTGTTCCGAATGATTGCGAGCCTGAAATGGTAGACAGAAGCACCTTCCCGGCCGCCTCATATGCCGATGTAGAGTGCAGCTATTCAACCAACGAGACCGCCATCAACTGGAATGCCCCCCTGGTTTTCCTGACCTCGGGCCTGCTGAAGACTGAGGTGCAGGATTGAGGGTTTAAAAGGGAGTATGCTTTTGGCAGTGGCAGTAGGCAGAAGGGTTCAAGGTTCAAAAGGAGTCTTCAGTAGGCACTGGCAGTAGGCAGAATGGAATACGCAGATAAAAGCACAGGATAGCCCGGTATCGGGATAGATTGTATCTTGTGGCCTGAGAATCAACCATCCCTCACTATGCTCCGGTGCAGATTTTTATGTTTGCTTTTTCTATGCCTTTTTTTGCCTTTAGCATCTGTTGCCCAGGACAAAAAACCCAAAGTAGCTCTTGTCCTTAGTGGTGGAGGGGCGAAAGGCCTGGCCCACATTCCCTTGTTGCAGGCCCTGGATTCCCTCGGGATTGTCCCCGACCTGGTTGTGGGCAATAGTATGGGTACCATGGTTGGGGGGTTGTACGCCATGGGGTATTCCGGGGATAGTATCGCACAGATTGCCAGGTCAGCAGACTGGGATAATATAATGGGTGGTGGAATCGATTTGAACGATGTGACTGTAGAGGAGAAAAGTGAATTCAATCGCTATATGATTACCCTTGGTCTCGAAAATGGAAAGGTTCGACTGGGAAATTCCCTTATCAATGATCAAAACCTGCGGACCTTTATTTCTTCCCTGACCTTCCCGGTCCACAAGGTCAACGACTTTGACGACCTGCCGATACCTTTCCGCGCCATGTCCACAGACATCGTTAATGGGAAAGAGGTCATCCTGGAATCCGGATCACTGGCCTTTGCCATGCGTGCAAGTATCTCCATCCCCGGAATTTTCACCGCTGTGCCCTATAATGAGACCCTCCTTGTGGATGGGGGTGTCCTGAACAATTTCCCGGTCGATGTTGCCAAAGCCATGGGGGCCGATATCATTATTGGGAGTGACGTAGGGGGGAATATGTTGCCCAAAGAGAAACTGGAAAACCTGAGTTCGATTATGTTCCAGGCCGGAATGCTGAACAGTTACCTGAAAAATCCGGAGAGTCAGGCGCTTTGTGATATCCTCGTAGACCATGTCCCCAATCTCACCTATTCAACTTCAGATTTTGTCAAATCCGAAACAATGATGCAGGAAGGTAAGATCGGGGTATCGAAAAACAGTGATGCTTTGGCTGCCCTTTCTGAAAGACTTAAGAACTTCGAACAAAGACCACACGAAATCCCGGAGTATGACAAGAAAGTAACCTTTGACACCATTGTCTATAAAGGAATAAGCAAAGGAAACAGGACCCTTGTCCGGGAACGGACAAATTTAAAACCGGATACTGCATATACCCTTCAGGATCTGAAGGCTGGAATAGACCGGGCTATGGGAACAGCGCGTTTCACAGAAGTGAATTATTCGCTTCAGTACAACAATGAATCCCTGGCATTAGAGGTGAATGGGTTAGAGCACTCAAGACATCAATTCAGAGGTTCATTGCATTACGACACAGATAACGGGGTGGGAGTGATTGTCAACTACACAGGCCTCAATGTACTGGGTACTTCCTCCAGGACACTAGTTACCCTTGATGTTGCCGAGCGGCCAAAATTCAGGTTGCAACACCAGGCATCTTTTGGCCCTCAAAAAGTGTGGTGGTGGCGGGCAGAATTGATGGGACAGCAACAAAAGGAAGAGATATTTGTACTGGGGGAGTACGTAGATAACCTCAAATATCAGTACGGGGTTTTCGACAACCAATTAAATCTGAACCTGAATTCCTTAGTCAATTATATAGGCTTTGGGGTAAAATATGAACGTACTTCATTTCGGCCAACCGTAGACCCCGAAGTAAATGACAATTTCTTCCAGTTAGACCGTTACCGTTTCAACAATCTTGAAATTTACGGTCATTACCAGCACAATTCATTGGACAAGGTCTTTTTTGCCAGGCGGGGCACCCTGCTCCAGGGCTATGTTGGAAGATCCCTTTACAGCCATGTGGACTTGAAATACTCTTTGGATGCCGCCGAACCCGTAGAGGGAAAGACCAATGGTTTTTCAAAATTGGGGCTGGACTATGAGGTTCGACTTCCGATAAGCCCGAAGTCCTCTGTAATTATTGGTGCGGCTTCCCATTTCTTATTCCAGGACAACCTGGAGGACAGTGATGTATCCCTTCTTGACTTTGGCCTTGGCGCAAAATACATATACGGTGGTAATATCCAAAACCCCAGGTATGACACCCGGCCCTTCCCGGGATTAAACCAAAAAGAACTCATCGTAAATCAATATGTGGGTCTTTCTCTCGGGACGCAAGTCAACCTTTTCCGAAAAGTGTTTCTTACCCCCCATCTGAACATGGCATCTGTTGGATTCGGTTCTTTTGACGATTATACGGACAATTTCTTTAACCCAACCGGGGATTGGGAAAATGCTACTGAAACCAGTTTTGTGATGTCGGCAGGGAGTACCCTTTCCTATAATTCAATCCTCGGCCCGGTTAACTTTGATCTTTCCTGGGTCAATGGAACGAATAATCTTCGTGTTTTTCTTGGAGTAGGGTTTCACTTCAATTAAGGGTTGTTCAAGGGTTCAAGGTTCAAAAGGGAGTATGCAGTGGGAAGTGGCAGTGGGCAGAGAGGGTTCAAAGTTCAAAAGGGAGTCTTCGGTAGGCAGGAAGATGATTTTGCGATTATGTTCGTCCTCGTTCTGCATACTGCAACTGTGAACTGCGGACTGGAAGATCAGAACAAATCGATTGATTCTCTATCCATTAAGGAGTACCTTTAGGGACATGCAACAGCTGATGAATTTTTATAATTCCAATCAAAGGATTCTCCAAACCGCTCTTGGGTGTTTGTTCGCTGTGTTTTGCTTAGGAGAAATGTGCGCTCAGCAATTGCGAAATGAAGAGTTTGGCACGGTCTATTATGAACCCAATTTATATAAAACCAAGTATAATGTGCCCAACGGATCACCCTATTTGGATGAGGCGTTCACAGCGGCCAGAATTAACGATCGGGGGGAAACTCATTTCGTCAGGTTCGATGCGGTGGAAGGGCTTGTGGAAGTTCAGATCACCCCGGATCGTGTGATTGCCCTGGACAATTCCATTCCATATACCATATCACTTCTCAATGGAACGGATCATATCTACGAAACCCATGAGTATATCAATCAGAAAGGAGATAAGGCCTCAACGTTTTTGCAAGTTCTACATAGCACTGAAAACTACACCCTTTTTGTTCGTGAAAATAAGAAGTACTTCAAAGAAGTTAAGGCTCAGGGATATGCCGCGGCCGAACCTGCCGGTTTTAAAAAGGTTCAGGACCAATATTATATCCGGGACAAACGCAAGGTTTCAGGGTCTGTAGTACCCGTACCCAGTAAATCAAAAGACTTCAGGGAATTCTTCGAAGATGACGCTGCGGGGATAAAGAGTTTTATAAAAGCCAACAAACTCTCGATCTCCGATAGGCAGGATCTCGTTGCAATTTTTGACTACTATTTTGGGCAATAAATGCTATCATTTTGGTTTCGATAAATACACGGCCAGGCAAACCGAATCAAATCTTTTGCCTGGCGATATAATGATTGCATTCTGCAACTATTAACTGAGAACCGGAGTAAGGATTCATTAAACTTTCGTAAGTCTAAAAGGGTTACCGGATAAGAGAATTCCCTATATTTAGATCCTCTCGAAAATCCTTTAAATTCCAGTGGTTTACCGGAAGGGGATTAGGGGGATTTGAATGTAAAGAATTGCAATTACAAAAAAATAACTTGGATGGGACTATCAGATCTTTTCAACAGCTACGACAAAAAGAAACGCAGGAGCCATTTTAAAAACCTCTTCTCCGTTGCCCGGGCCGATGGTGATGTGGATCGGGCCGAAATGGACCTTGTGATCGGATTAGCCGAAAAGTTCCATATGTCTACGGATGAAGTAACCCGGATCATCAGAAACCCTGAAGACATTGCACTTGTTACCCCAAAAACTGCAGAAGAGCGGATGGAACACCTCTATGACCTGATCACTGTAATGATGATAGATGGCCGGATCGATGAAAAGGAATTGTTCCTTTGCAAGTCCCTGGCTGTCAAGCTCGGCTGCCGGGAAGAAACTGTGGATTCCCTGCTCAGGGACCTGATCGAACAAGCTTTGATGAAAAATCCACCGGCAACGGCCATAGAGAAACTACTGGGAAAATACGCCTGACCCCTGTCCGTCAAACCACGTTTTGATTTGATTTAGTAAAAACGATACCTTTAAACCTACTTTTCAATTTATGGCTTCTGGCTTTTTCGCAGTATTGGATGATATCGCCATGCTTATGGACGACGTGGCCTCCATGAGCAAGATTGCCACCAAAAAAACAGCAGGTATCCTCGGGGATGACCTGGCGGTTAATGCGGAAAAGGCGACCGGTTTTATCGCCAGTCGTGAATTGCCGGTACTTTGGGCGATCATCAAGGGTTCTTTTCTCAATAAACTCATCATCTTACCGATTGCTTTCCTCCTGAGCACTTTCATTCCCTTAGCCATTACAATAATTCTCATATTGGGAGGCGTATACCTCGCGTATGAAGGAGCGGAAAAAGTGATTGAATTCGCCCTTGGACATAATAAAAAAGCGGCCACTTCCCCAAAAGCTTCAGGTTCGGCAATGGAGGCAGCTGCCCTTGAAAAAACAAAAATCAAACAGGCTATTCTTACCGATTTCATCCTTTCCATCGAAATTGTCATCATCGCGCTGAGCACGGTCGTGGAGGAACCTATTTCTACTCAAATCCTGGTAGTCTCCACAGTCGCTGTTTTAGCCACTATAGGAGTCTATGGGATCGTGGCCCTTATCGTTCGGATGGATGACTATGGTCGCAAGCTTATCAAATGGAAAGAAGGAAATGACGGACTCTCGGATAAAATAGGGAGGTTCCTCGTCCGTGCCTTGCCCTGGGTCATTAAAATACTCTCCGTTGTGGGAACCCTGGCCCTGCTGCTGGTCTCCGGTGGGATTTTTAATCACAATATAGAATTCCTGCACCACCTCTTGCCGGGGATCCCCGGGCTTGTAAAGGATTTTTTGGTTGGCCTTCTCGTTGGATCCGTAGCGGTACTTTT
>CAZEQO010000137.1:3515-7303 GCA_964514365.1 uncultured Robiginitalea sp. | reverse complement strand
AATTCGCCAATAACCATCTCGGTTGGTATCAAGAATTGTTATGGCTCATTTCATAGGGTCTCAATTGTAAATGTTGTAGGGCACCCGGGGATGGACCCGAACATGTCTGTCAGGGCTTTTTCCCGATGCCTGAAAATTCCGGCGAGTTGTTTACGCACAAAAATCGGGTGGGCCAGCCTCCCCAGAAAACCCATGGGCAATTTGTAATCGACGATGTCTTCCATTAACACCCCTGCATCCACTTTTTTAATAAAGTGTTTATGATGCCAAAGGCTGTAGGGTCCAAAGCGCTGTTCGTCAACAAAATAGGACCCCGGTTCAACATGGGTGATTTCACTTACCCAGCGTGTGGTTATTCCCGGTACAGGGGAGACTTTATATTGAATAATCTGTCCGGGATACATGGGTCGATCCGCCCCGCTTAGGATTTGGAACCCCATATGGCTCGGGGTAATTTTCTGAAGGTTTTCCGGGTTAGACAGGAAATTCCAGGCATCCTCAGGGGTAATGGGCAGCTGCTGGGTGGCGCGTAAGCGATATAGTTTCATATCTGATGGAACAAATATACAATCATTCTGTTTAAGGCATGTCGATAATGAGTTAAACAAAATATAAAAACAGGGGATTCACTAATTCACGGGGTTCTTTGAGAATCCTTCCGCGGCTAAGCCAACCCTGATCATCAGAATTTGTACCTTTCGCCCATGCGACAACTGTGCTTATTTATGCTCGTGTTCGGGAGTTTGACCTTTCCTTCAGACCTTGCAGGGCAGCTTCATGCTAAATGGAAGGGTCCTCTTGCAGAAAATGTAAATGAAAGTTCCGGGCTATTGTTGCTGGATAATCGTTGGGTTACCATAAACGATTCCGGCAATGCCCCTGTGCTTTATGAAATGGACACTACTTCCCTCGAGGTGGTGCGGGAGGTCACTATTACCAACATGGTCAATACGGATTGGGAAGCGCTCGCAGCAGACGCCAATTATATCTACATCGGGGATTTCGGCAATAACCTAGGAAGACGCAAAGACCTGCGTATCCTCAGAATTTCCAGGGAGGATTATTTAAAAAAGGATGAGATCGAAGCAGAGATTATCTCGTTTTTTTATGAAGATCAGGTAGATTTTAATGGAAAAGGAAATAGTGACTGGGATGCCGAAGCTTTGCTCGCCGGGCCGGATTCCCTTTGGGTTTTCACCAAGCAATGGCAGAAGAAAGGTACTACTGTTTACAGTATTCCTAACACTCCCGGGAACCACAGAGCTCAAAAGGGCACTTCCTTTAATGTCAGAGGAATGGTTACCGACGCCGCTTTTGATCCCAAAGGGGATATGTGGTATTTGCTGGGATATACGGGCGAACTGCAACCCTTTCTCATTCAGGTTCCCTCGGGATCCCCGGCAAATGGCTTTCCTGCCAATACGCAGCGGTACGCGCTCACCGTAGGGTTTGCACAGGAAAAAGATGCAATTGTGAAAGCTGAACAAGACCAGGTCGCAGGGGTAGAGGCCCTTACAACAAAAGAACCCCCTATTCCCATAGGATTTGCCCAGGCCGAGGGGATAGCGGTAAGCCCGGACGGGGATTTGTTTATTACCTCCGAGGCTTTTGACCGCAAGATCATATCCCTCCCGTCGGCACTGTATCACATCCCTTCCAAAGCCATTACGTCACTTCCCGGGACAAGGGCAGGGGAGCGTTAAGCCGAAGTTGAACCTATCCTGTTCTGCTTTTCCCAGCACTCCGGGAGCCTTCGAATCCTGGCAAAAAAACGAACGCCTGGATGTTTCAGGATTAGTGGCTTCAGATGATGTATTTAGGATTTATTTAACAAAACAAGCCTCTCTTTCTCAGTAGTTTTGATCGAACACAAAAATCCAATTAACATGATAAAAAGAACACTTTTGATGTTGGCGCTGAGCGCCGGACTTATGGGGGTTGCACAAATGCAGACCCCTGCCCCGAGCCCCGGGTCCACCCTGGAGCAAATGGTTGGCCTTACAGAGGTAACCGTGAATTATTCCCGTCCATCCATGAAAGGGAGAACCGTTTTTGGAAACCTGGTCCCTTATGGAAAACTTTGGCGGACCGGAGCGAATGCAAATACCACTGTTATGTTTAGTGATGATGTCACGGTTGGAGGCAAGACCCTTAAAGCCGGAACCTATGCGGTTTTTACCAAACCTATGGAGGACAAGTGGGAAGTTCTTTTTTATTCAGATACCAGCAACTGGGGAACCCCTGCCAAGTGGGATGATGGAAAGGTTGCGGCTAATATTACGGTACCTGCTGTAAAGACAACACCTACGGCAGAAACCTTTACCATTACCCTGGACAACCTGCATAACAACGGGGGGACACTCGGAATGTGGTGGGAAAACACCTATGCGGGTGTTCCTTTTGAGGTGCCGACCAAGGCTAAGGCCATGAAGAGCATTGAGGCGGCTATGGGCGGACCAACTGCCAATGATTACTACGGGGCTGCGTCCTACTATTTCCAGGAAGGAATGGAGATGGAAAAGGCCAGAGAATACGTAGATAAGGCGGTAGCCATGAATCCGGACGCATACTGGATGATGCGTCAGCAATCCCTTATTTATGCTAAAATGGGAGATAAGGACGGGGCAATCGCTGCGGCCAAAAAATCCCTCGCAGCGGCTGAAAAAGCAGGTAACGCAGATTATGTAAAGATGAACAAGGATTCCCTGAAGGAATGGGGAGCCATGTAATCCCTTTTTTCCTTTCAACACCAGGAGAGATACATCTCGTAGTTTGAACAAATACAAGGAAGTAGTTCAGAGGCCCGGCCGTAAAAATGCCGGGCTTTTTATATTCGGATGGGTGGGTTTTTCAGTAATCTGTCAAAACCTTCCAGCACGAGGGCGAGGATAATAACCAGTGCACATCCAAAAGCGTTGAGCCAGAGAAAGGACATCCAGTCGTATTCAAACCCGATAATGACTATGACCTGAGTGATGATGGCGGCGACAAAAACGGAGTTGCCCCGAACGGGTTTTACGAAGAAGGCAAGCAGGAAAATCCCGAGTACATTCCCGTAAAAAATAGAGCCGATAATGTTAACGAGTTGGATCAGGTTTTCGGCCAGGCTGGCCAGGCACGCCAGGGTAATGGCCACTACACCCCACATTAAAGTAAAAAGGCGGGAAACCTTTACGTAGTGTTTGGGCTCCATCTCCTGCTTTTTATTTCTCTTGTAGAGGTCGAGGGCGGTGATCGTTCCCAGGGCATTTAATTCCGAAGCCGTGGAAGACATTGCAGCCGATAGGATCACTGCCAATAGAAGGCCGATAAGACCCCGGGGCAGATAATTCAGGATAAAGTGTATAAAGACGTAGTCTTTGTCGTTAGTCTCCACACTGCTGTCTGCCTGGCTAATCAGGGTTTTAGCCGTTTCCCGGTTATAGCGCTCTTTCTGGTTGATTTTCAGGATATTCTCTTTGGCGACAACCGTGGAGTTGTATTCCTTTAGATCTAAAGCTTTGGAAAAGGCGTTTTGTGCCATTTTCTTCTCCTGCTCCAACGCTCCATGGGCCATTTCGAGTTCCTCGTACTCTTCGGCGTATTCAGATTCAAGAACCGCCGCAGTAGCTGCCGGGTTAAAATTCAGGGGCGATGGGTTGTACTGATAGAATACAAAGACCATAACCCCGACCAGGAGGATAAAAAACTGCATTGGGATTTTCAGTAACCCGTTAAAAATAAGTCCGAGCTGGCTTTCCCGTACAGATTTTCCGGAAAGGTAGCGTTGTACCTGGCTCTGGTCCGTG
>CAZEQO010000137.1:0-3505 GCA_964514365.1 uncultured Robiginitalea sp. | reverse complement strand
CCCCTGTAATCCCGCTCCAGAAAGTGTACCTGCTACTGGTGTCCAGGTCGAAATTGAGAATATTCAGTTTCTCGCTGGCCCCTGCAATTTTAAGGGCTTTGCCAAAATCAATATCGGTAGGGAGGTAACCGAGAATAAAGAAAAAGGCCATAAACATCCCCAGCATAATCACGAACATCTGTTGCTTTTGGGTCACGTTAACAGCTTTTGTACCCCCGGAAACCGTGTAGATAATCACGAGGATACCAATAATGATGTTCAGGGTTTTTAAATCCCATCCGAGGACTGCCGACAGGATAATGGAAGGGGCAAAAATGGTAATTCCTGCGGCCAGTCCCCTTTGTATCAGAAACAGGATGGCTGCAAGGGTGCGCGTTTTCAGGTCAAACCGCCTTTCCAGGAATTCATAGGCCGTATAAACCTTGAGATGGTGGTAGATTGGGATAAAAACAATACAGATGATAATCATCGCCAGGGGCAGCCCGAAATAGAACTGTACAAACCCCATCCCGTCGTGAAAAGCCTGCCCCGGTGTGGAGAGGAAGGTAATCGCACTGGCCTGGGTAGCCATTACCGAAAGCCCGACGGTCCACCATTTGGCCCGGTTCCCCCCGAGGACGTATTCCTTTACATCTTTGTTTCCCCTGGTTTTCCAAACGCCGAAAAAGACGATAAAAAAAAGGGTACCCGTCAGAATGATCCAGTCGATAGTTGCCATGCTAAGCGTTCGAGGTCATAATAAAGTAGAAAACCAGAATGTAGATGGCGTTTAAAACCAGCACCAGGGTATAGATGCGTTTCCAGACCATCTTCGCTTTCATTTCATCCTTTAACTCCACGCTCCGCAGGTATTGGGGCCTTCCCGATGGAAAGCATATTAGACAATAATTTAAAAGCACCCGGCACTCCCGCAGGGAGTTCCCGGAAAAAGCTCAGGCCGGTGTAAATATAGTATCCCGAGCCATAGGGTGCGACCAGTAGTCCGCCTTTTTTACTGGATTCCCCCGGGTCATTCATGGAGAGCAGGGGGGTATAGGACGGATCCCATTGATTGGGAAAATACAGTCCGCGTTCCTGAACCCAGCCCTGGAAATCCTGGGCATTAATAACGTTGGGAAAATTCAGTACGGGATGTTCGGGTTCCAGAATTTCTACAGCGGCCGTTTCATCCGATACCCGGTCGCGGGACAGGCGAAGCGGATAGGGGGCGAGATTACTAAAGTCCCGGGCTCCCCGACCACTTGTATTATACTGTACGATCATGGTGCCCCCTTCTTTCACATAGTTCAGTAAAATATCATTTTTAAAAGGGAGTTCATCAAGGACGTTGTATGCCCGAATACCCAGAACCACCGCATCCATCGTTTTTAGGGTCTCGGCGCTGAGGGCATCCATATTCAGGGTGTGAACGGTATATCCTATGGCTTCCAGGTTTTCCGGTACCTGCCCCCATCACATAACCGATATGTTGCCCGGCTTTTTCTACATTGAGCCGCACAACCTTTACAGATGCAGGAAGCAACACGATTTGAGCCGGAATATGTTCGTAGACAATAGGGATGAGTTCTTCGTTATAGACCTTGTCCCCAACCGTTATTTCAGGAGTTACAAAGCCTTGTGAATCACCGGGAGGAGGCATGAGGGTAAACTGGAATACCATCTCATCTCCCTTTCCCGAGAGGCTGAGGTCGTAGGAAGCCGGGTTTGACTGCCAGCCTTCCGGCACCTTTAGCCTTACCTTGCCGCTGGCACTTTGGGTATGCGATTTCACCGCCAATTTCAGGGAGCGGGAATGTGCTGAGGTGAACATACTCACCTGTTCATCAAAACTCGCCGTCACTTTGGGGAGGACTTCGAAAGCACGAACCAATTCCCCCTTATCGGGCTCAGAGTACCTGTGAATGACCGGGGTTACATAATCCAGTTTGGTGCCGTCAATATCTAAATTCACCCGCAAATAAAATGCTGCAGGAGTTTGTGGTTTCCCGATAAGGGACGGATCAGAAACAGTATAAAGCCCCTGGGTTCCGGATTCCCGAAGCCAATACGGATCGGTGCCCTCATGGTCCTCTGGAATGGCAATGGCCCCTTCGAGGCGTATCCGCTGATTTGCAGGTAAGGGGATGAGACTATCACTTCGCGTACCGGCATCCAGTTGAAATCCCCTGACTTCTACAGGCCACTCAGACCGGTTGACCATTTCGATACGAATTGGAGCCGTTTCCCCCGGGTTTGCAGCGTAATCGGCAGATGAAGCCTCAATATACAAGCCGGAGATGTTGACAATAAGTTCCAGGAGTTGTTCACTTTTAACGCGCTTCCAGTGCGAATCCTCCAATTTGGTAAGGATCTTATAAGCTTCGAGCAATTTGGGGAGATGGGAGGCGGGATCCCTGAAATTAAATTCGGATTCCATAGGGTCGAGAATGGCCCCAACGGCTTCCCCACCTTTTATCCTTCCCCAACTCGTGTCGATACCTTCAAAGGGGTCTCCGCTTTGTGGTAAATTTCCTTCCAGTATTTCTAAGTACTCTTTTTCAGTACCCCGTACGTTGGGTCTTCCAAAACCCTGGCAACGGTGTTTGCTGCTTGCCATAGCTGCAATTTCGTTATTGGAGAGGCCACGTTCGGGGTAATAAACGCCAACGTCCAGGGAAACAAGTCTTGATTTATCTGCCTTTTCAAAATTCTCGCGACTACCGTACGACCACCACGAAAGATTATAAAAGAGCCGCTCCGGACTCCAGGGTTCGAGGGATGTAAGCTGTTCCGGATACGCGTCGCGTTTTCCCGCAAGGGCAAAGGCTTCCGTACTTAAGATTGCAGAAGATGTATGATGACCATGGGTGCTCCCGGGTGTCCGGTGGTCAAAACGATTGACGATAATATCGGGTTTAAATGTCCGGATCACACGCACTACATCGGAGAGAACGGCATCACGATCCCAAATCTTCAGGGTTTCATCCGGGTGTTTGGAATACCCAAAATCGTTGGCCCTGGTAAAGAATTGTTGTCCTCCATCCACACCTCTGGCAGCGAGCAGTTCCTGGGTCCGCAGGACCCCGAGCAATTCACGGAGCTCGGTTCCGATGAGGTTTTGGCCCCCATCCCCCCGCGTTAACGACAAATAAGCGGTTTGGGCGTGCACCTCATTGGACAGGTAGGAGATCAATCGGGTATTTTCGTCATCCGGGTGGGCAGCGATGTAAAGGGCAGAACCTAAAAAGTTAATTTTCTGAAGGTCGTTATAGAGTTTGACAGAAGAGGGTGGAGCCTTACCCTGTCCATTGCAAATAAATGGAAGTACAAGTATTCCCAGGGTTAACCAGCGCAGTAAATAGGGCATAATTGGGCGAATTAGTCGGCCGGGTAAAGATAGAAAGATAACGGCCCGGGGAGGGCACTTTAAAACTTCTTTAACACCCTACAGGGCATCGCTCCCTTCAGTATCCGCCTCCTCGGGTTTAAGAATCGTTACTGCTTTCTGGAGAAAGAGATTGTTGGG
>CAZEQO010000136.1:5400-7322 GCA_964514365.1 uncultured Robiginitalea sp. | reverse complement strand
GTCCCGCCACTCGGCGATAAACAAATTCGTATCCCGCGTCCCGCCATTATTTCGGTTGCTCGAGAAAATCAGGTGTTTGCCATCGTTGGAGAAAACCGGAAAGGCGTCAAAGGTCTTCCCGTGGGTCACCCGTTCGATGCCGGTGCCGTCGGTATTGATCATATACAGGTTGAAGGGAAACCCGCCTTCGGCTTCAAAATTGCTGGAAAAAAGGATTTTATCCCCGCTCGGGTGGAAAAACGGGCTCCAGTTGGCATTTCCAAGAAAGGTGAGCTGCCGCAGGTCACTTCCATCCGCATTGCAGATAAAGAGCTCCATATTGGTGGGTTGCACCAGGCCCCTTTCCAGCAGGCCCTTGTATTCCGCGATTTCGGCTTCGGTTTTCGGGCGGGAAGACCTGAAAATAATCTGGGTGCCATCCGGGGAGAAGAAGGCTCCCCCGTCGTAACCGAGCTGATCCGTGATCTGTTTTACATCGCTGCCGTCCAGGTTCATGGTATAGAGTTCCAGGTCCCCGCTCCGGTCTGAGGTAAAGACAATTTTATCGCCCTTGGGAGATACCGTGGCCTCGGCATCGTACCCGGGCTCATCGGTGAGCTGGGCCGTGATATTCCCCTGCAGGTCGGCTACAAAAATGTCAAAGGAGTCGTATACGGGCCAGACGTAGTTTCCGTTTTCCCGCAAAGGCACTTCCGGGCAGGCGGTATCCCGCAAATGGGTGGAGGCGTATAAGATGTGTTCATTGTCCGGGAGGAAATAGCCACAGGTGGTCCGGCCCATCCCTGTACTGAGCATGGGCGGTTTCTTGTCTTCAAAAGTCTCCCCTACGTTCATCAGGAACATCTGGTCGCATTCCATGCCCCAGGCCTCTGCATTGGACTGAAAAATAACCATGCTGTCGTCAAAACTCCAGTAGGCTTCGGCATTGTCTCCCCCAAAGGTGATTTGCCGTATGGAGGCGAAGTGTTTTTCTCCCGGGTAAATCAGGGTGTCGGAAGTCATCGCCATAGGGCTCTGGGCGGGGGCTTCCGCCGGGGCTTCGGTTTTCGGATCTCCTTTACAGCCGGCGAATAAAATTCCCAGCAACGCCAAATAGTAGATTCTCATAGGTTGTGTATTTTTGACAAAAATAGAGGCTAGTTATGAAGATAAGCATGTTTTTACTGGGAATTCTTTTATTGGGGCTTTCCTGCAAAGAGAAGGAGCTGCCAAATGTTGCGATGGAGGAAGACGTCCGGGTGTTGGCCAGCGATTCCCTCAAAGGCCGTGAAACGGGGAGTGAAGGGGCGCGAATGGCCGCCGACTACCTGGAACAGCGCCTGGCGGATTTAGGCCTGGAGCCCATAACCCCAGAAGGGGATTACACCCAGGAGTTTAGCTTTAAGCCCAGGCGGGACCCGCATTCTGATATTGAATTTGGCAATGCCACGGACAGCAGCCTGAACGCACAGAACGTCCTTGGACTCATAGACAATGGGGGAACGCGAACCGTGATCCTCGGAGCGCATTTTGACCACCTGGGTATGGGAGGGGAAGGCTCCCTTTACCGGGGGGAACCCGCGATTCACAATGGGGCTGATGACAATGCCAGCGGGGTAGCGGTACTGCTGAAGTTGGCCAAGATGCTCAAAGAACGCCCGGAGGCCCGGGACAATTACCTGATTCTCTTCTTTTCCGGGGAGGAAATGGGCCTTTTGGGATCGAACTACTTTGCCAAAAACCCCGCTCTGGACCTCGAACAGGTTCCCTATATGATCAATTTGGATATGGTGGGGCGCCTGCGGGAGGAGAAAACCCTTTCGGTCAGCGGCACCGGGACTACTGCCATTTGGCCCCAAATGCTGAATTCCCTGAATCCCGGGTTTGACCTCGTCCTGAGCGAATCGGGTGTGGGCCCCTCCGACCATACATCGTTTTACCTG
>CAZEQO010000136.1:1481-5390 GCA_964514365.1 uncultured Robiginitalea sp. | reverse complement strand
AGCACGAGGACTACCACAAGCCCTCGGACGACGCCGAATTGCTCAATTACGAGGGGATGGACCTTATTGCCGGTTATATCCTAAAGCTCACCGAGGCCATGGAAGCCCAGGAGGAAGTGGCCTTCAGGACGACGAAAAACGAAAGTGAAGAGGTTCCCCGGTTTAAGGTGGCCATGGGCGTCATCCCGGACTACTTGTTCTCCGGTGAAGGGATGCGTATCGATGGGGTGAGCGAGGACAAACCCGCCCAAAAAGCAGGGCTTCAAAAGGGTGATATTGTAGTACAGCTAGGGGACAGCACGGTTGTAGACATGATGAGTTATATGCGTGCCCTCTCTGTCTTTGAAACTGGGGACGAAACCACGGTTGTGGTCACCCGGGACGGGGAGCAGGTAAGCACAAAAATTACGTTTTAAAAGGCCCTGCCCACCTCAGTCAGTAACTTCAGGACTTTCTTTTGTGCTTTTCGCCTGAGCAGATTCAGACAGGCGGTTATGCCATAATTAGGCCGTAATGCAAATTTTTGTAGGAAAAATGTTATAGATTTAGGCCAGGCCATTCAAAACGTGAAGCTCAAAATTCTCCTTGTTTTAGGGTTGTTTCCCCTTGTGCTAACCAGCCAGACCTTTCAAATCTCCGGATCCGTCAAGGATACGGATGGAGTGCCCCTTCCCCTTGCCAATGTGTTGTTGCTCCGGGCTCAGGACAGCGCCCAGATAAAAGGCACCTCAGCAGATGACATCGGCCGCTTTACCCTGAAAGACATTGAGGAAGACCTCTATTTTTTACAGGCTACCTATTTCGGCTATAATTCGGTCCTGGTCCCCCTGGAAGTCCGCTCGGATATACGCATTGGCGCCCTGATCATGGAAGAGACAGGGGAGAACCTGGACGAAGTAGTCGTCACAGGACAGCGCCCTACCATTGAACGACAGGCGGACCGGATCGTTTTCAATGTGGAGAATACGGTCATAAGTGAGGGCAGTACCTGGGATATTTTGCGCAATGCCCCGGGGGTGGTCACGGTGCAGGACAACCTTGAAATTCGGGGGCAATCCGCCACCGTCTACCTCAATGACCGCAAAGTTCAGTTGTCACAGAACGAAATCCTGGACCTGCTCAAAGGGCTGGATGGAAATGCGATTTCCTCTGTGGAAGTCATCCCGGTGCCCCCGGCCAGCTTTGAGGCTGAAGATGGCCCGGTGCTCAATATCCGGACCCGGCAGAATATTGTCCCCGGCTATAAGGGAAGTGTTCGGGGCCAGTATACGCAGGCCGTTTTCCCCAAATACAGTTTCTCCACAAGCCATTACTACAAAGGGGAAAAATTCGGGATTTTTGCCAACTATTCCATAAGCCCCCGCAAGGCGCTCCGGGAGCTCGAAAACGACGTCAATTTTATCAATGACCAAAATGCGGTGTTTTCCCGCTGGAGGACCGATACAGAAGAGGTGAGCCGGACCCAGGCCCAACAGCTCAACCTTATCATGGATTATGACCTTTCCGAGCGCGATCAGCTCAACCTCACCTCAAACCTTACCTATTCCCCGAATAAAACCGCTGACTATAACCTGCAGACAGTCATGCGAAACGGGGCCGGGGCGATAGACTCTACCCTGCAGACGCTTCAGGGTACGCGGGAGGACCAGATCAATACATCTGTAGACCTGAATTACACCCGGAAACTAAAAAAAGAAGGGGCTACCCTCAAGGCAAACGGCCATTACACTTACTATGAGGAAACCAGCGCCCAGGATGGACTCACGACATATTTTGACCCTTCGGGGGCTTTCCTGCGGGATTTCCCTTTTTCCACGGATGCCGAACAGTTCATCGACATTTTTACGGGCCAGCTGGATTGGTATACCCCTATACCCTTGGGAACTTTTGAGGCTGGGGTGAAAGGCTCCTTTATTCGCTCCAGGAACACCATTGAATATTTTATCGGGCAGGACAATCTCCGCTCTTTTGACATCGACCTTTCGGACCGTTTTAATTACGACGAAGAGGTCTATGCGGCCTATGTGTCGCTGAACAAAAACTGGGATCCCTGGACGCTGAAGGCCGGGTTGCGGGTGGAACAGACGGAAGTTAAAGCGGAGTCCCTTACCCTGGATGAGATCAACCGGCAGAGTTACCTGGAATTTTTCCCCTCTGTTTTTCTGTCCCGCAACCTGACGGAGAACCAAAGCATGTCCTTTTCGTATGCCCGAAGGCTGACGCGGCCGAATTACTCCGATTTAAACCCCTTTCGTTTTTTCCTGAACGAGAATGATTTTGTAGAGGGAAACCCAAACCTCGTGCCCGCCTTCAGCCATAATTTTAACCTGAACTGGACATTAAACGACACTTTTTTTGTAGATCTCTATTACCGGGATAACGGGAGGTACCTGGCCACAATAAGCTTTCAGGACAACGAGAACCTGACCCTGAGGGAAACCGAACAAAATGTAGAGGGAAGTATCTCCTACGGTTTGGACTTTACCGTTTCCACCCCCATCACCTCCTTTTGGTATTTGTACGCCTACAGTTCCCTTTTCTACGAGGAGAACACCATTTTCGCCGAAGAGAGCGATGTTGAAACCTACCTGAATAAAATCACCGGCTTTTACGGGTATTTGAGCAATTCTTTTACGTTATCCAAAGATGGAACCCTCTCCGGGGAGGCGAACCTGCTCTATCTGAGCAGTTTTTTGGACGGGGCATCCATCATGTCTGAAACCATCACCCTGGACCTGGGGTTGCGGAAGTCGTTATGGGACGGGCGGGCAGTGGTTTCACTGGTTGTGGAAGACATATTGGGCCGGGCAAATGCCACCTACACCACCCGGTATGCCAACCAGGACATCCGCTATTTTGCGCGTCCGGAAACCCGCTTCGTACGCCTGGGCTTCACCTATAATTTTGGTAACTTCCGCCTGCAGAACCGGGATGCGGACCTGGACAAGGAGGAGCTCCAACGCATTGAAAATGAGTAATCCCACAGGAGTTTCAGGGTAATTCGTAATTTTGCACTTCCAAACCGTCAGCCATGCCCAAAATAGGCAGTATTGAACTCCCGGAATTCCCCTTGTTGCTCGCCCCTATGGAGGATGTGAGCGACCCTCCTTTTCGCACCCTGTGCAAGGAGCAGGGCGCCGATGTGATGTATACGGAGTTTATCTCTTCCGAAGGCCTTATCCGGGACGCCGCGAAAAGCGTCATCAAACTCGACATTTACGAAAAGGAACGCCCGGTGGGGATCCAGATTTTTGGGGCGGAACTCGACTCCATGTTACAGGCTATCGATATCGTCACGGAGACCAACCCGGACATCATCGATATCAATTTCGGCTGCCCGGTTAAAAAGGTGGTGTGTAAAAATGCCGGGGCCGGTATCTTAAGGGACATCCCTCTGATAGTAAAACTCACGGAGGCCATGGTCAAACGCACCCACCTCCCGGTAACGGTAAAGACCAGACTGGGGTGGGACAGCGAATCCATTAAGATTGTAGAAGTTGCCGAGCGCCTGCAGGATGTGGGGATACAGGCGATATCCATACATGGGCGCACACGGGTACAGATGTACAAGGGGGAGGCCGACTGGAAACCGATTGCCCGGGTTAAAAACAACCCCCGGATGCATATCCCCGTCTTTGGCAATGGGGATGTGGACAGTCCGGAAGCGGCGATGCGTATGCGTGATGATTACGGCCTGGATGGGGCAATGATCGGGCGCGCTTCTATCGGATACCCCTGGTTTTTTAAGGAGGTCAAACACTTTTTTAAGACCGGGACGCACCTGCCCCCCCCGACCATGGAAGAAAGGGTGACGGCTGCGCGGAGGCACCTGCAAATGTCCATCGACTGGAAAGGGGAGACTTTGGGGGTGTTGGAAACCCGCCGCCACTATTCCAATTACTTTAAGGG